>JAFXBK010000009.1 GCA_017521825.1 Oscillospiraceae bacterium
CAAACCCTAAGCACTAACGCAGCTGACGCGGAAGAGTTCTACTTGCGGAAATCCGCTTTCTTCTCTTCGGCTCGGAAGCTACAGCAAAAAACAATCGTCATCGGCTTTTCATCAACCGCCGACTCTCTTTGGGCGAAAAACGTTTTTTACACTCTCCGTCAAAGCCTTTAATTATTAAAAGAATCATATCACTTGATTATTTCGTTGTCAAGTAAAATTCAAAATTTTGAATAAATATTCCGATTAAGCCTTCCCAAAGGGGAAGGTGGCATTTGCGAAGCAAATGACGGATGAGGGATCAAAAAAGAACGCGGAGCGTTTATCTGGACTTATCAGGTATATCCCTCATCAGTCACCTTCGGTAGCAGTTACTCCAGGGAGCTTAAATCAAAGTTTGTTTCTCTGAATCTTTCCGCTTATGGTTTTGGGAAGTTCGGTGCGGAATTCAACAATTCGCGGATATTTATAAGGCGCAGTGTGGCTTTTTACGTAGTTCTGAATCTCTTTTTTAAGTTCTTCGGTGCCTTCAACACCTTTAACAAGAACAATGCAGGCTTTTACAACCTGTCCGCGAACTTCATCCGGTGCCGCGCAAACGCCGCATTCAAGAACATAAGGAAGTTCCATGATAACGTTTTCAATTTCAAACGGTCCGATGCGGTAGCCGGAAGATTTGATAACGTCATCCGCTCTGCCGACATACCAGAAATATCCGTCCTCATCTTTCCATGCAAGGTCGCCGGTGTGGTACATTCCGTCGTGCCATGCGGCGTCGGTTTTTTCCTGGTCCTTGTGGTAACCAAGGAAAAGTCCGCAGGGAATGGATTCATCGGTGCGAACAACAATTTCGCCGTTTTCACCGGTGGGAACGGAATTTCCGTCTGCATCAACAATGTCGATTTTATAACCGGGGGTGGGTCTTCCCATGGAACCGGGTTTAAGAAGTCCGCCGGTAAGGTTAGCAAGGGTAAGGGTGGTTTCGGTCTGGCCAAAGCCTTCCGCAATGCGAAGGCCGGTTGCTTTTTCAAACTGATAGAAAACTTCCGGGTTAAGCGCTTCGCCGGCGGTGGTTGCGTGCTCAATGGAGGAAAGGTCATATTTGGAAAGATCCTGCTTTATAAGCATGCGGTACATGGTAGGCGGCGCGCAGAAAGTGGTGATATGATATTTTGCAAACATCGGAAGGATTTTTGCGGCGTCGAATCTGTCGAAATCGTAAGTAAATACGGCGCTTTCGCAAAGCCACTGGCCATAAAGTTTTCCCCAAAGCGCTTTTCCCCAGCCGGTGTCAGAAATGGTGAAATGGAGTCCGTCGCGGCGTACCCAGTGCCAGTATTTGGCGGTGACATAATGTCCGAGAGGATATTTGAAGCTGTGGGTTGCAATTTTAGGGTAACCGGTGGTGCCGGAAGTGAAGAACATAAGCATCGGGTCATCGCCGCAGGGAGTATCCTCGTTTCTGTGAAGGCGGCGGCTGAAAAGTTCGTATTCGCCACGGAAATCGTGCCAGCCTTCTCTGGGTTCGCCAACAATGATCTTTGTGATAGGTTTGTCGTATTTTTCTGCGGCAAGTTCGGCTTCTCTTGCGGCGTTTCCAACTCCGGTACAAATAATAGCCTTAACGTCGGCGGCTTTGTAGCGGTATTCAAAGTCATGCTGAAGGAGCTGATCGGTTGCGGGAATTACTATTGCGCCGATTTTATGAAGACCAAGAATGGAGAACCAGAATTCCGCATGGCGTTTGAGAACGAGCATAACGGTATCGCCTTTTTTGATTCCGAGAGAGGTGAAATAGTTTGCCGCCTGGGCGGAACGTTCTTTCATATCACGGAAGGTATAGATGTTTTCGGTAAGGTCGTTGGAAACATGAACCATGGCGACTTTATCCGGTTGCTGGCGGCCGAGTTCGTCCACAATATCGAAAGCAAAGTTAAATTGGTCGGTGTTGGTAAAATGGAGCTTTGTGGGATATCCGTTTTCGTCGGTGTCCGCGGTTACGAAGGAGTTGCTGATAAGGTCGTTTTCGTGGGTCGGCTTTTTGGGGATAATATAATCCGCTTTTTCCGGTTTTTTATCCGCCATTACCATAGCAAGGAAGGTGCAGTCGCTTCCGCCAACGGCAATCATTCCGTGAGGAGTGGAGGATTTATAGAAAATGGAGTCGCCTTCGTTAAGAATTTCGGTGTGGTCGCCAACCTGAACTTTAAGGGAACCTTTGATAACAAGGTCAAATTCCTGTCCGGCGTGGGTTGCGGTATGGATGGGTTTGTCCTGAAGTTCTTCGGAATATTTATAAGTTACCCAATAGGGCGCACCAAGTTTTCTCTGGAACATGGGCGCAAGGTTCTGGATACAGATTCCGTCCTCTTCCGCGGTAACAAGACCTTCACCTTTTCTGGTTACGGTGTAGTGAGAAAGATTCGAAGCATGTCCTTCAAGAAGTTCGGTAAGTTCGAGACCGAACGCAAGGGAGCATTTATGAAGGAAGGAGAAAGGAAGATCGACTTTTCCGCTCTCATAAATTCGGTATTGTTCCTCCGAAACTTCGGTGCGTTCCGCAAGCTGTGCCGGAGAAAATCCGATAATCTCGCGCATCTCACGAATTCGCTGTGCAATTTCCATAAGAGAGGTTTCTGTCTGTTTTTTCATAAAATTACAATTCCTTTCCAACCGTTTGGAACGGCTTTTTTTAAAAACAAAACCCGTCCCAAGAATAATTCTTGAGACGGGTAAAAAATCTTTATCCGCGGTACCACTCAAATTGCAGTAAAACTGCCACCTTCAGGCTCAAACAAGCCCTATACCTTAACGCGGTCAAACGGGGCACATCTACTTGGAAAAACCTTTCGGATGCCCGGCTCAGAAGGGATAAGTCCTTGGTTCAACAGCCACCGGTTTACACCAACCACCGGTTCTCTGCGGGTCTGTCATTCCGACCGTCTTCGTCAACGCCTTTTACAATATACAAATTACTTTATCACTTTTAAATAAAGATGTCAACAAAAAACAATAAAATTTTTTAATATAAACGTTTACTGAAGTCTTGTGATAACAAGGTGTGCGGAAACGGGTTCGATTCCGCCTGCGGAAGGAGTAAGGGTAAGGGCGGTTGCGGTTCCTGCCGGGTTGCGAACGGTGAGAACGGAGTTCGCAATGTTGTTTTCAACAAGCGCCATTCCGATAATCTGGGAAGTTCCGGTTGCTCTTCCGGTAACGGTATAAGGAAGTTCGGTTCCGTTAAGAGTAAGAACAAGCTGACCTGCTTCGGTAACGCTTACCTGGAAAAACACCTGATAAACGCCGACTTCGGAAAGGAAAAAAGAAGAATCGGAAGCTCTTGAAATTCCGGTTCCGCCGATAGCGGTTTCCGAAGGAAAGGAAATATCTTCTCCGGCACCGATTGTTGCGGTGTTATCCGGAGGCATAAGAGCATAAAAATCCGCAAAGCCAAGAACAGTTCCGGCGGGTCCCTGTGGTCCGGTCGGACCGATAGGACCCTGAGGCCCAGTTGCACCGGTAGCGCCGGTTGCTCCGGCAGGCCCCTGAGGACCGGCAGGCCCGGTTAAACCAATAGGCCCCTGAGGACCGGTAGCGCCTACAGCACCGGCAGGACCGGGTTCACCCTGGATACCCTGAGGACCGGCAGGCCCGGTCAAGCCAATAGGTCCCTGAGGACCTTGAGGTCCGGTAAGACCAATGGGACCCTGGGGTCCTGCTTCACCGGCAGGGCCCTGAGGGCCGGCAGGCCCAACCGGTCCCTGAAGTCCGGCAATACCCTGGGGACCTTCGGGACCAACCGCACCCGGAATACCTTGGGGACCGCGCGGACCGATTTGACCCTGGGGACCCGGGACGGGATAGCTTTCCGCCGAATTACAGCAGCATCCGGAAGGATAGGGCTGGGGATATGGGCGATAGCGGTTGAAACCGCTTTGAAAATCATAATATTGATTTTCGGAACAATTATATCTGTTCAATAAAACACCTCCTTATGGGATATGTGTTATATCATATTCCGAAAAGAAAAAATCCGCTTTTAAAAACCCTTTTTGAACGGGAATGTATAAATTTTGATTGACACAAAAGCAATAATGATATATTTTATATCTATAATGAATTTACAGGAGGACTCTTATGAACAGAGAAAATAAGAGAAAATCTTTTGAAAAAGGTTACTATAAAACCCACGCCTGCAACGAGGTTTTTGTCTGTAAAAACTGCGGAAGGGAAGTAATTCCCGAAGGAGCGGGAAGCGACCACCGCAACCATTGCCCCAACTGCCTTTGCAGCGTACACCTTGATAACGAACCCGGCGACCGCGAAGCGGATTGCGGCGGCCTTATGGAACCTATCGCCGTCTGGGTACGCAAAAACGGCGAATGGGCGATTATTCACCGCTGCAGAATCTGCGGCGCTATGAGCTCCAACAGGATTGCCGGTGACGATAATCCAATGAAGCTTATGTCCATTGCGATGAAACCCCTTGCAAATCCGCCCTTCCCGATTGAGCGAATCGAAGAACTCACCAAAATGATGGGCGGCGAAGGAAGCCTTGAATAATCGTTGAAAACAAAAGGCACGGCAGTTTGTTCTGCTGTGCCTGTTTTTGTAAAAAACGGATTCAAAAGGAGGAAAAAAGGTGCTGCAGCTGATAAAAAGATGCCCGGAATATGTATCGGGATATAAAGATTATTGCCGGGAATTATATGATAATGATGTTGCATATTTCAGACCTACAAATCCTGACTATATTGATGAGGATTGGTTTTTACGGACAAAAGATTGGTATGATAAAAAAGAAAAAGGCCTTATAGAAGGCCAGCCGGTAAGTTTTCATTATTGGGCAATAGATGACGGAAAATTTATCGGGGAATTTCAGCTTCGGACAGAATTTACCGAAAAGGTGCTTAACGATATCGGAAGCATCGGTTATGCGGTAAAAGTTTCAGAATGGGGAAAAGGTTACGGTGCGGAAATCCTTCGTCTCGGTCTTGAAATTGCAAGAGAAAAGGGAATGAAAAAAGTCCTTCTCAACATAAACGAAAACAACGTTGCTTCCATAAAAGTGTGTGAAAAAGCAGGAGGAAAACTGCAGGATACAATAAATATAAACGGCGAAAAGAACAGAAGATATTGGATTGAATTATAAAAAAACAGCCTGCTGTGCAGGCTGTTTTTGTTTGTTTAAATTATTCTGCGTAAACGGGTTTATCAAGGTGGAAACCGTTATATTTTTTATAAAATCTCCACATATGAAGCATAAGCATTGCTTCGCAGTAAAGGTCGATGGCAAGGAAGATAAAGGAAGGAATTCCGTGGATTCCCATTGCGTGACCGGTAAGCTCGATGGAAGTTGCGATAATGTCGATCCACATGTGAGTGATGAAATGGTGGGACATGTGGTGGTCGCTGGCTTCGTTTGCGTATTTTGCATAGTTGGTGCACATAAGGTAAAGGAGCACGCAGAATGCGGCTTTGGGAAGAAGAGCAACAATGTGATCAAGTTCGCCCCAGAGCATGATGAAGGAAGCGGTGGTGCACACCATGGAAGTCATGATGGAAAGGGTGAAACCGCCGGTTTCACGGTGAAGAAGATAAAGTCCCGCAGTGATAAGAAGGAAGCCGAAGAAATCAAGAAGATTTCCGACTTCGTGCCAGATAAGATCAAGCGGAGCAAGCATAAGGCACATACCGACAATTATCGGAATTGTTCCTTTAAGTCTGAGTTGGTCTTTTTTCATTTTATATAATCCCCCTAAAAAAATCCGGCACCAAATTGCCGGTAAGTTTTCTTTTCTGTTCAAGGCATATATATTTATAACATTTAAAACAAGAAAAAGCAATATTTTTCGACAAATAAACAAAAAATATATTTTAATATGTATTTTATAAATAAAAAAGCGCCGCTATTGAAAAAATTTGCTTAATAATGTATAATATATTGGTTATTTTTAAAAGAAAGGGGGATTTTCCTTTGATTATCGATATGAACGGAATTTCAAAAAGTTTCGGAGCAAAAACCGTTTTAACAAATCTTGATTTGAAAATTGAAGACCACGACAGGATCGGCCTTATCGGAGAAAACGGCGCAGGAAAATCAACCCTTCTCAATATTATCATCGGTGATCTGGAATACGACACCGGAACTTTTGCAAAAGGTACCGGCAAAAAAATAGGCTTTCTTCGCCAGGACAGCGGCCTTGCCCTTGGCGGAACGATTATTTCCGAAATGCGCTCGGTTTTTGAACCGGTGCTCAAAGCGGAAAAACGCATAAGCGAACTTGAGCACCGAATGGCCGTTCTTGAGCACGGAACGCAGGAATATCACAATCTTCTTGCGGAATATGAGCACGAAAAGAATTTTTACGAAGCAAACGACGGTTATAACGTTTCCGTTAAGATAAACACAATCCTTACAGGTATGGGTTTCAGCTCTTTTGATTCGGAAACCCCGGTGGACAGACTTTCCGGAGGCGAAAGAACAAGGCTTGCCCTTGCGAAACTTCTTTTGGAAGGTCCGGACCTTCTTATGCTGGACGAGCCGACCAACCACCTTGATTTTAAAACCCTTACATGGCTCGAGGATTACCTTATGTCATATAAAGGCGCAATCCTCACCGTTTCCCATGACCGTTATTTCCTTGATAAAATCGTAAACATTGTTTGCGAGGTGGAAAACAAAACCCTTGTCCGCTATAACGCCGGTTATACAAAATATCTTGATTTAAAAGCCGCGCGCCTTGCAAGAATGCAGAAGGAATATGACCGCCAGATGCGCGAAATTGCGGAACTGGAGGATTTTATTGCCCGTAACAAAGTCCGCGCTTCTACCACAAAGCGCGCCCAGGCACGCGAAAAGGAAATTGAGCATATGGAGATAAAGGAACGTCCCGTTCCGCCGCCGAAACCGCCGAAATTCCATTTCGGATACGAGCGCGAACCGGTCAAGGATGTCCTTTTTGTAAAAAATCTTCCGTTGGAAGTTGGCGAAGGTTCCGAGCGAAAACTCCTCAATCCTTCCGTTGATCTGGAAGTTCGCCGGGGCGAAAAAATTGCCCTTGTTGGAATGAACGGCGTTGGAAAAAGTACTTTTATAAAAACCCTTCTCGGAATTTTGCCGCATAACGGCGGAATTATCGAATGGGGAAGAAATGTAAAAACCGGTTATTATGACCAGCATAACAGCTATCTTAACCCCAATAAAACCATGCTTGACGAAATGTGGGATATGTTTCCCCGTTCCGACGAACTTACTTTAAGAACCGCTCTCGGACGCGCAAGACTTACCGGAGAGAATGTATTCAAAAAAATTGAGGTTCTTTCCGGCGGAGAAAAAGCAAGGCTCAGCTTTGCTGCCCTTACCCTTAAAGATGCTAACGTTCTTATTCTGGATGAACCTACCAACCATATGGATATTTCCTGTAAGGAAGCTCTTGATGAAGCTCTTCGCGAATATACCGGAACGATTATAATGGTCAGCCACGACCGCTATCTTCTTAACCGTGTTCCCACTAAAATAATCGAGATGTTTCCGGATCATCTTTCCTGCTATGAAGGCGGATACGATGACTATATGCGCCTTAAAGAGGAAATTGCCGCCCCGGTCAAGGAAGAAAAGAAACCTTCTGCAAACGAAACCGTTTATTACCGTTCAAAGCAGCAAAAAAGCGAAGACGCTAAACGCCGCAACCGAATTAAAGCAATTGAGCAGGAAATTTCCGATATTGATGAGCGCCTTGCGGAAATTGAGCAGGAAATGGCAGACCCGGAAACCTGCGCAAATTATGAAAAAATGTCCGCTCTTTGTGCGGAAATGGAAGAACTTAAAAACCGCCAGAACGATCTTATGGACGAATGGGCGGAACTTTCGGAGGATTGAACATGGAAGGAATCGAAATAATTTTTATGGTTGCCGGGCTCGTTTTCGGAATTATCGGAACTATTGTTGCAAAACAGGCACGCAAAAAATCCAGCTACCCAATGCTCTATACTTCCGGAGTCCTTGCGGTTCTTACTCTTGCTTCTCTTATAACTGCAATAATTTTTGTATTTTTTGTAAAATAAAAAAAAGAAAAGCCCTCCGCTTTGCGGAGGGCGATTTTTTATATCTTATTCAACAACAGCGTAGCAGCAGCGAACGGGGGAATAAATTTTTTCTTCTGCTTTAAGCTCTTTGATTGCTTTGGAAACGGCGTCTTTATCTTCGCCAAGAGCAGCTGCAATTTCGCCGGGACGAAGGGGTTTTTCTGCGTTTTTAAGAACTTCAAGGATTTTTTCTTTCATGTTATTTATCTCCTTTATTTAAATCAGTTAATTCCTAATTGAGATTTATTATCAATTGGATTATGTCCATATTATATACTATATTTTTCCGTTTGTCCATAGGAAAATGCAAAATTTTTTAAAAATTTTTATAAAAAAAGGGTCCGAAGCCATGCTTCGGACCCTTTTTGCAATCTTATTATACCATGTTTTCCGCGTTTAAACAAGTCTTGTATTTTATTGTAGCAAAGCATATAATTTTCCCCCGAAGGGGTGATTTTATGCTGCTTTATCACGGAAGCCGAACCGGCGGAATAGAAATCCTTGAACCGCGGATTGCGGACCACGAAAGACCGTATATCTATTTTTCAACAATGGAAGTTGTTGCGGCGTTTTATCTTTGCAACGCAGTGGAACGTCCGTATTATTGGTTTCCCTATGGCTTTTCAAAAAACGGCGTTCCGGTTTATGATGAACTCTATACGAACGCCTTGAAAGAGGTTTCGGACGGTGTAAAGGGATATATCTATACAGCCGAAATTCCGGAAGAAAACCTTCTTCCTTTTAAGAATATACCCTGTGCAAGGCTTGGAACAAAGCCGGAAAAAGTTCTTGAATGTATCGAAGTTCCGAATGCCTATGATTTACTTATGAATTATGTAAAAGAAGGAAGGCTTATTGTTGGAAAATTCGAAGAAAAATCGGAAAAGGAACTGAATTGGTATTACAATAAAATTTTTGAATATATTACCGAAAAGGAAATGATAAAAACTCCGGATTGCTCCTACGCAAAATTTGTCCGGGAAAAATTCCCGTTCGTTTGGGAAAAATATGAAGGCAAATATTAATTATTTTCTTTGCGGAGCCTGTTGATGCTATCGGTTTTTCTGCGTGTAAAAATGTAAATAAAAAGCCATATCAGGGCGAATCCTGCGGCAAAAATCGCGGTGAAAACTCCTATTTCACTTCTCGGAATCCAATCGTTAAGAAGATACATAAAGAGATAATCCAGATAGAGAACCGCCGCATGGATAAGCGCGGAAGAAACGACCGGAAGTTTTTCGCTTCGGTAAATTGCGGTGATTCCGCCGGCCGTAAAAGCCATTAACGTTATGCTTATTATTCCAAGGGAAACTTCGTTTACCGGAATGGTTTCAATGTTTTCAATTTTTTCGACTATTAAATAGATAATTGCAAGGACAAAAGGTCCGCCCCAGGCGGAAATAAAACCGCGTTTTAAAAATTCTTTAAAAAAAGCTTTCATTTTTTAAAATACCTCCTTTTGATTTCTGCAAAACAGCGGCGGGAAACATATTCCTTGTTTCCGCTTTTAAAAACCGCGTCAACGGAGCCAATGATAGTTGAGGAAAAACGGTCTATCCGCTTTTCGTTGGCAACGGCGGATTTGTTGATGCGGATAAAATAAGAGGGAAGAGCTTCCTCAATTTCGGAAAGGCGCATTTTAATGCGGTATTTTTTTCCGGAAGAATCGGTAACGAAAGTTTTTCCGTTTTCGGAAAAAATACATTCAATTTCGGGAAAAGGAAGGATTTTTATTTCGTCTTCGGTAAAAACGGGAATCCTGTCCGCGCCGCTGTACTGCATAACAAGAATTTCAATTTTTTCAGTGAGGAAAGAGCGTCTGTGCACCGTCGCTGTAATTTCTTCCTCTTTTGTTTCATCGATGATAAGGCTGAATTTCATTCTTTCACCTCCTGCAATAAAAATATATCATATAGAAAAACAAAAAACATAAAAAATCGGCCTTCGGTAAAAATTGAAGGTCAAAAGGAAAAAACGTCGCGGTTTCCGCGGCGTTTTTTTGGTTTTTTATAAAACTTTTTCAAGAACTTTTACAAATTCCTCAAGCCCGATTTTATCTTCTTCGGAAAATCTTCCGATAACCGGGCTGTCAATATCGAGCACACCCCAGATTTTTCCGTCAACGTGGATCGGAACAACGATTTCGGAATTTGAGGCGCAGTCGCAGGCAATGTGACCCGGGAACTGATGAACATCGTAAACAAGCTGGGTTTTATTTTCCGCAACGGCGGTTCCGCAAACTCCGCGGCCGATTTCAATTTCTATGCAGGCGGTTTTTCCCTGGAAAGGTCCAAGAACAAGCTTTTCACCAATCATTTTATAAAATCCGGCCCAGTTAAGGTTTGGAAGATGTTCCCACAAAAGGGCGGAAGCGTTGGCAAGGTTTGCGGTTTCGTAAGGAACGCCTTCGGTTATGGCGGAAAGGTTCTGGCAAAGGACTGAATAATCTGTCATATTATTTCTCCTTATATTTTTTAACGGTTACGGCAATATGTCCGATTGCGAAAATTCCCGCAAAAATTACAAGGAACCAATGGCGAAGAAGAATTCCGCAAAGGGCAAAAACCAAAATCCGAAGAACCGCAAGAACAAGCGCTTTTTTAAAACAAGGCTTTTTGAAGAAAAGAACGTAAACAAAAATATAAGCCAGAAGCAAAATTCCGTTTCCGGCGAAATAGATTATCATTTCTTCGGAAGATTTAAAACCGAATTCCCACACTCCGAGCGGAAGAACCATAAGCAGCATGGAAGCGTACCTTCCGAACTGTTCGGTTAAGGAAGCGGCGTCCGGCTTTTCGGAAACCTTTTTTTCTCTGTGTATTGAATAAAGAAGGTCCGGAATTATAAGGATCCAGACTATCGCAACTTCGATGAAGTTTATAAGATTAAGTACCATCAACAAATACCTCGCAGGGAAATTTTTCTTTATTATACATCAAAAGACAAAAAAAGAAAAGCGCCGGAGGGTAGTTTCCAATAAGACAGTATGAGAACATTTACTGACATAGGGTAGCTGCCGTACAGGGTGCGACAAGAAAAATTGGCGATACTTGGTTTTCACAACCAGGTATCGCCTTTTTCTATCTTTGAATGACTTTTCATA
>JAFXBK010000081.1 GCA_017521825.1 Oscillospiraceae bacterium
ATGAAAAAGCGCCATACCACAGATGATATTCCTCTTGTAAATTATAATATCGACGATGATTTTGACGATATGGATGATTTTGAGGACTTTGATGATATCGACGATATTGATGATTCGAAAGAATAACCCAAACGGTTAAAAGATAAAAGCCCCATAGAAAAATGATTTTTTCGAGGTGAACGTTTTATTATGACAGAAATGGAAAACAGCTGGAAAAGAACGGAATACGATACCTGGGAAGAGGCTTTTCACGGTCTTGCCCCGGCCGTAAGGCAGCAATCCGTCCGCGTGGCCGCATATACACAGGCGATTTTTGTTATGGCCTGTGAAAAAGGCTTTGGAACAGAAACAAAAGAAGGTTCCGACCGTATGAAGGGAAAATACGCCGACCTTGCCTATAAATGCGGAATGTACCACCAGCTTGGCAAGGCGCTTGTTCCGCCGGAATATCAGATCTGGAACGAAGGCTTTACCGAAGAAGAAAAAGCGGTATATAAAAAATACACCGCGGACGGCCGCGTTCTTGTGGCGGTTCTTCAGGAAAAAAGCAACCGCACAAAAGATAAACACAAGGTGGAATTTGCGGAACCTGCCACAAAAAATATTCCGTGGCTGATGCTTCGCGAAAGCTGCGAACAGCACATGGAACGCTGGGACGGCGAAGGTTATCCTGCCGGCAAAAAGGGAACGGAAATAAGTCCCGTTGCCCAGATAGTCGGCATAGCAAAAGAACTGGACCGCCTTGCGACGGAAACCAAATCCGAAGACCCCTTTGCGGAAGCCATGCAGACCATTCTTGATCAGGCGGGAACAAAGTGGAACCCGGCCTTAACGGATGTGCTTTCTTCCGTGCGTTCCAAATGCCGCAATATATATAATAAATATATACATTATACTTCTGCACTGCCCAAAACTGTTCCGCTTGTGGAAAAGAAGAAAGACCGCCCCATGGGACTTAAATATCGCCCCATGATCTGCGATACCGCAGGAACGGTTGTGGCTTACGAAGCTGTTCCCTGGTTCGGCGGAATTCTTGGAAAACCCGGCGAAACAGAAGATGCTTCTGCAGTGGAAGAAATGCTCGTCCGCAAAAAAATGGTCGAGGATATTTCCCGCTACTTCCTTTACGAAGCGGCCGATGCGGTTTTAAGAACAGAAAACTGCAAGCTTGACGTAAAATACATACTTTTGCAGATGATGCCGAGTTTTTATCAGCTTAACAGCCAGCTGCAGAACTTTACCCAGCTTTTCAAGGATCAGCCGATTACAAAAGAAAAGCTTTTGCTTACCGTTCCGGCAGAAACCGTGGCCTTTGCAAATAAAAACACCACAGCGCTTATCGAACGCTACCTTCGCAACGGAATTCGCCTTGTGCTTGATGGTTATGATCCCAAAAAGCACGGAGAAAAACTTCCGCTGGAAAAAATCAGCGAAATGGGCTTTGGCTATGTCCGCATAGCTCCGGAACTTTATCTGCAGCAGGAAACCGCAAACGCCATGGCTGTTCTTAGGGAACAGGGCATAACCCTTATCGGCGGCAATGCGGAAACCCACGAAATTATAGCATGGCTTGAAGCCTGCAAAGTTTCTTCCATAAGCGGAACCCTTACGGGCGTTATGGTAAACGAAGACGAGCTTATAAGGGATTCTCTTTTAAGAGAGAGGTAAGCTTATGAAGCTTGATAAAATAAAAGATTTCCGCCCCTTCGGCAAAAAACCGGAAAAGCTGGAAACCTACCTTATCGCGGCGGATAACCCCGTTGGCAAAAAGCAGCTGCGACCCATATTCCGGCGCAAGCGCAGCAAAGAGGTTCTTACCCGCGAACAGGTAACGGCCATTAAAAAAGGCCGCAAGCTTTTGCGTAAAGAAATGAAGGCCCAGGGCTTAAAGCGCAGAATAGATTTTGAGGTAACGGCCACCAATATGGGTCTTTACTTTGATAAAAACCGCTTTTTGTGGCCTTTCTTCCTTTGGCTTATTCGTGATAACACGGTGCTTAAGGTGCTTGCCACCACTGCCGTGCTTACAACGGCGGTTACGGTTTCCGTTCCGGTAATCGAACAGGTA
>JAFXBK010000082.1 GCA_017521825.1 Oscillospiraceae bacterium
AAACCGGCTATGGCTGGCTCGTCGAAGACGGCGAATGGGTAAAAGATAACGTAGCTCTTGGCGCACAGACCCAGGGTGTTGGTAAAGTTCAGGCTATCAACGCTGTTATCTATCCTCGCTACGGTGTAGGTCCTCTCGCTGGCTTCATGGATTCCACCGGCGACTACAACTTCTGCACTGAGTATGCAAACCTCAAACTCGTTATCAACTTCAACCGTGCTTCCCGTAAAGTAACCGACGGCGGCGGCGTTATCGCTGAACTCGCTGTATACCAGAGAGATACCCTCGGTTATGACCTTGCAACTGCAAACGCAGCAGGCGATACCTACTACGTACTCCAGGGTCGTGAAGAAAACGGTCTCCGTGGCCTCCGTCCTTCCGACAAAACCATGAGACTCGGCAAAACCGAAGAACTCCTCTTCAGAAACGAAGATAACGAAGCACAGCTCCAGTACATGATCGACAACGCTATGACCACCGAAGATATCATCAATACCTTCGCAGTCAAAACCGCTGCTGACGCTGAAAACAACGTTCTCGGCTTCAAATACGGTTTCGTTTCCGAATATGCTGGTTACCACAACATCGGATAATTTATAATTATTTGATAGAAAAAAGAACGGGCTCTGCCCGTTCTTTTTTTGTTTATCAACAAACGTTGCTTTGAATAATATTCCGATCCGTGCTAAAATATATTTTGAAATAAAGGCGGAAGGAGCTGATTTTTATGCTGTTTTATATAATCCTTTTTTCAAGCACATATATCGCTCTTTCCACCGTTATTGTTTACGGTTTTGTTGACCGCTGGTACTGGCTTATACTTGCGGTTTTGATTTTTATAAACGTTTTTATGCTCGGCGTTGCGGCGTATTTTATTTATTGCGCTTTTCTTTCGCTTTTTGTAAACGTAAAAAAGCCGATTATCCACCAGAACAGATATTATTACCACCTTCTTGTTCAGACGGCTTTTCTTGTTCTTAAAGTTTTCAGGGTAAAAGTTCATATCTCTGGAAAAGAATTTATTCCCGAAAACGGAAATTTTCTTTTTGTCTGCAACCATATCCACTGGCTGGATCCGGCGGTTCCTCTTTTGCTTTTCAAAAAGCTCCACATAGCTTTTATCAGCAAAAAGGAAACCCATTCCTATCCGGTTGCCGGACCTTTTCTTCACGAAGCCGCCTGCCTTCCCATTGACCGCAAAAATGACCGGGAAGCCCTTAAAACCATCAACCATGCGGCGAAATTTATCGAAAACGGAATTTGTTCCATCGGAATTTATCCGGAAGGTTGGGTAAGCAAAAGCGGCGAACTTCTGGAATTTCGCCACGGAGCATTCCGCATTGCAAAAAAGGCGGATTGTCCCGTTGTTGTTGCACATATAAGCGGAACCGATAAAATTCTTAAAAAGCCAATTTGGAAAAAATGCGATGTTTATTTTGAAATTAAAGGCGTTATTGACCGTGAATTTATAAAAAACCACAAAACGATTGAAATAAGCAATTTTGCAAGAAAAATTATGGTGCAATAAGTTGATTTTCGCCTTTTTTAGAGTTACAATGTATCTATAATAAAAAATTTTTAAGGAGCTTTTGCTATGCAGGAACTTGAATATATGATGCACTTACGCTGTAAAAAAGGCGATGTCGGCCGCTATTGCATAATTCCCGGCGACCCGGGAAGGGTTGAATCCATCGCCGCATATTTTGATGACGCCAAACAGGTTTCCTATAACCGCGAATATAACCTTTATACCGGCTATCTTCTCGGCGAAAAGGTTTCCGTCTGTTCCACCGGAATCGGCGGTCCTTCCGCTTCCATTGCCGTTGAGGAACTTCATCAGTGCGGCGCCGATACATTTATCCGCACCGGTACCTGCGGCGGAATTGACCTTAACGTACAGTCCGGCGATATCGTAGTTGCCACCGGCGCAATCCGTTTTGACCACACTTCCCTTGAATATGCGCCCATCGAATTCCCGGCTGTTCCCGACCTTGATATAACCAACTGCCTTGTTCAGGCAACCAAAAACCTTGGCCTTCCCCTTCATGTCGGCGTTGTTCAGAACAAGGACAGCTTCTATGGCCAGCATTGCCCGGAAAAATCCCCGGTTTATTATGACCTTCTTCAGAAGTGGGAAAGCTGGAAGCGCCTTGGCGTTAAAGCAAGCGAAATGGAATCCGCCGCTGTTTTCGTAGTTGCGGCCGCCCTTGGCTGCCGCGCCGGTTCCTGCTTCCACGTTGTCTGGAACCAGGAACGCGAAGCCGCCGGCCTTGACCAGAAGATGAGCGAAGATACCACCAACTCCGTTAAGGTTGCCGTAGAAGCGCTTAAACTTCTTATTGAAGACGACAGAAAAAACGGAAGATAAATCCACAAAACAAAAAGGCACCGCAAAGCGGTGCCTTTTTTATTTTATACCTGATATTTTTCAACCTTATGAAGAATTTTAACGTCAACAAGAGCATCGGTAAGCGTTCCGTTTTCGGTAAATTCCTCGCTGAAGATTTTTCCGCTTTCGCGGATCTCCGCGGAAATTCCGCCGGCGGAATACGGAATCAAAAGATTCATACGGATTTGGCTTGGCGGAAGCATTTTTGCAAGCTTGCGGAGCATTTCGTCAATTCCGAACCCGGTTGCGGCGGAAATCAAAACGCAATCTTCAGTGCAGATGGGAAGTTCGCCCTCAATAAGATCGCATTTGTTAAGAACGTTCAGCATAGGGCTTTTATCCGCCTTAAGGCTTCGGAGAAGTTCCCTTGTTACCTCGGTTTGGGAATCCGCTTCGCCGGAAGAAATGTCGCAGACGTTTATAAGAATATCCGCCTGGACGGTTTCCTCAAGGGTGGATTTAAAAGCCTCAACAAGGTGATGCGGAAGGCGGCGGACAAAACCAACCGTATCCACAAGCATAATACTTCTTCCGTCCGGAAGTTCAAGGCTTCTTGCGGTGGGGTCAAGGGTTGCAAAAAGTTTGTCTTCCGAAAGAACGCCCGCATTGGTAAGGCGGTTAAGAAGGGTGGATTTTCCCGCGTTGGTATAACCGATTATCGCGGCGGTTATAACCCCTTCCTTTTTCCTTCTGGAACGGATAAGTTCCCGGTTGGCGGAAAGTTCCTCCAGCTTGCGCTCAAGGCTTTCTATGCGCCTTCTTATGTGGCGTCGGTCACTTTCCAGCTTGGATTCGCCCGGGCCTCTGGTGCCGATTCCGCCGCCAAGACGGGAAAGGTTTTTGCCCATTCCTTCAAGCCGCGGAAGGCGGTATCTGTATTGGGCAAGTTCAACCTGAAGGCGGCCTGCCCTTGTTTGCGCCCTTGCGGCAAAGATATCAAGAATAAGCATAGTGCGGTCGATTACACCAAGTCCGGTTGCTTCCTCAAGATTACGGATGTTCGCGGCGGTAAGCTCGTGGTCAAAAATAAGGATATCCGCGTCGTTCGCTTCCGCAAGTTCGCGGACTTCGTCCAGCTTTCCGCGGCCGATAAGGGTTGCCTTATCGTAATCTTTCCTTATCTGAATAACCTTTGCAACAACTTCCGCGCCGGCGCTTTTTGCAAGTTCCTCAAGTTCATCTATGGAAACTTGTGCATCCCAATCACCGCAATCCGCCGCAACAAGAATTGCCCGCTGGATTTTGTTTTCGTTTTCAATCATCAGGTGGGTCTCCTTAATAAAACAGCAAAAAGACAAGATGTTTTCATCTTGTCTTTTTTTGTTAAAGTTTCAATTTAACAAGATACTCGTTTGTATCTTCCTCTGATTTTCTTTCTCCGGAAAGGGTAAAACCGTTTTTCTGATAAAAAGCAATCGCCTTTTTATTTTTCTCCAGGGCCCAAAGGAAATCCGCTCCTTTTTCCGAAACGGCAAATTGAAGAAGCTTTTTCCCAATGGAATTCCCCTGTAAAACCGGTTCAACAAAAAGTTTTTTAACCTCGGTTCCGGTTATTTTTATAAAACCCTTGACCGCTTTGTCGTCATAAACGTAAAAGCCTTCGGGATTTTTTGAATATTCCCCGGATTTTTTGGAAACCGAAAGTTCGGAAAAATAAAACTCATCGTCTTTAAAAATCGGATAAAAATTAAGCCGATAGTTAAAAATTTCTATTTCCGCAATTCTTTCAAAATCCCTTGGCTCTGCTTTTCTTATGTTTTCCATATTATCGGAGATAGGTAATCATATCCTCCAGCGGCTTGCGGCTTTTTTTGCGGATTTCGCTTTCTGCCGGGTAACCAATTGCAATAACAAGTGCAATGGATTTAGGGCTGGGGATTCTGAAATTGGATTTAAGTTTTTCTTCGTTGAAAACACCAAGAATGCAGGTTCCAAGGCCAAGCTCGGTTGCTTCAAGGCAGAAGTTTTCGATCATAAGGCCAATGTCATACTGGCGATAATCGCGTTTTCTTGCTTCGGAATTTGCCGCGGGAATTTCGGCATGTTCCTGGGTTATAAGGACAAAAGCCTTTGCTTCGCCAACCCATTTGTTTACTTTTTCGCCCTTGCAATATTCAGCGGCAACCGCAACGGCTTCCGGTGCGTGTGCTACGTAAAAATGGTAGGGCTGGGTGTTGCATGCGGAAGGCGCAAGGCAGGCGGCGTTTATGCAGGAAACAAGTTTTTCCGCCTCAACAGGTTTTTCGGAAAAACTTCTGCAGCTCTGGCGCTGCTGCATCAATTTGATAAGTTCAGTCATGGTAAAAAATCAATCCTTTCGTTTATCGTTACCAATATATTATAGCTCCAAACCTTCCAAAACACAAGATTTTTATGCATCAAGGGAAACCGGCCTTATAAACCTTGCGTAGTTGTTAACAAGGTCGGAATAATAAACAAAACAGGCCGGGCTGTTTTGGGCAAGAAGAAGTTTTTCGCTTTCAACAACCAAAAGCGCATGGGTAAATTTTCCTTCTTCCTCACAGGCATAAGAACCTATATGAACAATGTCACCGGTTTTAACCGCATCGGTTTTATTGAAAACAAGTATCTGCATATCCGTTTTTTCGGAATTTGCCCATTTCCAAAAGCGGCTTACACTGGACCATTCAAGGGTTCCGCCGCTTTTTCCGCAATACCAGGCTTTTGTCATTCCTTCATGATATTTTGCGGTTTCGCCTTCGTTCCTAAAGCCGGACCAGATGCACTGGGAGGCAAAATTCATGCAGTTTCCGTACCAATCCCCGACAAAATGGAATTCCGGGTTGTGTTCCTCGCAAAAGCTAAGGGCATATTCCGCGGCGGCTTCGCCGTTATAAATTCTTTCGAATTCCGGCTCTGCAAAAGCCGGTTCTTCCGAAGAACCGAATTCCTTTTCCAGAAGTTTTTCCATCTCTTTCCTTTCCATCGGGTTTACGGGAAGGTCGTTTTGGAACTTTCCTTCCGAACCGGGGAAATAATGATAGGCAATTTTATAAACCCCGTTTTCAAAAGTAAGGATTGCCGTATGCTGGGAATTGAGCGCAAAAATCGGCGGATAGGCTTTCCCATCGATCCCTTCCACAACAAAATGAATGGCAACCGCGCCTTCGCCGAAATCCTTCATATCAACGTAATCCATGCGCTGGTCATCAAGTTCCCTTTTTGTTATGTAAGTTATGGTATATGGAAAACGCTGGGTTTCAACGTAGCAATAATTATTTTCAAAAATAATCCGCCGGCGCATGGCAAGAAGGTTGCTCCAGTTCTGGACATTCGACATCATTTCAAAATTTTTGTCGATAAGGGGAGAAATATCCGCCGGAAGCATAGAAATATAGGAATCGTAGAGAACATGAAAATAGTTGGTTATTGCCGCTTCCGGATTTTTTTGCCCGGGAATTATGTATTGGATTTTTTCCGGCTTCGGAATTTCTTCCGGTTCCAAAATCTGCGGCTCCGGTTTTTCAATAATTTCCTGCTCCGGAATTTCGTTAAAAACCGGCTCCGCCGGAGCGCATCCAAAAAGCATCAGCAAAGTGAAAAAAAGCGCAAGGATTTTCAAATTCTCCCTCCTTTTCCAAAAAAACTCTTGTTCCTATTATATATTCCGCCACGGATTTTGTAAATAAATATTGTAATATGGGAACAAAAAAGGTCTGTGCAGCTGCACAGACCTTTTTTATCTGTCAGTATTAAGCATTTTGCGAAGTTTAAGTTCGTTTGCTTCCTCGTCCATAAAGGAAATTCCAAGGAGCATTCCGCTTTCATCAAAAACCGCAATGTTGCCGGAAATTCCGCCCCAGCCTCTTTTTTGAAGGTCAAGGGGAACGCCGCTTCGGTAAAGCCTTTTATCAAAATCGGAAAGGATAAGCTTCGGAAGGTTTTCATAAAGCCTTTCGATGGGAATAAGATGTTCCTCGAAAGTTCCGTTTTGCATCATTTCCTCAATTTCTGAAATGGTATAACATTCGGAAATATCAAAACCCGCCGCCATTGTTCTTTCAAGCGCGGTCATGGAAGCGCCAAAGCCAAGTTTTTCGCCCATATCGTTGATAAGAGTCCGGATAAACGTTCCCTTTCCGCAGGAAACTTCTATCTTCGCGGTTTGAGCATGCTCATCAAATTCAAGAAGCTTGATATCGTAAACTTCGATTTCTTTTTGAGCACGTTCCACCGTTTTTCCTTCCCTTGCAAGGTCATAAAGAGGCCTTCCGTTAACCTTTACCGCGGAATACATCGGCGGGGTTTGCATCTGTTTTCCGATAAACCCAAGCATAACGTGCTCAAATTCCTCTTTTAAAACATGGCTTTTCGTCTCTTTGAGCACCTTTCCGAAAATATCCTGGGTATCCGTCACAATTCCGAATTTTAAATCCGCAACGTAGCGTTTGTCCTCGTTCGGAAGAATATCGCAGCATTTTGTCGCTCCGCCAAAGAAAAGTGGTAAAACACCCGTTGCCATTGGGTCAAGGGTTCCGGAATGACCGATTTTTCTGGTTTTTGTAACGCCCCTTAATTTTCCGATAACGTCGAAGGAGGTAAACTTTTGCGGTTTTTTAACCGGAAGAATTCCTGTCATTCAAAATCCTCCCCAAGAGTTTCCGCAACAATTTTGAGCACGGTTTTTTTCGCGGTTTCAAGGTCGCCTTCAACAAAACATCCTGCGGCGCAGCGGTGGCCGCCGCCGCCGAGTTTTCCGCAAATTTCGGAAGCGTCGATTTCCTCTCCGGTTCGGATGGAAATTTTATATCCGTTGTCACGGGCGCGAAGAGTTATTCCGATTTCCACCCCTTCGATTTCCCTTGTCATTGCGGGAACGCCTTCCAGTTCCGATTCAAGAACGCCGGTTCTTTCGATCATTTCTTTGGTCATACAGATAATCGCACAGCGGTTTTTAAAATAAAGTTCCATTCCGTTAAGAACTTCCCTTTCGATTGCGATTCTTGAAAAAGATTTTACCTCGAAATTAAGGCGGTTTATCATTACAAAATCGCAACCGGCTTTAAACATTCTTCCGGCAACCGCATGGGAATGTCCGGTTGTGTTGGAATAGCGGAAACAGCCGGTATCGGTGGAAACGCCGGTGTAGATGCAATCGGCAATAATTTTGGTAAGCTCCGCTTCCTCGAAACCGTAACAGATATCTTCGATTATCTCGCAACAAGCCGCAGCGCTATCCCTTACAAGCCAGTTTTTTGCGTAATGTTTGTTGGAACCGTGGTGGTCGATGCAAAGATCGACCTTTCCGCAGTATTCATCAAGGTTTGAACCCAAAAGTTTTTCATCGGCAACGTCCACCGCAACAATCGCCTTCGGTTCAAAATCCTCAGGTTCATATTCAAGGAGCAGGTATGAAAACTGCTTTGGAAAAACGTCGTGGCAAACAACTCTGCTTCGTTTTCCAAGCTGTTTAAGAATATAATGCAAAGCAAAAGCGGAACCAAGGGTATCGCCATCCGGGTTGCGGTGGGTAAGGATAACAATATCGTCTATTTCGCGAAGGATTTCGCAACACTTTTGTACATTTATTTCCATTTTTTCTCCTCTCCTTTCGTTTTTTTAATTATTCTTCCCCGATTTCACGAAGAATTTTCTGGATTCCGGCGCTGTATTCGATGGAATCGTCCGGAATAAAGTGGAATTCCGGAACTTTGCGAAGCTCAAGGCGCATCATCATTTCGTGACGGATAAAACCGCCCGCTTTGGTAAGAACCTTTACCGCTTCTTTTGCTTTTTCCATTCCCTCAAGGGAGCTGATATATACTTTGCAGTGGGAAAGATCGTTTGTAAGTTCAATTCTTACAACGCTTATCATTCCGCCGGAAATTCTCGGGTCTTTCATGCTGCGGAGGATATCCATCAGCTCGCGGCGGATATCCTCGCTGGTTCTGTTAAGTTTAAATCCTGCCATATTTCCTCCGCCTTAGTTATCGCGATATTCTTCAACGATATATGCTTCGAAAATGTCGCCTTCTTTAATGTCGTTGAATTTGGTAAGAGTCATACCGCATTCGTAACCGGAAGCAACTTCCTTAACGTCATCTTTGAAACGTTTAAGGCTGTCAAGTTTATCGTCGGCGATGATAATGCCGTCACGAACAACGCGGATATTTGCGTTTCTGGTAATTTTGCCTTCGAGAACATAACAACCCGCAACGGTACCGACGTTGGAAATTTTATAAACCTGGCGGATTTCCGCACGGCCAAGGTCAACGTCACGGAATTTGGGCGCAAGCATACCTTTCATTGCGGATTCGATCTCTTCGATTGCATCGTAGATGATTCTGTAAAGGCGGATATCAACGCCTTCGCGCTCCGCGGTATCTCTTGCGGTGGTGTCGGGACGGACGTTGAAGCCAACGATAATTGCGTTGGAAACCTGGGCAAGCATAACGTCGGATTCGTTTACCGCGCCAACCGCGCCGTGGATAACTCTTACGCGGACTTCCTCGTTGGAAATTTTTTCAAGGGACTGGCGAACTGCTTCGACAGAACCCTGAACGTCCGCTTTGACGATGATAGGAAGTTCCTTGATTTCGCCTTCGGCGATCTGGCTGAAGAGGTTATCAAGGGTAACTTTCTGGTACTGTTTGAATGCTTCCTGTTTTGCTTCGTATTCGCGCTGTTCAACAAGTTCGCGTGCAAGTTTTTCGTCGGAAACGGCGTTGAACTGGTCGCCGCCGGTGGGAACAGAATCAAGACCGGTGATTTCAACAGGAATGGAAGGACCTGCTTCGGTAATTCTGTTGCCCTTATCGTCGATCATAACGCGGACTTTACCAACGGAAGTACCTGCGATAACAACATCGCCGGTGTGGAGAGTACCGTTCTGAACAAGCATGGTTGCAACAGGGCCGCGGCCTTTATCAAGTCTGGATTCGATAACGGTACCTTTTGCCATTCTGTCGGGGTTTGCTTTAAGTTCACGAACTTCCGCAACAAGGGTGATCATTTCGAGAAGGGTGTCGATGTTTTCGCCGGTTTTTGCGGAAACGGGAACGCAGATTACGTCGCCGCCCCATTCTTCCGGAACAAGGCCGTATTCGGTAAGACCCTGCATAACTTTATCCGGGTTTGCGGTGGGTTTATCGATTTTGTTGATTGCAACGATAATGGAAACTTCTGCGGCTTTTGCGTGGTTGATTGCTTCAACGGTCTGGGGCATAATGCCGTCGTCCGCCGCAACAACAAGGATTGCAATATCGGTGCAAAGTGCGCCGCGGGCACGCATTGCGGTGAATGCTTCGTGTCCGGGGGTATCAAGGAAGGTGATGGAATCTCCGCTTTCGGTGGTAACTCTGTATGCGCCGAGGTGCTGGGTAATACCGCCTGCTTCGCCGGAAGCAACGTGTGCGCTTCTGATATAGTCGAGGATGGAGGTTTTACCGTGGTCAACGTGACCCATTACGCAAACAACCGGGTCGCGGGTGATAAGATTTGCTGCATCGTCTTCGCTGTCGTCGATAAGGCGGTCTTCGATGGTGACAACAACTTCTTTTTCAACTTTTGCGCCGATATCCATTGCGATAAGCGCTGCGGTATCGTAATCGATAACTTCGTTTACGGAAACCATCATGCCCTGGAGCATAAGGCGCTTGATAATTTCGGAAGAAGCGATTTTAAGTTTAAGGGCAAGGTCGCCGACGGTGATTTCGTCCGGAATGGTGATCTCAAGTTTCTGGCGGCGCTGACGCTCCATTTCGAGTTTCTTGAGTTTTTCCTGTTCCATTTCGTGTTTGCTCTTTTTAGGTTTGCCCTGCTGTTTGCTCTTCTGGTTAAGTTTCTGCTTGCTTACATAGCTGTCGCTCATGGAAGAAGCGGGAGCAATCTGTTCATATTTATCGTTATATTTATCAAGGTCAACGGAAACCGCGCTCATATCAACATGGGCAACGCCGGCCGCAAGTTTTTCTGCCGGAGGCTGGTTTGCGGGACGGGGTTTTCTTTCAACCGTTTTTTTGGGTTCATGGCGGCGGCTGTTGTCCTCTTTGTCTTTATCAAAGCCAAAGTTGTTTCCGCCAAAACGGTCGTTTTTGTTGAAGTTGGGTTTATCGCCGAAACGGTCGTTTTTCTGGAATCCGGGTTTATCTCCGAATTTTTTGTCACCATTCTGGGGTCTGTCGCCGAATTTGCGTTCGCCCTGGGGTTTATCGCCGAACTTTTTGTCGCCGCTTTGGGGTCTGTCGCCAAATTTGCGCTCGCCCTGGGGTTTATCGCCGAACTTTTTGTCGCCATTCTGGGGTCTGTCGCCGAATTTACGCTCGCCCTGGGATTTATCGCCGAATTTTTTATCGCCGTTCTGGGGTCTTTCGGAACGCTGGTCGTTTCTTCTTTCGTTCTGGCGGTTATCGCGGTTTTCAAAAGGTTTGCGTTCCGCGGGTTTCTGTTCGTTTTTCTGGGCCGGTTTTTCCTCCGCTTTGGGTGCAGGTTTTGCTTCCGGTTTCTTTTCTTCTTTTACCGCGGGTTTTTCCGCTTTGGGTGCGGGTGCGGGTTTTTCTTCAGCCTTAGGCTCGGGTTTTGCTTCCGCTTTGGGAGCTTCGGCTTTGGGTTCTTCTTTTTTCTTTTCGGTTTTGGGCTGACCTGCCATTGCGAAATAAGGAGCAAAACTGGTTACTTCGTTCTTTTTGGTGTAATGTTCAAAAACGTAGTTAAGTTCCTCTTCGGTAAGGGCGGCCTGGGCCTTTTTTGCGGGGAATTTTTCGCCAAGAACGTCAAGAACGTCTTTAACAGGTTCTTTAAGGTCTTTTGCGAGGTCCGCCGCTTTATATTTAATATTATCAATCATCTATGCAATTCCTCCAAACTCGTTCATGCTTTGTGCATGCCGCTTTCCAGCAGCTCTTTAATTTTTTTTGAAAAGCCGCTGTCGCAAACGGAAAACACACCAACACGTTTTGCAACGGCATATCCTATTTCGTCCATAGTAAGGGGTAAAATCAAAACTTCTGTTCCGTTTTCCTCCGCAATTCTTTTGATGTTTCTTGCGGTTCTTTCGGAACAATCACTTGAAAGAAGCACCGCTTTGGCGGTTCCCTTCCGGATGGATTCGGCGGTCATATCAAAACCAAAAATAAGCTTTCCGGCTTTTTTTGCAAGACCGAGGAACCCTGAAAGTTTTTCATTCGCCATCGGATTCCAGCTCCTTTTCAAGCGCATCATAAACTTCTTCCGGAATCGAGGTTTCGAAAACCCTTTCGATGCGTCTTGTTTTCCGCGCCTTTTTAAGGCATTCCGGATTCGGGCAGACATAAGCGCCTCTTCCGGGGCTTCTTCCGGTTTTATCAAGCGAAATAACGCCTTCCGGACTTTTTACAACGCGGATAAGTTCGCGCTTCGGCTTTTTTTCGCCGCAACCGGTGCACATTCTTTCGGGTATTTTTTTCATAAAAAGGCTTCCTCCTTTCGGAAAAGTTTAATTTGCTTTATGTTAATTATTCTTCTTCGCCCCAAAATCCGCTTTCGGGTTTGATATCGATCTTCCAGCCGGTAAGTCTTGCGGCAAGTCTTGCGTTCTGGCCTTTGTTGCCGATTGCAAGGGAAAGCTGTTCATCCGGAACTTTTACCTTGCAGGCTTTGTTGCCTTCGGGGTCAACTTCAACGGAAACAACTTTTGCCGGGGAAAGAGCGGCGGCAATAAATTCTGCCGGATCTTCGGAATACTGAACAACGTCGATTTTTTCGCCGCCGAGTTCGTCAACAATTTTTGCAACACGGGCGCCGCGGGTACCGATGCAGGCGCCGACTGCGTCAACGTCGGGGTCTTTGCTCCAAACGGCAAGTTTGGTTCTGGAACCGGCTTCGCGGGAAACGGCTTTGATTTCAACGGTGCCTTCATAAATTTCCGGAACTTCGATTTCGAAAAGGCGTTTTACAAGGCCCGGGTGGGTTCTGGAAATCATAACTTTGGGTCCGCGTTCGGAAGCGGTTACTTCAACAACATAAACCTTGGTTCTTTCGCCGTCCTGGAAAACTTCGCCGGGAATCTGTTCGGATTTAAGAAGGAAAGCTTCGTTGTGGTCAATTTCAAGGGTTACGCTTCCGCGAACCGGATCGGTGCTTACGACGGTTGCGGTAATAATTTCGTGTTCGCGGCTCTGGAATTCTTTAAGGACCTGGCCTCTTTCCGCTTCGCGGATTCCCTGTTTGATAACGTGTTTTGCGGTCTGGGCGGCAATTCTTCCGAATTCCTTGGTTTCAAGGGGAATGTCAACAACGTCGCCGAGCTGGGCTTTTTTGTTATATTTTACCGCTTTGTCAAGAAGGATCTGGTTTGCGGAATCTTCAACTTCTTCAACAACAAGTTTTCTGATTGCAACGTCAAAAGTTTTGCTTTCGGGATCAATGATTACTTTTACGTCCTCGGTTCCGACATAATCGCGGCGAATGGCGATTGCGATTGCGTTTTCGATTTTTTCGCAAAGGTATTCAACGGAAATTCCTTTTTCTTTTTCAAGAAGCGCGAGCGCTTCAAAAAATTCTGCGTTCATTTTTTTATAATTCCTCCTCAGTCATCGCTGTTAAAATCGTAATAAAGTTTGATAAAAGCGGTATCCGCCTTGTTAAAGACCATTTCGGTTCCGTCCTCAAAAGAAGCGGTGATAACGCCGTTATTAATATCATCGAGCTGGAGAAGGAATTCCCTTTGGTTATATCCTTCGGGAGCGCGGATGAATTTTACTGTTGCAAGGTAGCCAAGATATTTTTTTACATGTTCTTCGGTAATAAGTTTTCTTTCAATTCCAGGGGAAGAAACTTCGAGAACATAGTTTTTTTCAATGGGGTCGGCTTCATCAAGAATCGGGTCCATCGCCCTGCTGAAGTTTTCGCAATCTTCGATGGTAAGACCGTCTTTGTCAATAAAAAAGCGCAGATACCATTCCGTGCCCTCTTTTTCAAAGCGAACGTCCCAGAGTTCAACTCCGATCTGTTCCGCTACGGGAAGAGCAAGTTCAGTGCAGATCTGCGCGGTATTTTTCTTTTTTTCCGCCAAAAAACACACCTCCAAAAATTTTTCCGTTAAACAGAAAGGAGCGGGTTTTTCGTTCCCACTCCTTCATACTACAATATTACTTTAATAATATTAACATATTAAAATTAAAAATGCAAGCCTTTTAATAATAAAATTTCAAATTTTCCTTTATTTTATGCGGTTATCATCATTGCCAGCCACAAAACAAAAAGATGCGCCGGATAGAACCAATAATAAAGCGCCTTTATTCCTTTGTTATAAGATCCCTGTTTTCCCCGGTAAAGCCAGATCGGGATAAGCGCAAAAATAGCAAATCCCTGGCGAAGAACTTCGATTTCCTTTCCGAAAATTTCCCAGACGTAATAAAAACCGGAAAGAATTTCGGTGTTGATATACCAAAGGCAAAGCGCCTGGAGAACAAAGTTCCACCATTTTCTTCCCCGGAAGAAATAGAAAACCAGAATGGTGAAAATTCCCGCATAGTGATAATCGCAAAAACTCAGAATTCCGAGGATAAAACCCATAACAAGGGTTATTCCCGCAACAAGAATTCTTGCCGGAATTTTTTTGTCCTTTACTTCCTCGTTGATCCACATAAGACCCACGCCGAAAAGGAAGGTCCAGAGGACGTTTTGGTGGAAAGGATAAAAAATTCCGCCGCTTACCACAAGGTTAAACGGAATTTCCGAAACAAGGGCAAAGATAAAAAGCCTTTTTGCATATTTTTTTAAATTTTTGGTGTGGAAAAAACCTTCCACGTTCATAAAAGCAAAAATCGGGAAGGCAATTCTTCCTATATCCGTAAGCCAATCGTTTCCCGGAATAACGGTTATCCACATATGGTCGCAAAGCATAAGCGCCATAGCAAGGATATGCAGATGAAAGGAAGTGAGTTCAATTTTAAAATTTTTCATAATTCAGTAAAACAATCCTCTTATAGACGCATTTTTGCGCCCGGCAAATCAACTGTAAGGGGTGCACCGCTGTGCTCCGGTTTCAGCCTTCCCCTCGAGGAGACTCCCCTGTTAGGGGAGATGTTGAGCGAAGCGAAACAGAGGGGTCTGCCGTCTCCGGCGAGGAAAAGGTGTCACCGAAGGTGACGGATGAGGTGTTGCCAATAAAACCGAACGGTCAAGACCGTTCACCGCCGTTGCGCGGCGATAAATATTACAAATAACAATCCCTCAGTCACACCTGCGGTGTGACAGCTCCCTTTACACAAGGGAGCCTTTTTTATACCTTGAAACTCCGCTTTCCTCTTCCGGATTCCAAAGAACGGCTTTCCCTTTCTCAAGACTTTTCGGAACGTTTATAAGCCGCTGGTTTTTCGAACCACGGAAAACAAGATTAAGGGATTTTTCCTCAAGAACAAATTTTCCGTCAACAAGTAAATCCGTTACGGAAAGAAGCTCCTTCCAGCCGGGTTTTCCGCTTTCTATCCCGCTCAGAATCTGCTCGAAAGTATAGCCGGAATAGGTCGTTATATGAAGACCGCGTTTTTTGATTTCCGCCCCAAGCTCTGCAAAAGCTTCCGCCTGGAAAAAAGGTTCTCCGCCGGAAAAAGTTACCCCCTGAAGAAGCGGGTTTTCCCCTATTGCTTTAAGGATATTTTCCGGGTGGCTGATATATCCGCCGTTGGGGTCATGGGTCTCCGGATTATGGCAGCCTTTACAGTGATGGGGACATCCCTGGCCGAAAACCGTCATCCGGATTCCCGGACCGTCCACTATGGATTCCCTCATAACCCCCGCAAGGCGCAAGGTTTTCATTTCCATTTTTTCTCCTGCCTTATACCGAAAACCCGAACGCAACGCGTTCGGGTTTTTGTTGTTTTATCAGATTTCTTCTGCCTGGGTCTGGACGGAATGTTTAACTCTGTCCTCAACTTCGGCGCGTTTTGCGTTATTGAAGTTATCAAGGGTTCCTACAAGGTAACCGGTGATGCGGCGGATTCTTTCAAAATGTTCGCCGTCCTCTTCTTTTCTTCCGCATTTGGGACATTCGTCGCCGATGATTCCGGTGAATCCGCATTCCGGGTCACGGTCGACCGGGTGGTTAACGCTGCCGTAGCCTACTCCGGATTCCTTCATGCAGCGGATAACCTGTTCAAAAGCGTCAAGGTTCTGCTGGGGGTCGCCGTCAAGTTCAATATAGGTGATGTGGCCGGCGTTGGTAAGAGCATGGTAGGGTGCTTCCCTTTTGATTTTATCAAAAGCGTTTATTGGATAATATACCGGAACATGGAAGGAGTTGGTGTAATAATCCCTATCGGTAACGCCTGGAATCTTACCGAATTTTGCGGCATCCATGCGGACAAATCTTCCGGAAAGGCCTTCCGCCGGAGTTGCAAGAAGGGAGAAGTTAAGGCCGTATTTTTCGCAGGCTTCGTCCATTCTCTTTCTCATGAAAGCGATGATTTCAAGACCACGGTTCTGGGATTCCTTGCTTTCGCCGTGGTGGAAACCGGTGAGAGCTTTAAGGCATTCCGCAAGACCGATGAAACCGACGGAAAGAGTTCCGTGTTTAAGAACTTCGCCGACTTCGTCATCTTCGGAAAGCTTTTCGGAATCGATCCAGATTCCCTGACCCATAAGGAAGGGATAGTTGCGGACTTTTTTCTTCTTCTGGATTTCAAAACGCTCGAGAAGCTGTTCGATTACAAGGGAAATTTTGCTGTCAAGCTGGTCGAAGAAAAGGTCGATGTTGTGGTTGGAAAGAATTGCAAGTCGCGGAAGGTTGATAGAGGTGAAGGAAAGGTTTCCGCGGCCGGTAACAATTTCTCTTTCCGGGTCGTAAACGTTTCCGATAACCCTGGTGCGGCATCCCATATATGCAATTTCGGTTTCCGGATGTCCTTCTTTATAATATTGAAGGTTATAGGGAGCATCAATAAAGGAGAAGTTCGGGAAAAGGCGTTTTGCGCTGACTTTGCAGGCAAGTTTAAAGAGGTCATAGTTGGGGTCGCCCGGGTTATAGTTGATTCCTTCTTTAACTTTGAAGATATGAATCGGGAAAATGGGGGTTTCGCCGTTTCCAAGGCCCGCTTCGGTTGCTTTAAGGATGTTTTTGATAACAAGTCTGCCTTCCGGGGTGGTATCGGTACCGTAGTTGATGGAGCTGAACGGAACCTGGGCACCGGCTCTGGAATGCATGGTGTTAAGGTTATGAACAAGGGCTTTCATTGCCTGGAAGGTTGCGCGGTCGATTTCCTTTTCCGCTCTGCGGAAAGCAAATTCCTGCGCTTTAACGGCAATTTCCTCGCCGTATTTTTCTTTAAGAAGAGAAAGTTCCGCGGCTTTATAAACTTCGCCGTCCTCAAGTTTCGGCCATTCGCCGCAAAGGTTAATGGCTTCGTTCAGAATTTCTTCCGCAACGCAGTCGCCGCATTCTTCGTTTGCAAGAAGTTCAAGGGCGCGGCCAAGGTTCTGGCAATAGATTTTTTTATAGGATTTTGCAACGCCGGGAGCCATTCCGTAATCGAAGTTAGGGATGCTCTGGCCGCCGTGCTGGTCGTTCTGGTTGGACTGGATAGCAATGCATGCAAGCGCCGCATAACTTTCAATATACTGGGGTTCACGGAGGTGGCCGTGACCGGTATCAAAACCGTCTTTAAAAAGTTTAAGGATATCTATCTGGCAACAGGTTGTGGTAAGAGTAAGGAAGTCAAGGTCATGGATATGGATATCGCCGTCGTGATGAGCCTGGGCATGGCGCGGATTAAGGATATACATTTCATAAAACTGTTTTGCGGCTTCGCTTCCGTATTTAAGCATGGTACCCATGGCGGTGTCGCCGTTGATGTTAGCGTTTTCGCGTTTAACGTCGTTTTCCTTTGCGGACTGGAAAGTAAGATTTTCCATGGTCTTCATAAGGCGGGTGTTCATCTCGCGGACTTTGTTGCGGTTCGCGCGGTAAAGAATAAAGCTCTTTGCGGTGCGGGCATGTCCGGTTTCGATAAGCATTTTTTCAACAACGTCCTGAACATGTTCAACATGGGGAGTTTCGATATGCTCTTTGTTTTCTATATAATCAACAACCGCAAGGGCAATGGACATTGCTTCCTCGTAATCGCTTCCTCCGTTTGCTTTTGCGGCCATAAAAACGGCGTTTGCGATTTTATCAATGTTAAAATCCGCAATTCTTCCGTCGCGTTTTACAATAGTTCTGATCATATAAAAAACCTCCCGGGGATACATTTTCGCTTTAAAAAAGCGCTATGATAATATTATAATTTAACTCACTTCAAAGGTCAATTGTGGGATTTGTAGAATTAAAGGTCCGTTTTTGTCATAATATTTCTACCGTTATTTTCCCGGTTTTCTATTGACAAAAACGCAGGGTCCGGCTTCAAGTCATGACCACCCCTAAAAGGGGTGGCTTGGAACGCCCTGTAAGGGCTTAATACTGCCAGCGCCTTAATGACGCTGGCTTTTTTAATTCATGCTCAAGCCGTAGTGGACTGATTATTTAGCTTTACCCTTGAAAGGGTCT
>JAFXBK010000083.1 GCA_017521825.1 Oscillospiraceae bacterium
CAGCCGCAAAAAATCAAAAAAGCCTTCTGAAAAGTCTCCGGAACTGTCCTGCTTTTATGTTCGGCTACGGAATAAATTATTCCGCCCTTTTGGATTCCGGCAAAAAATCCGAACAGAAAAAATGGAAAGTGGATAAAAACTTTTTCAGAAACTACGGCGAAATCATGCTTTTTCCGACGCCTTCATTTTCTTTCCCCCTGAGCACCTCTCCTTGTGATATTCCCGATATCCGTATCGGAGAATATTCTTTTAGTCTGCTGAGGAATCTTGCCGATTGCATAAAGGCCGGAAAAGATCTTAACAACTGTCTCGGAAAAAGCATTTTTCAAAAGGGCGCGGTGGTTGTTATGTACCGGAATGGAAAAGCCCTTGCCGCCGCGGAAGTTTTTGAAAAGAAGGTTGTCCGCGTTCTTGCAAAAAACAATGAACCTATAAATGATTTTCCTCCTTTAAAAAAAGCCTTTGAGGAATGGAGCAGAAAAACCGGATTTCAGTATTGATTATAAAGAACCCAGCAAAACTTGACGTCCCCCTTTTGGTACATTCTTTTTGGTATAATATTTTCAACATTTCAAAAGAAAGGAACCTAAACAATATGAAAAGAGAAATTATAAATGACATGTGTAACCGCCTAATCGGCTATATCCAGTATGAAGACAACGGCGACCAGGTGCTTTACAGTAAAAACAACGTCCGGCTTGGAATCTACCGTGTTTCCGTTGATATGACGTTTGATAACAGAAATATCCGAGTTGGTTACGGAAATGTTTTGATGAGGCTTCTAAAATAGTGTAATTTCCGGTTGCTCCTGTGATATAATAATCCGGCAATAAAGAAAGAGGTGTTTTTATGCTAGAAATTATTGATAAAAAGTCCCGTTTCGCAAATCTTTTGCCGGAAGAATATATTTCGCTTATGTTTGAAAGAACGGATGAGGACGGAATTCTCTATATTCCCGGCTGGTATTCGGATGTTCCTGAAAACAACAATGAAAATGACAGTTATCGCTGCCGGATAAACTGGAATCTTTCGGATCTTGAGAAAATTTCCGAAAAATTCAGAACGATTTATGATGGAATCAAAAAAATTGCCGCTCTTTATGACAATATTGACGACGATCCCGAAAACGCAAAAAAACTTCTTGATAAAAATGATTTTGAAATCTGGAATACGTATATCCGTCCTTTTGATGATAACGGATTTGACCGGACTCTCATTTCCGATATAATCGACCGGCTTCAGACGATCGATTATATAAAAAGAATTTCCGCAAATCTTTCAAAGGGAGAAAAACTTACCGAAATCGAAAAGCAAATTTTAAGAGAAGATATGGATATTTCCGTTTCAGAAGAAGAACTTTTGCTTCTGGAGCAGGATAGAAACAATCTTACGAAAGAAGCCGAAAACCGAATAGGTAAAGGAATGTGTGCCTGCTCCGTAATTATAAGGGCCATGCGCACCTGCAAGCTTATGGAAATCGGCGCACCAGAATTAATCATAAGAAACGAAGGAAAGGTTTTTGCGGCGGCAATGGTTCTCCATGAATACGGCGTTTCCATGGAAACGGTGGGTAACACCGTCCGGCTCAACATCGAAAAACTTGAAACCATGACAGAGGACGAGCTTGATGAATATTATCACCCGAAAAAATCAAATTCCAGAAAAAGCATGGCGCCGCTTTTCGTATATCTCATCCTTAAAGAAAAATCCAACAGCAAAATCCACCTTCGCCAACAGGATATCCTGAACTTTCTCGCAAAATATCCTTATGAAGTTTCCATTGAACGAAAAGCTCTCAGCCGGATAATACATAACCTTATCGATTCCCAGCTTTCCGTCTTCAGCGACCAGAGCGGAACCTGGTTTGAACAGGAATAACAAAAAAGATAAATAAGGGCAGCACTTCACCTCTTTAAGAGCAAGATTGCTTTTATTATTTTTTCGTAACGTTTTTCTATCATATTTTTATAAAATCATTTTTTACGCATTGTTTGAATCAAAATTAAATTTATATGCTATTGATTTAAAACGGTTAGAATAAACCGCATTAGCATCAGATAAAAAGAAATCCTGTGCTCAAATGAGCACGGGATTCTTTTTATAATCAGAATTAGTATAAGATTTCTTCAAGCTCTTCAAATTCTTCATCAAGAGCAAGTTCGTACTGCATAATTTCTTTTATTGTATCTATGTATTCTTCAACTCCGCCATCATAAAAATGAGTCAGTTCACATTTATATAAATCCACAATAAAATCAATTATGTTTTTGTGCTCAAAAGGCAGGTGCCAGGTATCATCCAGCACTTCTGTTACCTGAGGAAGAATGCTTTCATCGATTCGGTCGATTTTTTTCAGAAACTTTCTCAATTCTTTTTCTTCATCCGCAATATTGGCAAACTGTTCTTCATAGTCTTCGGGTTTCATTGCGGCGATATAATCTTTCAATCTTTTTTCTTCCATTATAAAACCTCCCTGTTTTTCAACTTGCCTTCATTATACCCCCCCGAAATTTTTTGCAATATGCATACTCCATAAAAGAAGCCGTTTATTTTCAACAAAAACTCCGAAAATTCATGTTAAACAACCAGCATAGTTTACAACCAAAAATGAAGAGTCTATAATAATAAATATAAATCATTTTACACTGATTAAAATGTGTTTTTTGATTACAGGAGGTTTTGAAAATGAGCGAAATTAACGATTTTATCAAGGACATAATGGAAAACAGCGACGGAAGCGAAGTTCGCGTCGGAGATTTTATCATAAAAAGTGAGTACGGTAAGGATGCCTATTATGTCGGCGAAGGCGGATTTGTTGATATCCCGGAGGAAATCGACGAAAGAACCTGGCTCCGTTTTCAGGGCTCGAAAACATCACCGGAATAAAAATCCCCAAAACCATTTCTACTGTTAATGCCAAAATTTTCAGCGAAACGGAATTCGGAAGTTTTGAAACTCTTGAGGAAGTAATTTTTCCGGAAGGGTTCGGTAAAATCGTCGGAAACGGTTGCTTTGCAAACTTTCCTAGACTTGAAAAAGTAAATCTTCCGGAATCCCTTGAATATCTCGGATATAATGCTTTTAAAAACACTCCGTTTATGGAAAACCATTTTGAAAACATTGATGGTTGCCATTACCTTGGAAACTTCCTTGTTTCTTCGGATAAAAATATCGAAAATGCTGTAATCCGCGAAGGAACTAAAATGGTCTGCGCCTGGGCATTTAAAGGACGCAAAAACCTTGTAAGCGTAACTTTTCCTGCTTCGGTAAAAATTATCGGCGACCAAGCTTTTTGCGGATGCGAAAAACTCCGTGAGATATGCTTCCCCTCCGACGGACTTAAAATCATTGAAGATTCTGCATTTACAGGCTGCCTTGGAGTAAAAAAGATTGATATTCCGGATAGCTGCCACCGGATTTCCGACATTGCCTTTATTTCCAACACCGGCAAGAAAATCCTTTATCCGGATTATGCATATATCCCGGGGATCGACCCCAAAAGCTGCAACACCATACAGGCGGAATTTTATGCGAACTGCTATGCAACGTCGTTTGAACGCCATTCTGCCGAAGAACAACAGATCTATGACGAATACATCGTAAAACACAAATCAAAATATCTTGCCAAGTTGCTTGAACCTTTAAAACTCGGCTGTCTTGGCCATGTCGGCGAGAAAGTTCTTACAGCCAAAAACATAACCGAACTTATCGACACCGCTTCCAAAAACAAAAACACCGAGGCTGTTGCTTTCCTTATGAACTGGAAAGAAGAACACGGACTTTATCCGAAAAGCAAAAAAGGAGGAAAATAAAATGTTAAATGATGAAAAACTCTGGTTTATTGAAGAAGAGGATTTGAATAAAAAGTCTGTTTCCGTTGAAGCGGGAGCAAAAATCATAAGTTCTGATTGTTGGCTTTTTGAAGATTGGGTAGACAGAACCGATGCAAACGGAAACCCCTGCGGATGTTACTGCGAAATGAGAGAAAGCAAATTTGAGGAAATCTTCATTCCGAATTCCGTTGAAGTTGTTGAAGACAGCGCTTTTCGTAATCACAAAAATCTTAAAAAAATAAGCGTTCTCGAAAACGTAATCGAAATCGGCAAAAACGCGTTCGCAGGATGCGAAAATCTTGGTTTTGTTGTTGCGCCTCTTGTAAACATAAAAACTGTTTCAGATGCAGAAAGCAAAATCAAACTTGCAACGGGATACATTCTTAACAAGGAACTTTATTCCGAAGAAATTGCTGCCGAATATGAAAAATATATCAAAAGACAACGGGCAAAAATAATTCTTAATGCACAGCTTTTGGGATTATTTGAAGTTGCCGAAAAACTTGACTAAAACCTGAGGAGTGTTTCCGAATGAACGAAGAAAATCTTGAAAAACTGAATAAGCTTGCGCTGGAAGTTCTTCGTCTTTCAAGGAACACTCTGCTTGTAAATCTGCGTTTCCTCGATTCCGCGCTGAGCCGTTTTGAATATATTCCGACGGAAAAATCCACCCTGCTGACCGACGGCGAACATCTGCTTTATAACCCGGAGCACGTTCTCAAACGCTATAAGCACGAAAAGGAACGCCCGGTGCGCGACTATCTTCATATTGTTTTCCATTGCGTTTACCGCCATATGTTCATGGATCCAAGCCTTGACCGGCCGCTCTGGGACCTTGCCTGCGATATTGCGGTGGAAAACATAATATCGGAACTGGGGCTTCGTTCCACCACTTCCGAAATCGAAAGCCTCCAGCAAAACTACATAAACGAACTGAAAAGCAAAACAAAGCTCCTCACTGCGGAAAAAATTTACCGCTGCTTCAAGGACGAAAACCTCGACCCGATGAAGGCGACGGATATCCGCGCAAGGTTTTATGCGGATAACCACGAAATCTGGTATATGACTTCCGAAGAGGCAGAAGCGGCATACGGCGTTTCATTCGGAGTAACACAAGGCGAAAGTTCCGGCGGCGAAGGTGATTCTGCTGAAGGTGAAGGCGGATTCGCAATGACGAAGGCGGAACTTGCACAGATGTGGAAGGATATTTCCGAACGCATGGGAATAGATCTTGAAACTTTCTCAAAAATGCAGGGACGCCACGCCGGAAGCCTTACCCAAAACCTTCTTGCAGTGAACCGTGAAAAATACGATTACACCGCCTTCCTCAAAAAATTCGCCGTTATGGGCGAACAGATGAGGATAAACGACGATGAGTTCGACTATATTTTCTACACCTACGGGCTTGACATTTACGAAAACATGCCTCTCATCGAGCCGCTGGAATATAAGGAAGTGAAAGCGATAAAGGAATTTGTCATCGCAATCGATACTTCCGGTTCAACTTCCGGAGAGCTTGTTCAGAAGTTTGTTCAGAAAACATACAACATTTTGAAATCAACGGAGAGCTTTTTCTCCAAAGTGAATATCCACATAATCCAATGCGACGCGGATATTCAGGAGGACAGAAAAATCACCTGCCAGGAGGATTTTGATGAATACCTGAAAACAATGCAGATACGAGGACTTGGTGGAACGGACTTCCGCCCGGTTTTCGAATATGTGGAAACGCTCCGCAAAAACAAGGAGTTCACAAATCTTAAGGGGCTAATCTATTTTACCGACGGTTACGGCGATTTTCCGGCGAAAAAGCCGGATTACGATACAGCTTTCGTCTTTGTTGACAACGAATACAACAACCCGGATGTGCCGCCATGGGCAATCAAACTTGTTTTACAGAAAGATGAAATCTGAGGAGGAACAAAAATGAGTAACGCAAGCGATTTTGTAATAGAAAAAAACGTTTTGGTGCATTATCAGGGTTCTGAGGAACATGTTGTTATTCCGGAAGGAATAACTAAAATTGCACCCCGTATATTTTGGAATAATAACAATGTAAAAAGTATTGTGGTTGCCGATACTGTAAGAGAAATCGGATTCAGAACTTTTTCCGGTTGCGGAAAACTCGAAAAAATTATTTTGTCCGCGGGTTTAAGGAAAATACCCAACGAAGCTTTCAGTTTTTGCCCTGAACTCAAATCGGTGCAGCTTTCAGACCGCATAACAGAAATAGGAAAAGAAGCTTTCTGTTATTGCTCAAAACTTGAATCCATTGCAATTCCGGAAGGAGTTACTGAAATTGGTGACGGTGCATTTTCAATGTGTAAAAACTTAAAAAAAGTTTACCTGCCTGAAAGCCTCGTATCTCTTGGAAACGCGGCATTTGCAAGCTGTGAAAAGCTGGAGGATATCAACATTCCTGATTCGCTCACCAATATCGGCCTTAATGCTTTTTTTAATACTGCAGTACCGATGATAATTATACATAATGAGTTACTCAATTGTAATTGTGATGGAGATGTGGTAATTCCGGACGGAGTAGAAGTAATTAAATCGGTAACACAATGTGGAAAAGCAATAAAAAGCATAAGCATCCCGGAAAGTGTTTCCGTAATCGAAGAAGGAGCTATCATATATTTTGATGGAAATTTTACAATAAAATGTTCGAGCGAAAAATGGAATTTGCTGTGGGAATCGCTCGGAAAGTCAAAACCGGCAACCAAAGTGGAGTTTTGTCATTGCTATTTAAGTAGTGTAAGTGATTTTTCAAATGATTGCAAAAGGATTTTAAATTATTTAAACCGGGAAAAAGAAAAAGTTCTCGAACTTATAATTAAAGCAAACGATGAAAACAGTTTGGCAAACATTTTGAATATAGTAAAACCGCTCACCCCGGATGCGATAGAAAACTACATTAAAAAGTGCGATAAATCAGCCGGTATGGCGGCTTTGCTTATCCAATACCGCAAAGAAAAATATTCGGATAAAGAAATTCAAATTATCAAAGAAGATAGAATAGAAAAAGAACTCGGTATCAAAGAACGTAAAGTTGCCGATTGGAAAGAAATATTCACATTCAAGGTAACAGACGGAAAAATTACAATTAACAGTTACAAAGGTAAGGATACATTTGTTGAAGTGCCTGAATTTATTGGCAAGAATCCAGTTACAGCAATAGGTAAAAATGCTTTTTCACAAAACAACCGCACATGCGACGAAGAGCGGAAGAAGTTTTTTAGGGAAGAGTTGACCACAGTTATATTACCGGATTCTGTAACTGTTATTGAGGAAAATGCATTTTCTTATTGTAAAAGCCTTGCGGAAGTCAGGTTGCCGTCGAAACTGGAAAAGATAGGAGAAGATGCTTTTTATGAATGTAAAAGTCTTTTGCAGATTGATTTGCCAGATACTCTCACAACAATTGGGAGAAGTGTGTTTACAAACTGCGAAAGTTTGCAGGAAATAAAAATTCCTTCAAAAATAAAGGAAATAGAGGCTTATACGTTTTTATGTTGTAAAAATCTTAAAAAAATCGGTTTGCCCGATGGTTTGGAATCTATTGGCAAGGGTGCATTTTCAAGATGCGAAAATCTGAATGAAATTAATGTCCCTTCAAAACTTGAACATCTTGACGGAACTTCTTTCAGTTTCTGCAAAAAGCTTGCTGATAAGCAAGGTTTTGTGACTGTTGCCGGTATTATGTATAACTATTATGGGGATGATTCTAAAGTTACACTCCCCAAAAACATATTCGCAATCGGAGATAGGGCTTTTGAAAACAATAAAAGTATTAAAAAAGTTGTTATTCCGGAAGGAGTAATTTCTGTAGGTTTCAGAGCATTTGCAAATTGCTCAGAGCTTGAAATTGTTTTAATTCCAAACAGCCTTAAATCAACAGAAGATAATGCGTTCTATGAATGTCCGAAATTGAAATTTTCCGTTCCAAAAGGGAAAGAAGCAATCGTAGATTATCGCGGAAGTGTACATTTCACCACGGAATAAGGAGGAACACCATGGAATTTTTATCGATAATAATTGCTCTCATCGCGCTTGTTTTTTCGGTTTATACATACCGAAAAAGCGTTGTTCACGAACGAAAAAAGGCGACCCTCGATGCATATAACCGCCTTCAGAACGAGGCGCTTGATAACATAAATCTTTACAGCTCTCAAAGAATTGCCGGAATAATCGAAAATCCCCGTTCCGAAGAATTCAAAAAGCTCGGCGCATATATTGCAAGAATCGAACATTTCTGCGTCGGCGTGAACAAGGAAATTTACGATAAAGATACCGTTTATGAACTCGCTCACGGATATTTTGACGGCGGCCTTCGCAAACGAATCGAACCAATCATCAACCGCAAGAACATCAATGGACACGATTTTTACGAAAATATACATAAGGTTTATGCCTGGATGGACGAAAAAACCGGAAAGGACGAAAAATGAACATAAAAGAAGCAAAAGAACAGATTCAGAACGCCATAAAAGCATATTTCACCAAGGATGAATTCGGCGGATATGTTATTCCAATCGAACGTCAGCGCCCGATTTTTATGATGGGTCCTCCAGGAATCGGAAAAACCGCCATAATGGAGCAGGTGGCTTCGGAACTTAACGTGGGCCTTGTTTCCTATTCCATGACCCACCACACCCGCCAGTCCGCTCTGGGCCTTCCGTTCATTGAAAAGAAAAACTACGGTGGAAAGGAATATTCCGTTTCGGAATACACAATGTCCGAAATCATCGCATCCGTTTACGATATGATCGAAAAAACCGGCCATAAAGAAGGAATCCTCTTCCTCGACGAGATAAACTGCGTTTCCGAAACCCTTGCGCCGGCAATGCTCCAGTTTTTGCAGTACAAAATTTTCGGACGCCACACCGTTCCGGAAGGCTGGATAGTCGTTACCGCAGGTAACCCGCCGGAATATAACAATTCCGTCCGTGAATTCGATATTGTAACCTGGGACAGGCTCAAGCGCGTTGATATCGAACCGGATTACAAGGTCTGGAAAGAATACGCATATAAAAAAGGCGTACACGCCGCCATCACCACATATCTCGATATAAAAACCAACGATTTTTATAAAATCGAAACCACCGTTGACGGAAAAACCTTCGTAACCGCCCGCGGCTGGTGCGATCTTTCGGATATGATGAAGCTTTATGAACGCCACAATATCAAAATTGACGAAAAACTTATCGGCCAGTACCTCCAGAACAAAAAGGTCGCGAAGGATTTCGCCATATATTATGATTTATTCAATAAATATAAATCCGATTATCAGGTGGACAAAATCCTTGACGGAAAAGCGGATGCGGAAATCAAAAACCGCGCGAAAGCAGCAAAATTTGATGAACGCCTTGCGCTGCTCGGGCTTCTCATCGATGGAATCACCGAAAAACTGAAGGCGTGCTCAAATTCCGAACAGGTGCTAAGCGGGCTTGTTGCGGTGCTCAAAAATTACAGAATGGAAGTTGCAAAACCCGGTTCTGACCCCGTTGCGGCAATGGAAAAAGCGATCCGCGGAAAGGAAAAAGAACTTGAAAAAGGAAAACTTGCTTCTTCAATGTCCGTTGATGCTCAGTATGTTTGCAACGAAATAATTGCCGTGCTCGAAGAGCAGAAAGCAATGCTCAAGGCAGAAAACCCCGCAGACGGAAATGCCGCTTTTGCGCTTGTTAAAGCGGATTTTGACAAACGCACCAAGGAATTCAAAAAGCAGACAGATACCGCCGGAGAACAGCTTTCCAACGTGTTCGTCTTCTGCGAAGAGGTGTTCCCGGACGGACAGGAAATGCTTATCCTTGTTACGGAACTGACCATCAGCTATTACGGTGCTCATTTCATCAGCCGCTACGGCTGCAAGGAATATTTCGCCCACAACAAGGAACTTCTTTTCTATGAAAGACAGAAAGAAATCATAACCGAACTCGAAAACTTTGAACTTTGATACATAAGGAGGAAAAAACATGAGCGATTTTGTAATTGAAAACGGAGTTCTGACCAAATATACCGGAATTGGTGGAGATGTTGTTATCCCGGAAGATGTTAAGGAAATTGGTGCGCATGTTTTTGAAGGGAACAAAAAAGTTAAAAGTGTTATTCTTTCGGATAGTGTTGGACTTATTGGCTATTGTGCATTCAAAGGCTGTTCCGCTTTGGAATCGATTCATATTCCGGAAAGTATTCTCAGGTTTGAAAATATGTCTTTTTCCGGATGTACAAAGCTCAAAAAAGTTATCATCCCAAATCCTCGTGCTTTTGCTTATGGAGCTTTTGAAAACTGCCGTGCTCTTGAATACATAAAAGCTTCTGAAGAAACGCTTGAAGGAATTTTGCGTGGTGCCGGCGACAAACTTAAAATAAACATATCTTATGGATATCTTTGCAGTGATGATAAAAGTGAAAAATACGAAGAAACCTGCAAATGGTTCAAGAAAAAGCTCCTTCCCATAATTTTTGAAAACGATAATCCGAAGGCTCTTTCCAAGCTTTTCGGAATGTATAAGAAACCAATAAAAATCAATGACATCGACGAATATCTTTCCTTCGTTACCGAAAAACCGGAATTGACCTCTTTTTTGCTTGAATATAAAAACAAGTATTATTCTTCCGAACAGGTCAATAAAAATGCAGAAACCAATTCTGAAAAGGAACTTGGAATCAAGCCTAAAACCCTTGCAGAATGGAGAAAAGTGTTTGCAATTTCTGATATAGGTGGAAAATGGGTGCTTGAAAAATATAAAATTAAAGAAGCCTTTGTAGAAATCCCCGAAAAAATCGGAACAAAACCTGTTATAGAACTTCAGAATACTTTTGAAAACCACGAAGAAATAACTTCTGTTTTGATTCCAAACAGTATTGAAATAATCGGATGGAACGTTTTTGACGGAACTTCCATTGAAGAAATATCCATCCCGAAAAATGTTATGGGATTAGGAATGTTTTCATTTGCCAATTGCAAAAAACTTAAAAAAGTAACATTCTGCGGTAATAATTGTACTGAAATTGATGAAACCGTTTTCAAGAACAGCACTAACGTTGTAATCCACGCTCCCGCAGGCAGCTACGCCGAAACCTATGCAAAAGAAAACAACATTCCGTTTGTTGCGGGATAAGGAGGAAGAAAAATGAGCGATTTTGTAATTAAAAACGGAGTTCTGACCAAATATACCGGAAGTGGCGGAGATGTTGTTATACCTGATGAGGTAATAAAAATCGGAAACAAAGCTTTCGAATGGTGCAAAAATCTTCAGAATGTTACTATCCCAAAAAACATCGCAAAAATTGGAAATAATGCTTTCCACGGATGTGAAAACTTACAGAATGTTATTATCCCCGAAGGAGTTAAAAAAATCGAAGACAGGACTTTTTGTGGCTGCAAAAAACTTCAAAACATTGTAATCCCAAAAAGCGTTATCGAAATTGGAAAGGATGCATTTTGTGGTTGTGAAAGTCTTCAAAATATCGCAATTCCAGAAAACGTTACAGTAATTGAAGGTGCATTTTCTTATTGCAAAAATCTTCAAAGCATTGTTGTTCCTAAAAGTGTTGTCAAAATCAGTGATGGAACATTTTTTGGATGTACAAAAATCAAATTAATCGTATTGGATGAAAAATTGCTCTTCTGTACTGAAAGTATGGTGGATTCTTCTTACGGATTGGTCGTAAAATCCGAAAATGGAATTTCTTTGTTTGCTCGTTCTTCAAAAACACTTTCTAATAACAAAATTGATTTTATTGATAAAGGTGATTGGAACGCATACGATGTAGACATCATCAACAACGGTCCTTGCTACAAATATAGAGCTGAAGCTCGTTTCCTCGGCGCTCTCGGCAGGCTCAACGACCCCGTTGACCTGACCGATGAATGCAGGGAACTTTACGTTGAACTTCTCGTCAAAAACGCTAAGAAGCTTATTCCCATTGCGGAAGAAATCGACTGCCCGGAAATCATTGAGATGATGATAAAACACGAAATTATCAACGACGGAAACAGAAAAGCCATCAACAAACTGCTGAAAGCTTCGGCAAACGAAAAAATTGCCGCTTTTGCGGAATAAGGAGGAACAAAAATGAGCGATTTTGTAATCAAAAACGGAGTTTTAAAAAGATATGTCGGAGATGGTAAAGATGTCGTGATCCCGGAATGTATTACCGAAATCGGAGAAAAAGCATTTTATGAATGCCACAATCTCAAAAGTGTTGCAATTCCGGAAAGTGTAACAAAAATCGGGAACGAAGCATTCCGCTGGTGCTTTAATCTCCAAAGCGTTGTAATTCCGGAAAGTGTTACTGAAATTGGAGAACAAGCATTTAATACATGTGAAAAACTTGAAAAGGTTGTTATTTCAAAAAACGTAAACGAAATTGGAAGCGGGGCATTTTCCGATTGCAAAAATCTCCGAAGCGTTGTAATTTCGGAAGGTGTCACTGAAATTGGGAGATGTGCATTTATCGGTTGCAAAGATCTCCAAAGTATTGTAATTCCGAAGAGCATCACTAAAATTGGAGAATGGGCATTTGATGCATGTGAAAATCTCGAAAGTGTTGTTATTCCGGAAAATGTTAACGAAATTGGAAGTGGAGCATTCAAAGGATGCAAAAAACTTGCTGATAAAAACGGATTTGTGATTTTTAAGGATATCTTTTTCGGCTATTTCGGGGAAGAAGAAAACATCGTTATTCCGGAAGGCGTCACTGAAATTGGGGAAATGGCATTTTTCGGTTGCAGAAATCTTCAAAGCATTGTCATTCCGGAAGGTGTCACAGTAATTGGAGATTCGGCTTTTTTCCGTTGTAAAAATCTCCAAAGCGTTGTTATTCCAAAAAGCGTCACTAAGATTGGAAGTTCGGCATTTAGCTGTTGCGAAAATCTCCAAAGCGTCGCAATTCCGGAAGGCGTTACTGAAATCAGAATTGCAGCGTTTAGCAGTTGTAAAAATCTCCGAAGCGTTGTTATTCCGGAAAGTGTTACTGAAATCGGAGAACGGGCATTTAATACATGTGAAAAGCTCGAAAGTGTTGTCATTCCGGAAGGCGTTACTAAAATTGAAGAAGAGGCATTTTTCGGTTGCAAAAATCTTCAAAGCGCCGTTATTATAGAAAACATTAATAAATTTGGTAAACGTGCATTTAGTGAATGTTCTGGACTATATATTATTTCTTCAAAAAAAACAAAAAGATTTTTGAATTGCAATACGTTTTTTAATTGCTCTTCAGCGGTGATTATTAAATCTAAAAAATCCATTGAATTGTTCGTATATTCATCAAACAAATTGTCAGATAACTTTACCGATTTTGTTAAACCAGGAAAATGGAATTCCTACGATATAGACCTCATTAATAATGGGCCGTGTTATAAATATAAACTTCCTGCAAGGCTTCTCGGCGCTCTCGGAAGACTCAACGACCCCGTTGATCTGACTGATGAATGCAAGGAACTTTACGTTGAGCTTCTCGTCAAGAACGCGAAGAAACTCATCCCCATTGCGGAAGAAATCGACTGTCCCGAAATCGTCGAAATGATGATAAAACACGGAATAATCAACGACGGAAACAGAAAAGCCATCAACAAGTTGCTGAAAGCTTCCGCAAACGAAAAAATTGCCGCCTTTGCGGAATAAATTTTCATCCGAAAGGAGAAAAACATGGAAACGGATTATGCGGAAAAATATAAAGCCATAAGCGGAAACAAAATTCTTGCTTCGATGAAGCTTCTCGGCGTTGCTCTGCCCAAAGTGAAACTTAAAGACGGAACCGAAGCACCTGCGGAACTTTTTAAGTTCATTCTTGTTTCCTATGGCCAGATATTCAAAAAATTAAAACCGGAAATTGTTCCGGAAGCGGACGAAGCCGCCACTTTGCTTTCTTACGATTCTCTTTGCGAAGCAATGGAACAGGTGAGCGGGAATATGAACTGCGCCGCATACCCTTGCTTTATTCCGCTTCTTTGCCGCTTCGGAAGCGCAAAACAGATAAAATATATGATTTCCGAGTTCAAAAGATGGGGAGAATGGTCGCAATTTGGTGCAAAAGGAAGAAAAGCGCAGGATATTTTCAAAATATGCGTTGTTTTAAGCGATACCCACGAAGCGGTTGTTTTCTGCGAAAAGCAGGGTATGCTCCCTGCATATGCGAACCTTCGGGGTGTTTCCGTTGATGATATTTATGAAAACAATCTTTTTGATTTCGGTTTTGACGAAAACGGAATCCGGGTTTTTGATCTCGGCATCGCCAAAATCGAAGTCAGCCTTACGGATGAGCTGACCCTTTTCCTTTTCAACACCGCCACCGGAAAAGAAGTAAAATCCATCCCGAAAAAGAACGTTGATCCGGAAGTTTACGCGAAAGCATCTGACGATTTTGCGGATATGCGCCAGAATCTTAAAAAGGCTGTTAAAATCAAAAACGACAAACTTTTCTGCGACTTCATCGAAGGAACGGAATTTGAAGCAAAAAAATGGAAAAACAGCTATTTCAAAAATCCGCTTCTTAACAAGATCGCAAGCATTCTTGTCTGGTCACAAGGGAAAAATACTTTTATTCTTAACGGAAAAAGCGTTTTCTGCGCCGACAGGACGGAATATTCCCTCACCGATGAAAAAATAAAACTTGCGCACCCCATGGAGATGAGTTATGAAGACGTCAGTGCATGGCAGAAGTATTTTACTTCCCATAATCTGAAACAGCCTTTCTCCCAGGTCTGGGAACCTGTTTACATAGAAAAGGATTTCAAGCCGGACAGATATAGAGACTGTAAGATCAACGCGTATTATCTCAAAAATCAAAAGAAGCGCGGCATATATTGCGAATGGTATGAAGGCGAATGGTACGAATCCCATGAGTTTTATATAAACGGTTTTTCTGCTGATGCAAGAGGAACCGACGAACCGGACAGGCTCGAAATTGCTGAACTTGTTCCGGAAAAGTGGAACAGAAGAGCTAATATGATTATCGCCTATCTTGACCGCATTACGGTTTATGACAGGATAAAAAAAGACGACGCAAGCGTTATGAACCAGATGGAGCGTTTCACCCTTGCCCAGACCACTGAATTTATCAGAATTGCACAGGAAAACAACGCCACAAACGTAACGGCACTTTTGCTCAACTATAAAAACGAAAACTTCGGCGATTTTGATCCCATGGCGGAGTTTACTCTTGATTAAAGGAGGAAGAAAATGAGCGATTTTGTAATTGAAAACGGAGTTTTAATTAAATACACCGGTAAAGACGAAAATGTTGTTATTCCGGAAGGAGTAACAACAATCGGCTTTACTGCTTTTATCGATAGTAATCTTATAACGGTTTCTATTCCACAAAGTGTTTCTAAGATTGAAGCCTGTGCTTTTTCCTGCAGTAATCTTGAAGAAATAAAAATACCCGAAAGCGTTACTGAAATTGGGGAAAGAGCCTTTATAAATTGTAAAAACTTAAAAAGAGTGTTCCTTCCTTCGCATTTGGAAGCTTTTGGTAAAGAAGTATTTGAAAATTGCAGCAAAATGCTTGAAATTCATTGCAACGGAAAAACTTTTGGTATTCTTGACGGAGAAACCAAAGATAATCTGGCAATTCTTTGGCTGACCGACCGTGCAACTTTTGATAAAGATCAGGTTGCAGCAATTGAAAAGTATATCGGCCGAACAGGAAAAAGGCTTATTTTGCTGATTTCAGGTGACAACGGTGAAGCCGCTTCAAAACTTTTAAGCTGTTGCAAAATAAAACTTGAGGATCTGGATATTTTAATTTCCAAATACAATGACGGTAAATATAGTGGAATCCTGGCAGCTCTTCTGGATTATAAAAACAGATGTTATTCCGTACAGGAAGAAGAAGCTTTGGCAAAAGAAAAACTTGAAAAAGATTTGGGAATCAAAGAGCTCACTTTATCTGATTTTAAAAAAATTTTTAAGTTCAAAGAAGCTGACGGCGCTATTTGCATCAACGGTTATAAAGGAAACGATTCTTTCGTTGAAATCCCTGCTTTTATCGACGGAAAACCGGTAAAATCCATCCACGACAAAGCATTACAGGGATTAAAAGAAGTTACAACCATTATTCTTCCCGAAGGCATAACTGATATTGGAAAAAACGCTTTTTCAGGTTGTGGAATTACCGATATCACACTTCCGGGAAGCATTGAAACTATTGGAAACGGTGCTTTTTCCGGTTGCGCGTTGGAGCGGATAGAAATCCCGAACAATACTATAAGTCTGGGATGGTATGTTTTTAACGGTTGCGATTTGCTTAAAGAAGTTATTCTTCCGGAAAGCCTTCAGGAAATAGGATGTTATGCGTTCCTTTTCTGCGAAGCTTTGGAAAACATAGTTTTGCCCAATGGAATTAAAAAAATCGGAACTGAAGCTTTTGCAAACTGCTGCAATTTAGCAAATGTTATACTGCCTGATTCCCCTGCAAAAATTGGAAACGGTATTTTTACAAACTGTGAAAAGCTTGAAGAAATTGTAATTCCTAAAAACATAAAATTACTTGATAGTTACGCTTTTTCTGGCTGCAACAAACTCAAAAAAGTTACTTTTAAAGGCACAAAAACAAAAATCGGAACAAATATTTTTTCCAGTTGTTCGGATGTTGAAATCCACGCTCCCGCCGGCAGCTATGCCGAAACATATGCAAAAGAAAACAACATTCCCTTCGTTGCGGAATAAGGAGGAACGAAAATGAACAAAATTATCGTCAAAGACGGAACTGTCACAAAATATATTGGAGAATCCGGAGAAATTGAATATCAGGAAAAACTCAGCAGCTATAAATGCCCGCCTTTTCTTGGCGAATATGATCCTTTTGAGCTGACCATATCCGGAAGAAAGGATTGGCGTTACGGCGAGCTTCTTTCCGAAGGTGTTTGCGTTCTTAATGTCGAAGCAAAAACCAAATTCACCTGTTCGGATTTTTCTCCCAACGGAAGCTCTTTTTTTAAACTGCTTGAAGAAATCAACGTTGATCCGGAAAACACATACTGCGCTTCCGAAGACGGAATTTTATACAGCAAAGACAAAACAATTCTTTATGCCTGCCCGGCTTCATATAAAAAAGCGGTTGTTATTCCCGATACAGTTAAAACAATTGCAACAAAGGCTTTTAAAGGATGTAAGCTTATAAAAGAAGTAATTATTCCGGATTCCGTCACCGTTATTGAAGAACAGGCTTTCGCCGATTGCAAGGCACTTAAAAAAGTTGTTTTGCCGAAAAATCTCGAAACTTTCGGCAAAGAGGCTTTTCTTCGTTCCTCAAAACTTCTTGTTGCCGGTCCTAAAGGAGAAAAAAGCCTTAAAGCCAATTTTGAGTTCCAATGGGAAACCGATATTCCGGAAAATGCTTTTTACGGAATGCGCAATCTTAAAAAAGTCGTTCTTCCCGGAACCATAAAATCAATCGGCAAAAACGCATTCAAAGGCTGCAAGAGCCTTGAGGAAATCAACCTTCCGGAAGGAGTTAAATGTGACGCCAAAACTTTTAAGGACTGTGTAAATCTTTCTGTTTGAGCGGGGTGTTTTTGTGGACAGTGATTTTGTAATACAGTTCGGCTGTCTTGTCAGATATAAGGGGTGTTCATCTGAGGTTGTTATTCCAGAAGGAATAACAACAATCGGTGAGAAAGCTTTCATAAAAAATGGAACCATCGAAAAGGTAATTATTCCTAATGGTGTTGAAACAATAGAATCCAATGCTTTTACTGATTGCCCGCTTTTGAACGACATTATCCTTCCTGAAACAATAAAAGAAATTCGTACGTATGCCTTCGGCAGACTTGATCAGAAGAAAGAACTTGAATTATACATTCATTCCCGTCTTTCTATCGGAGTATTCAAAAATAAATGCGACCAGCTGACAGCAATTTCGGTATTATCAAAAAGGTTTTCTGAATTTGATAAGGATTCCGATGTTTATAAAAACAACCTTATTTTTATTGGGAAGCACCTTAAGCTGGAAGAAAAATATTTCGGTTCTTCTTATGGATATCTTATGGAAAACGGTGATCTTCGAAATGCAGTTTTCGAGGCAAAAGCAATTTCAGTAAAAGATGCGGACTGGCTTCTTGGCGTTGCACAGGAAAAAGGCCGAAGCGATGTTGTTTCCGAATTGCTGGAATATAAAAACAAGTTTCTTTCCGATAAAAAAACTCGGAAAAAATATGAAAAATCAGAAGAACGCAAGGCAGAAAAAGCTCTCTCTTTGAATATACCCGTTTCCGAATGGAGAGAAAGATTTAAATTTACATATGAAAACGGAGGAGCGGTAATAACCGGAACAAAAATCAGGGAGGAGATTATCGAAATCCCTCAGAAGATAGGCAGCAAAAACGTGGTTGCACTTGATTGGAAAGCGCTTGCTTTCAATGTTTCACCCGGAGAGGATCTTTGGTTCCCGAAAAAAATAATTATTCCGGCAGGAATTTCAGAAATCAGAAAAGGTGCATTTTATGTTCTTGAAGAAGCCGAGATTTTTATCCCTGATACCGTAAGCGAGCTTCCTGAAGGTTGTTTCGTCGCGGTAAAAAAACTTGTTTTGCATATTCCTGCGTCGGTAATAAAAATCTCCGATGAATTTATCTGGGATTGCGATAAAAAAGAAGCTATAGGAACAATTTACGCTCCTGCCGGAAGTTTTGCGGAAACTTATGCAAAAGAAAACAATATTCCGTTCGTGGCGGAATAAAGTTTAATTTGATTGAAACTTCACTTGTGCTATTGTATAATTATATTATTATCACTTCATTTTATGGAGGTGCATTGGATGCTCAAAATTTTCATGACCGGTGATAACCATATCGGCCTAAAATACGCAAAATTCGGTGAAAAAGCCGCATTTCTTTCCGAAAAGCGAATTTCCGCATTCAAAAATATGGTTAAAAAAGCAAATGACGAGGAATGCGGACTTTTTGTCATAACCGGCGACCTTTTTGAAAATATTTCCGGAATTGCCAAAAAAGATGTCACTACTCTTTTAAGCATACTTTCCGAATTTAATGGAACAGTTGCAGTCCTTCCCGGAAACCACGATTATTATGACGAGGAAGCAAAAATCTGGAAGGATTTTAAAGCCGCATCTGATTCCTGCCATAACATCCTGCTTCTCAATGAGTACAAACCATATACTGTTTCCGTCGGTGATGACGAGGTTATCCTTTACCCCGCGTTCTGCACATCAAAGCATTCCGAACCGGGAGAGAACAACCTTGGCTGGATAAAAGATGAAGCCATCGTTCCTGACAAAACTTATCGCATAGGCATTTCGCATGGCGCCGTTGAAGGTGAAACCATTGACAACGAAGGTCGCTATTTCCTTATGACAAAAAAAGAATTGGAAGAGATTCCCGTTGACGCGTGGCTCATCGGACACACCCACGTTTCCTTCCCAAACAATCTTACAGAAGAAATTTCCGCCTGTGATAGAATCTTCAATGCCGGAAGCCACGTTCAGCCGGACGTTGCCACCAACACTGAAGGAAGCTGCTTTATAATCGAAATCGACGAAGATAAAAAAGTTAAAGCAAAAAAATTCCTTTCCGGAAATATCCGTTTTTACCGTCCGGAAATCAAAGTTTCTGCCGGAAAGATGGAAGAAGTCCTTGAAAGAGAACTTTCCGCATATGATGACGAAAGCGTAATCGACGGAATGGTTCTTTCCGGAACTGCAGATAAAGACGAATACGAAGACCGCAGAGAAATAATTGAAAATTCCCTTTCCCGTTTCGTAAGCGGAAGCTATGATGATTCAGCTCTTAGCAGACTTATCTCAAAGGAACTCATAGATTCTGAATTTGCAGAAACTTCGTTTTCGGCAGCGGTTCTTTCTGCACTTCTTGAAGAACCCAAAGAAGCACAGCTCGTTTATGAACTTCTTGGTGAATTGAAAGGAGGAAAAAGAAAATGAAAATTAAAAAAGTTTCCACCGAACAGTTTGCCGGAATCCGTGACAAAGAAGTTGAGTTCTGCGATGGAATCAACGTTGTTTACGGAAAAAATGAAAGCGGAAAATCTACTCTTGTTAATCTCATTTCCAGAACTCTTTTTCAGGACGCAAAAACCGACCGTAGAAAGGATAAGGAATTCCTTTCCCGTTATTTCCCAACCGAAATAAAGGGCAGCAGCGCAAAGAGCAACTATATTCAGGGAAAAGTTGTTTTTGAGTCTGATGAAGGTGAATATATAGTCACCAAAGAATGGGGAGATGACCCGGTCTGCAAGCTTTCAGCCCCTTCCGGAATGATAAAAAATCAAGGTGATATCAACGCCGAGCTTAAAAAAGTCCTCTGCTACGGCGAAGGAATCTATTCCGAAATGATTTTCTCTCCCCAACACAACACCGATATTTCCCTGCAGAATATTCTTGATTCTTCCGAAAACACTGACGCAAAGAAGGAAATTACCGAAGTTGTGACAAAGGCTTTTTCCGAAAGCGACGGAATTTCCGCGGAAAGTATCGAAAAAGCAATCGACAAAAAAATCGAGGATCTTGAGGGAAAACATTGGGACAGAGATAGCAATGCTCCCATGAGAAAAGCCGGAAGATGGATTTCTGGAATCGGCGAAGTACATAAAGCCTACCATGACTTCCTTGACGCAAAGGAAAATATTGATAAAATTTCAGAACTTGAAAACAATGTTTCGGTTGCAGAAGCAAAATTCAAAACCGCAAAAAACGCAAAAAACGAAGCCGAAGAAAAATATAACAAATTTATCGATTATGCTAATTTCCTCAGCAACCGCGATGAACGCAGAAAAAATCTTGAAAGGCTTGAAGCTGACCTTCTGAAATTCAAAGCAGACGCAGAAAAGTGGCCCAAAACCATAAAGAATCTCGAAAAAGCCGAATCTCTTATAAAAGAAGAACACAACCGCGAAATTTTAGAAAAATATGAAGAGGCAAGACCGATTCAGGAAAAAGTTTTTGCTCTTAAGAAAAAGCTCGAAGGAATGCGCTGCCCTTCCGAAAAGGATATTTTTGACGCAAAGCAAGCAAATAACAAAATAGAAGCACTTAAAAACAAACTTTGCGGAATAAATCTTTCCGCAGCCGTTCAGCTGTTCGGTGAAAACAGCCTCGAGATAAAATCCCTTGTAACCGGAGAAAACATTTATAACGGCGAAAATAATATAATTATCAAAGAAGCTGTTTTGCTCAAAATTCCCGGGGTTATGGAAATGCAGCTTGCTCCCGCAAATATCAATTTTGAGGAAACCGAACAGGCTATTATCAAAAATAAGGCCATTCTCAGCGGCATCCTCATAAAATACGGCGTTTCGGATATCGATGCTCTTGAAGAACTTGCAAAAAATTATGTTGCAATCGAAAATGAAATTAAGGCGAGAGAAACACGTATTGACAGAATCACTGGTTTTATTCTCTTCAAAAATCTTGAAAATGAAGCTCTCTTGATAGATACCGAAGTTCGTGAGATGGAAGAAATCAAAGACGAAATCGACGAAATTTGCGGTGATGAGGATCTTGGGAATTTCATTGCCGGAAGCAAAGTCGTCATTTCTTCTTTCAAGGATAATTATGGAACTCCGGAAAATCTTTCCCAAAAAATTGAAACCTGCAAAAAAAATATTTCCGCTTACAAAGAATCCGAAAAAGAAGCGGAAAACATTCCCGAAGAATATCTTGGAATTTCCGACCCGCAGGCCTATCTTAAAGAGCTTAAGGATGCCATCGATTTGGAAAGCGACAGCTGTGATGCTGCTTCCGGTGAGAGAACCACTGCTCTGGTAAACCTCAGCAACTACAGCGAAATCCATCCCGACCCAAAAGCAGCTCTCGAAAGAACGGAAAGAACTTTCAGCGAAAAAAACGCTCTACTCAAACACTGGATTCATATCAAAGAAGTCTTCGGCGAAGTTCGTGAAGAGTTCCGCGGAAACCCAATGGAAAAACTTTCAGAAAGCTTTACAAATTATCTCGGAATGATTTCCGGCGAAAGAATTTCTTCCGAATTCCCAGACGATGAAAAGCTTGAAATGGAAATTTACAGCGGCAAAAACAAGCTTGATTATGGAAAACTTTCCGAAGGAACGAAGGAAACAGTTTCCCTTGCGTTCCGCCTTGCGGTTCTTGATCACTTATTCCCGGATGGCGGTGGAATCATCGTTTTCGATGATCCGTTTACTGATATGGATGCGGAACGCGCCGAAAAATCCTGTGAGCTTATCAAAAAATGTGCTGAAAATCACCAGGTAATCTTCCTCACCTGTAATGAAGATTACAAAGAAAAGCTTAGGGGAAAAATTATTGATATTTAAAAATAACACCCTGTGTTCAATCGAACTCAGGGTGTTATTTTATGCCTTTTCATTCTTTTATTTTTCTTGTTCCTTTGCATTCGGGATAATTTTCACAACCTAAAAATTTACCATACTTTCCCTCACGAATGTACATCGTACCACCACATAATGGACATTTTTCTAAGGACATATGTTGTTCTTTCCACATTTCTCTTTCAATGCGTCTTCTTTCATATTCTCTTTGTCTTTCTTCTTTTTCTTGTTGTGCCTGCATAAATGCACACCAACCTGCACCTTTCATTTTTACACCTCTTATAAATTAATATCCATTAATCAGAAATTCAAGTTTATCAACATCTTCCTGCGTAAAATTGTCCGCATCTATACAGCAGTTTTGGCAGGCGCGGTAAAAAACGTCGTTATCAACATATGTAACACCCATATTTTTGATTTCTCTTGCAACTCGTTCGATATGTTCATCGCAAATTCCGTTGTAACCTGCTTCATCAATAAGGCCAAGCTGCCAGCCTTCAAAACCCATAAAAACATCTCCCAACTATTATATTTTTATTATAACATTATAGAAGTATTATTCAAGAAAAAAAGATTTATATATTCGTCAAGCTGATTTTATTTTGTTAAAATGTAGTAAAGGAGGTTTTATTATGCAAAAAACGATTCATAACAAACAAAACGGCCTTGATTACACTCTTTGCGTAGAATATTATCTCCCGAATCTTCTTCCTCCGCAAACCGGAGAAAAAGAAATCGGTATATGGGGTATGAGGCATCTCAGATATATAAAGCGGCACAGAAAAGTGCGGTACATAAATCTGCTGACAACCGGGAAACTGAACACATATCTTGCGAAAATTGACGAGCGTGCTCAAAATATGAAAGCGGTGCTCACAAAGCAAATAGCTGAACAAGAGAATGTAAATGAGATGCTCAAAGAGCGAAATCAGCTTGAATGGGCACAGAAAATGAATAACATTCGCAATAGGGTTGAAGAAATAATCAACAACAAAATCATCTTCAATTAAAGTTCTGGCTAAAATACGATGCCATCGTATTTTAGCCAGAAACCGTCAAATCTTATATATTATATTTTGCAAATATCCCCCCAAATATACTTTGGGGGGATATTTGTTTATGCGGATATCGAGTAGTTCCACAAGAACCATAAACTGGTTCTACAAGACCATTAAAATTCTTTTTCAGATGGTTTAAAATTAAGTTGCAGAGCGAACTAGGACTGAAAGTACGGATTTTGGGTAAAAAAACAGCCAAAACCCGGACTACAAGGCCGTAAAAATTTTCGGCTTGTTGTATTAAAATATAGGTAGGACATGAACAAAATCTTTTGATTTTGCCATGACTTGGCCTACGAGGCCAGGTAAAACAGGCCTACAAGACAGTAAAAAAATCTATTTCAGCAAGTTATAATTTATTTAGAGTTTTTCAAAAGATTTGTACCTGTCCTGCGAGTACAGGTTTTACACTGAAAAGGGTCAAAAAATGGTCCTGTAAGGACCTAAAAAGATTCTTTTTGGCGGTCTATAATTAAAATGTGGCCCAACGGGTCCTTTTTTAGCCAAAAAACGGCCTAAAAAAGGACCTACAAGAGCGTGTTATTCTTTCCGCAAAAGTCTTAAAATTTTATTACACACATCAGCACAAACACATAAAACTGAATAACATCGTCAGATACGCAATAATGATACTCCTGCCCAGTCACAGTCCGAGCGAGATAAAACCGTCACAGGCAATGAGGGCAGCCGGCAGTGACCTGCCGGCGGTTTAATTCCCGTGGGCTGAAAAGCCGTCTGATGAAAACAACAAAATGCAAACCAAGAAACCCGTTTTAATTACGAAAGGAGCGAATGCAAATGAAAAAAATCAATGACAAATTCATTATCGGAATCGACCACGGTTATGGGAACATCAAAATGGCAAACTGCTGTTTCGAAGCAGGACTTCTTAAGTTTGATAACGACCCGCCCATTACCAGAAACATGCTCATCTATGAGGGAAAGAAGTATCTTATCGGTGAAGGACATAAAGAATTCATCCCCGAAAAAGGAATGGACGAGGATTACTATATCCTGACACTTGCGGCGATCGCAAGAGAACTTTCCGAATATGAGATGACAGAGGCAGATGTTATCATCGCCGCAGGACTTCCGCTCACATGGTTCGGTACTCAGAAAGAGGAATTCGTAAAATATCTTATGAAAAACAGAAAGGTGGACTTCGTTTTCAGAAGTACGGAATATCACATCACCATTTCAGATGTACGCGTTTATCCCCAGGGATATGCGGCCATTGTTGAAAATATCGGCTATCTCAAAGGCCTTACCATGGTTGCAGATATCGGAAACGGTACCATGAACATCTTCTGCACCCAAAGCGGCAAGCTGAAAGCAGAACATATGTTCACCGAGAAATACGGAACTTATCAGTGTACCCTTGCGGTAAGGGAAAAATTCCTGCAGAAAACCGGCAGAGAGATAGACGATTTCATTATCGATGAGGTCTTGCAAAAGGGTACTGCCGATATTGACGAGGCAGATCTCAAAATTATCCGTGAAGCTTCGGAAGAATATGTCCGGAATATATTCAGAAAGCTTCGAGAACACGGTTATGACGAAAAGACTATGAATCTCTGTATTGCCGGCGGCGGAGGATGCCTTATCAAAAACTTTTTTAATATCGAAGGAAAACGCATAAAGTTCGTTGAAGATATCAAGGCCGCCGCAAGAGGTTATGAATACATGGCTCTGCTGCAGCTTTCCAACGGGAGATAAAATGGTTATCCGCAGAATAAATCTCCGTTTTGACATTGAAAATCCGCTTGAGCGCAGGATATATGAATACCTTGAAGATTACGACGGCTCCCGTAATCAGTTTGTTATTGAAGCGCTCAACGAATACATCGAGAACGAAACGGATAACGAAACCTGGCTTCTCGGCAGGATAAGAAGAATCGTCCGGGAAGAACTTAAAAATGCGGATTTCGCTTTTGGGGACGAAAAGCAAAACACAGATGATAACGGCGCCTCCGTTCTTGAGGATCTTGAACTTTTTGGGTGATATGAGCCACTTTTGGCTCACGAAAAGATAAAAATATGGAATTTTGAGCCATTTTTGGCTCAAAGCATAATTACTCGCTTAAAAGATATTGAAGGTGATAGAAACACAAGAACATAGACTTACCAGGAGAAAACGGTCTGTCTTATGATGTAACAAGCAGGGAACTTGTATGGCAAGTTCCGCTTGTCAGGGGGATTCCCCTGAAACCCTGATGAGGAATAAACCGGAAATACGAAAAGCATATTGACAAAACGGTCGGTACACCGATATAATGTTGACAAAGGAGTGATTCATCATGACCCTTCAGCTTTTATTGGATCAGAAGAATATTACCAAATATCATTTGTCAAAAATAAGCGGTGTTCCGAAAACCACCATTATCGATATATGTACGGGAAAAAGTTCCATCGACCGCTGTTCCGCAAAAACGGTTTTTCAGATTGCAAAAGCACTCGGCTGCAGCATGGAAGATATTATGATGCTTGAAGAACCTAAAAGATATGATTCCGAAACCGGACTTCCGGAAGATGAAGCATATCTTGAATGTGCTCTTCCGAAGTATCTTCAAATATCTTTGGAAAATATGAAAGCATCCTGGGAAAAAGAAGACCGGGGAGAAAAAGATTACCATTGGGATTTGTATTGGGGAGAACTTAATGCGGATATAAATTCCGCGGAAGTTGAAAGAACAATTTCTTCCGAACAGGCCTGGTATCTGCGGAAAAAATACCTGAGAATGTAAGGAGCTGATTTTTGATGATAGATTTTACTGAACTTCCGAGAAAGAATAAGACCTACACCGGTGCAAACGGAAGCAAAATTTCGGTCATATATGAAGGCGAACAGTATATGCTCAAATTTCCTTCAAGCGCAAAGCTCAACAGGGATATGAGTTACGGAAACGGATGTGTTTCCGAATATCTCGGCTGCAAAATTTTTGAAAGCATAGGTATTCCTGTTCAGAAAACTCTGCTTGGAACCTACCGCCTTAACGGAAAAGAAAAAGTTGTTGTTGCCTGCAAGGATTTTACTTCCGCAGGAGTGGTTCTTCAGGACTTTGCTTCGCTTAAAAACACAATAATAGATTCCGAACACAACGGTTACGGAACTGAACTTTCCGATATTATGCGGACTTTTGAGGACCAGACCGCAATCGATCCGCAGGAGCTTAAAGAATGGTTCTGGAACGTTTTTATCGTTGATGCCTTCATTGGCAACTGGGACAGGCATAACGGAAACTGGGGGTTCCTCTATGATGTGGAAAAAGATAAAATGACCATTGCTCCGGTTTATGACTGCGGAAGCTGTCTTTTCCCCCAGGCGGATGAAACAATTATGCAGAGAACCCTTGAAAGTCAGGAAGAAAGAGATATCAGAACTTTCAAAATCCCGACTTCCGGAATCAAAACCGGAGGGGAAAAGATAAACTATTTCGATTTTATTTCTTCACTTAAAAACTCCGACTGCAACAAGGCTCTGAAACGCATAATGCCTAAAATCGATATGAAAAAGATTAACGCAATAATCGATGAAACGCCGTATATAACCGATTTGCAGAAGACCTTCTACAAGACAATGCTTGCAGAAAGAAAAGCAAAAATCCTCGATTTTTCTTTGCAGAAACTTCGCAAACTCGAAAAAGCAAAAGAACAGGAAAGATAAAATTACCACCATTAAAGACCGTCGGATTTTCCGCCGGTCTTTTTTGATGCAGAAATTTAAGGCAAAGGAGCTGATTTTAATGAACAGAAATGAAAGAGAAAGGACCTTGCGGCTTGATTTGAGAGTTTCGCCGCAGGAAAAGAAAAAGATAGAATCCACCGCAAAGAAATGCGGGATATCCGTTTCGGAATATATGAGGCAGAGGGCTTTGGGATTTTCTCCGAGAGAGATTCCGCCGTTAGAATTCTATTCCATTATGCGTAATCTTTATCAGATAAACGAAAAGCTTGATAAATATTCCCCGGAAACGGAAAGAAAACTTGATTCCCTTATCGAAGATATGCGTCTGCAGTTTCTCGCGCCGGGGAAAGAAAACGCAGACGAGATAAAGAAATCGGTGAGCGGATAATGGCAACAACAGGATTCTGGCCTGTGAAAAGCAGGCTGAAAGATGTGATAGATTATGCCGAAAACCCGGATAAGACCATTGATAAAAAATGCGTCGATGAGGATTTATGGTACGTTATCCGCTATGCGGAAAACGACAGCAAAACCGATAAAAAGATGTATGTGAGCGGAATAAACTGTTCGCCCAAAACCGCGTACGAACAGATGAGCGCAACAAAAGCAAGATTCGGAAAGCAGGGCGGAAACGTTGCATATCACGGTTATCAGAGTTTTGAAACCGGAGAAGTCACTCCGGAAGAAGCGCACCAGATCGGGATAAGAACAGCGAAGAGAATGTGGGGCAGCAGATTCGAGATAGTGGTCACCACACATCTCAATACAGATAATATCCACAACCATATAGTCATTAATTCTGTATCATTCGTTGACGGAAAGAAATACGAAAACCATATCCGCGACCATATCGCGCTCCGGGAAGAATCGGACGAGATATGCGCGGAATACGGAAAATCCGTTCTGAAGGATTCAAACTTTTACAGCAAAGGTAAAAAGAAAGAATACTGGATCCATAAGAACGGCGGCATAACCCACAGGGATATGCTGAAAAGAGATATTGATGAGGCTCTTTCCGTTGCGATGACAAGACAGCAGTTCGATCATCAGCTTATGATGCTGGGCTATCGATACGTAAGAAACGGAAACTATGCGCACCCATCAATTATCGCACCGGGCTGGAAAAGAGCTGTCCGCATAGATTCCCTCGGAGAAAAATATACCGAGGAAAACATCAAAAGGCGTATTTTGCAAAATCCCAACCACCCGGAATTTGAACCGCGAAACTGGATGAGGAAACCGAAGACGCCCCTTTATGAAATCAAGATAGAATTCCGCAAAGCCATCCAGATGGATGCAATTCAGATTCTTATGCAGATATTCATTGATATGCTTATGCATGCGCTGAACCTTGATGCACCGGAAAGGAAAAGACCCATTTCACCGTTACTGCGTGATGAGGTACGTAAACTTGATAAGTATAACGAGCAGATAAGGCTTCTTGCCGGATTCGGAATCGAAACCGGTGAGGAGCTTCTTTCATTTATCGAAGAAACCGGAGAAAAGATAAAAAATCTCGAAACAGAGCGGCAGAAAATCTATAACAAAATCCGAAGGGTTAAAACACCCGAAGAAGAGGAAAAATTAAAACAGAGAGCAAAAGATATTTCCGCAGAAATAGCACCGCTCCGAAAACGAAAGAGAACTGCGGAAGATATTGTGGAAAACATTCCGAAAATCAAAGAACTATTAAGAACGGAAATGGAAATGGAAGTTTCCGTTTTGGAAAAAGAAAAAATCAGACAACGATCGAGAGAGAGGTAATATACATGAAAAACACAGAAAGATTTATAGAGAACATTGAGATAACGAAACTGCATCCTTTTGAGGGCAACCCATACAAAGTCCGTGACGATGCGGATATGGAAAGCCTTGAAGAAAGCATCAGCGAACAAGGCATCGCCATGCCGCTTTTGGTAAGGCCTTTGGAAACCGCGGAAGGCGCATACGAGATAATATCCGGGCACCGCAGACTTTTTGCCGCAAGGCGGCTTGGGCTTAAAGAAGTTCCGGTGATTGTTTATGACATAAGCCGTGAAGATGCCATAGTTATGCTTGTTGACAGCAACCTTTTCAGGGAACATGTTCTTCCGTCGGAAAAGGCTTTCGCCTACAAAATGAAGCTGGAAGCTATGAACCGGCAGGGTTACCGCTCTGACCTAACTTCGACACAAGTTGGGTCGAAGTTCCGTACAAACGAAATGGTCGGTGAACAAAACAGCGAAAGCAGAGAACAGATACGCAGATATATCCGCCTTACACAGCTTATCGGCGAACTTCTGATACTTGTGGACGAAGGAAAAATCGCATTCACTCCGGCTGTTGAACTATCGTTTCTGACCGAGCAGGAACAGAGGACTCTGCTTGAGCACGTTGTGCTCAATGACTGCACTCCTTCTCTTTCTCAGGCAAACCGCATGAAAAAACTTTCGCAGGAAGGAAAACTCACTTCCGAAGAAATACAGAAAATCATGTCCGAAGAAAAGGCAAACCAAAGGGAAATGTTCAAAGTTCCGGTTGCAAAAATCGAAAAATATGTTCCGAAAGCGAACCGAAAACAGCTCGAAGATTTCGTGCTCAAAGCCTGCGAATACTACGCAAAATACCTCATTAAACAGAAAGAACGAGAACGGTGAGGTGGGCTTATGCAATATGAAAAATTTGTTATCAAAACCGCCTTAAACTGCATAAGCCGCCTAAAATCTGTTGAAACTAAAAGCAGCGAGGAGAGTGATTTTGTATGGAGATGAACGTCAGAAATGACCGCAAACTGGTTGAAATCTGGCTCAGCAACGGGGAAAAATCGAATCCGATAACCCGCATGGATATAAACGGCATCTGCGATAAATACAAAAAGCAAAATTACCTTGTTGCCGTTTTTGAATCCGGAAGCGAGAATCTTTTCCAAAACACGCTCGACCTTTTGGTTTATAACAGAAAGCGAACCGCGGAAAAAGAGGTCAGGGAAAGAAAGCCGGAATACGCATTGCAGTAAAAAATGGGGAGGGAACAATTCCCTCCCCTTATTTTTATCCGCACATTTGCAAAGTTTTTTTAATTTCTATAGATTATATCTGTATCAATATATGAAAGGAGAATTGCTTTGACAGAACGTTTTGATATCGTCGGATACGCACGAATTTCCGTCGATGACGAACTGGACCGGGACAACATATCCATCGAAAACCAGAAAGCAATAATCACAGATTATGTCAAAAACCGCTTTCCCGGAAGTACACTAACTTTTTATGAAGACCGTGACCGTTCCGGCTATACTTTTGAACAGCGCGAAGGCTATCAGGCAATGCGGAAGGAACTTATCCGCCACCAATACGATATTTTAGTAGTAAAGGATTTTTCCCGTTTTTCAAGGCGAAACAGCCGCGGTCTTGTTGAGCTTGAGGATTTAAGAGATGCGGGAGTCCGCATTATTTCCATCGGCGACGGAATAGACTTTCCGAATGACGATGACTGGCTCAAAATCCAGTTCCAGTTCCTTATCAACGAAATGCCCGTAACGGATACATCGAAGAAGGTTCGCAACGTTATAAAGCGCAGGCAGGCGGACGGAAAATGGATTTGCGCCGCGCCATACGGATACATCGTAAACAAACGCAAGGAATTTGAAATCGTTCCGACGGAAGCGGAAACGGTCCGTAACATCTTCGGCCTCTATAATAACAAGGGCTGGGGCTATAAAAAAATCGCCAACTACCTTACGGAGCAGGGCATTCCCACCCCGAGAATGGCAACAGCGATTCGCAAGGAACTTGCGGGCGAAGAATGCAAGCTGAAGCCCAAAACCGCATGGAGCATTATCACAATTCAGGAAATCCTCGACAACGATTTTTATATAGGCACTTTCCGTCAAGGGAAATACACCCGTGCGAAAATCAACGGCAAGGACATTAAGCGTGATGAGGACGAACACATTGTCATAGAAAATCATCATCAGCCGATTATCGATTACCGGACTTTTGCCACCACAAGGGCTCTTCGGGAAAAGCGGAGCACTTCCAACTACCGCGGAAATAAAAAATATTCCAACGATTATACCGGTTTTCTTTTCTGCGGCGACTGCGGAAGCCCCATGTTTTCCATGAGCCGTTCCGATTTAAAACCCGCCTATATCTGCGGAAACTATCAGCGCCGGGGACTTGCCGCCTGCACTTCCCACCATATCCGGGTGGATAAGCTGGACGAGCTTGTGAAAATCTATATCAAAAAACTGATGGATAATTCCGCCGAAATCCTTGAAAAGCTGAATGAGGAACTGGACAAAGAAACCGATGACATAGCCGAAACCGAAAACAGCGCCGATAATCTTGCAGAAGTTCTCGACAGCCTTTATGAGGAACTGAAAATCACCAAGCGGCAGAGGGTTCGCGATATTCTCAAACACCCGGAGCAGGAAGAACTGCTTTCGCAGACCTATGACGAAATGGAGGAGGAACTGCAAAACAAAATCAAAGGACTGAATCATCAAATAGATATGCTTTCGGATAAGCGCAACACCATTATTCAGGTGAACCGCACCGCCAAAACTTCCCTTGAGGTTTTTGAAGATATACTCAAAAAAGAAAAGCTGGAGAGGAACGATCTTGAACTGCTGATAGACCAAATCAAGGTTTATGAAAACAGAATCGAACTGAAATTAAAGCCGGATATAGATTCCATTCTCCGAAGCAACGTAAGCGAAGAAAAGGAACTGACCGATGAAGAAATTGAAGCACTTTTGAGAGAAACCTTAGTTCAGACCGCCCAAAAGCGCAAAAACAGGGAATTTTCTATTGATGTTATCTGTGACGGCGACCCTCTCGAAATTTTTACGGACAACGAAGGCGGGGTAATCTTCAAAAAATATTCTCCCATCGGCGAGCTTTCCTCATTTGCTTCGCAGTATGCGGAGGTGCTTTATAAAGTAGGCGGCTGCCCAGTTCTTATCTGTGACAGGGACAGCGTTGTTTCCGCCGCCGGAATTCCGAAAAAGGAAGTTGTTGAAAGAAGGGTCACCCCGATGCTGGAGGACCTTATGGAACGCAGGGCGGTTTACAGCAGAACCGGTGTCTCCGGAGAAAACCTTCTTTTCCCGGTGGAAGGAATTGATAAGGCGGCCCTTTCCGCCGCGGCGATTATTGCCGCGGGCGATGTTTGCGGCGCGGTTGTTTATCTTTCTGACGGAAGGGAAAAAGCCGGCGAAGCGGAAACAAAACTTGTTTCCGCCGCGGCAAATTTCCTTGGAAAACAGATGGAAGAGTAAAAAGATATTTATAAATATTATAATTATAAATATATGATTTGTAATATCAAAAGCCAAAAACGGCTTGTTTAAGCGGAAAAATAAAAAACGGAAGGCAGAGCCTTCCGTTTTTTGTTTTCGTTTTTTAAAAAATTAAAGAAAACCTTCGGTTTTGCTGTAAGGGCACCAGGCTCTTACTTCGATTATGTTGTTGCAATCTTCGTCGGTTGCGCGAACATAAAAACTGTTCTGCCAGCCAAAAGGATCGGGCTGTTCAAGCGGGTCATAAGCATGGACGATATAATAACCGTTGTCGTCTTTATATGCTCCGTCTTCGATCATGTTGTATTTTTTTCCCTGGAATGTAATTTCTCTGCGCATTTTTCTATGCCTCCGATAATTTACTGATTATAGAATACTATAATTTTAAAATTAAATCAATAGATTTTTGTTTTTTTACGTAATTGTAAATTTTTTTTGGAGCTATTGATTATTTTAATGAGTTGTTTTATAATTGTTGATTATGAAACAGTTTCCAATCCAACAATTATAAAAGGAGGATAAACCATGTGTGAAAGATATTATATCAATACGGAGCTTCGGATTCTTTCCCGCAACATAAACAACTATTTTATAAATTACGGAAACAGAAAAAAGCTCGATAAAATGACCGGTTCCGGCGGCTGGATAATTTCATATATTGCGGAAAATTATAACCGCGATGTTTTCCAGCGCGACCTTGAAAAGGAATTTGATATAACCCGTTCCACCGCTTCAAAAAACGTGGACCTTCTTGTTGAAAACGGTTTTATCGAAAGGGAACCTGTGGATTACGATGCCCGCCTTAAAAAACTTGTTCTTACCGAAAAGGCAATGGAAGTTTTTAAAATAATGAGGAACGACCGGGCAACTCTGGAAGACCAGATGTTAAAAGGTTTTTCCGACGAGGAAAAGAAACAGCTAAGGGCCTTTTTAAAAAGACTTTCATCAAATCTTGAAATAGGGGAGGAGTTTTAATGTTAAAACGCCTTGCGAAATGCGTAAGGGAATATAAACTTCCGTCCTTCCTTTCGGCTTTTTTCGTAAGCCTTGAGGTTGTTATGGAGGTTCTTATCCCTTTTGAAATGGCGGATATGCTCGACCACGGAATAAACGCCGGAAACATGGATTTTGTTCTTCAAAGCGGAATAAGGCTTATGGTTTATGCCTGCCTTACTATTCTTTTCGGAAATCTTGCGGGAAGGGCGGCTTCCACCGCTTCCTGCGGCTTCGGAAAAAATCTTCGTAAGGATATGTATTATAATATCCAGAATTTTTCCTTTTCAAACATAGATAAATTTTCCACTTCAAGCCTTATAACCCGAATGACCACCGACGTTCAGAACGTCCAACAGGTATACCAGATGCTTATCCGCGTTGCGTTCCGTTCCCCGATTATGATGGTTTTTTCCACCGTTTTCGCTTTTCGGATTTACCCGAAACTTGCGCTTGTTTTTGTTGCCTGTCTTCCGCTTCTTATGGCGGGACTTCTTTTCATAATCAAAAAGACCCACCCGATTTTCGTAAGGGTTTTCAAAACTTATGACCGGCTCAACAGAACCGTTCAGGAAAACCTCCGGGGAATCCGCGTTGTAAAATCCTTTATCCGCGAGGATCACGAAGCGGAAAAATTTGACGAAACTTCCGATTCCATCCGCCGGGATTTTACCCGCGCGGAAAAGAACATTGCCTGGAACGCGCCGCTTATGCAGGGCTGTTCCTATGCGTGCATGCTTCTTGTTTCCTGGCTTGGCGCCCAGGCGATAATCGCTTCCGGAAACAACCAGGAACTCGGCCTTACCACCGGTATGCTCATGAGCCTTATCACCTATTCCATGCAGATACTTATGAGCGTTATGATGATTTCCGTAATCTTTGTAATGATTATTATTTCCCGCGAAAGCGCCAACAGAATTTACGAAGTTTTAAACGAGGAAAGTGACCTTAAAAACAATGAGCACCCGGATTTTGAAATTCCGGACGGCAGCATAAAATTTGAGCACGTAAATTTCCGCTATTCCGAAAAGGCGGATAAAAACGTGCTCAGCGATGTTTGCCTCGATATAAAATCCGGCGAAACGGTTGGTATAATCGGCGGAACCGGTTCCTCGAAATCCACCCTTGTCCAGATGATTCCGCGCCTTTATGACGTTACGGAAGGCGCCGTGCTCGTGGGCGGAAAGGATGTCCGCGAATACGACCTTAAATCCCTTCGCGACAGCGTTGCGATGGTGCTCCAGAAGAACGTACTCTTTTCCGGAACGGTTCGTGAAAACCTTCTTTGGGGAAACGAGCACGCAACCATGGAGGAAATTGAGCACGCCTGCGACCTTGCCCAGGCTTCGCCTTTTATAAACGAAATGCCCGAAAAATATGATACCCATATCGAACAGGGCGGCGCAAACGTTTCCGGCGGACAAAAACAGCGCCTTTGTATTGCAAGAGCGCTTCTTAAAAAGCCGAAGATTCTTATCCTTGACGATTCCACCAGCGCAGTTGATACAAAAACCGATGCTCTTATCCGCAAGGCTTTTGCGGAAGAAATTCCCGATACCACAAAAATTATTATTGCCCAGCGAATTTCCTCCGTTATGGATGCGGATAAAATCATAATCCTCGATGCGGGCGAAATTGTTGCCATGGGAACCCACGAGGAACTTATGGAAACAAGCGAAATTTACCGCGAAACCTATGAATCCCAGATGGAAGGAGGTCTTTCTGATGAATGATAAAAAACCGAACATCAAAAAACCTTCTCTCGATATGGTAACAATTAAAAGGCTTCTTTCCTATTTTAAAAATTACCGGATTTCGATGTTTTTTGTTTTCCTTTGCATAATCCTTTCCACCGCCGCAAGCGTTGCTTCCTCGCTTTTCATCAAAACACTCATAGATGATTACATCACGCCGCTTGTTGGAGTACAAAACCCGGATTTTTCCGCTTTGGTGGGCGCGCTTTTCGGAATGGCGGTGCTTTATCTTACCGGAATTTTGTCCTCGCTTTTCTATAACAGAACCATGGCGAAGGTTTCCCAGAATATCCTTAAAGATATCCGTTCTTCCATGTTCCGCCATATGCAAAGGCTTCCGATAAAATATTTCGACAGCCACAGCCACGGCGATGTTATGAGTTATTATACAAACGATGCCGATGCCCTTCGCCAGATGCTCTCCCAAAGTATTCCCCAGGTTATCCAGTCCATTCTTTCCATAACCTTTGTTTTTATTTCAATGCTTATCCAAAGCGTTTGGCTTACGGTTTTTGTCCTTATTTTCACCTTCTTCATGCTTAAACTTCTCGGAAAAATAACCGGAAAATCCGGACATTATTTTATGGAAGCCCAGCGTTCCGTTGCGGGAATGAACGGTTATATCGAGGAAATGATAAACGGCCAGAAGGTTGTTAAGGTTTTTAACCACGAAGAAAAAGCCAAAGAGGCCTTTGACGGAAAGAATGGCGAACTTTGCTTCAACGCGACCAACGCGAACAAATTCGCCAACACCCTTATGCCGCTTATGAACGGCCTTGGCTATTTCCTTTACGTAATAATCGCGATAATCGGCGGCTATCTTGCCCTTTCCGGCATTCCGAACCTTACCCTTTTCGGAATGGGAACCCTTACTCTTGGTACGATAGCTTCCTTCCTCCAGCTTTCAAGAAGCTTTTGCCAGCCCATAGGCAACGTTTCCAACCAGATAAACTCCGTTGTTATGGCGGTTGCCGGCGCAAGAAGAATTTTTGAATTCATTGATGAACCCATCGAGGAAAACAACGGAAAAGTAACCCTTGTCAATATGACAAAGAAAAACGGAATTATTGAGGAAACGGAAGAAAGAACCGAACAATGGGCATGGAAAATTCCCCATGAGGACGGAACTTTTGAATTCCGGGAGCTCCAGGGCGGCGTTCGCCTTGAGCACGTTGATTTTTCCTACGTTCCGGGAAAACGCGTTCTCCACGATGTTTCCTTCTATGCTGAACCGGGACAGAAGGTTGCCCTTGTTGGCGCAACCGGCGCGGGAAAAACCACCATTACTAACCTTATCAACCATTTTTACGATATTGAAAACGGCGCGATTACCTATGATGGAATCAATATCCGCGATATCAATAAAGATGACCTTCGCCGTTCCATGGGCGTTGTTCTTCAGGACGTAAACCTTTTTACCGGAACGGTTATGGAAAATCTCCGTTACGGAAGACCGGACGCCACCGACGAAGAATGTATCGCCGCGGCGCAGCTTGCGGATGCCGACGCATTTATCCGTATGCTTCCGGAAGGTTATAACACCGTCCTTGAAGGGGACGGAAGCGGACTTTCCCAGGGTCAGCGCCAGCTTATTTCCATAGCGCGCGCCGCCGTTGCGGATCCGCCGGTTATGATTCTTGATGAAGCTACCTCTTCCATCGATACCCGAACCGAAGCCATTGTTCAGCGCGGAATGGACGCCCTTATGTACGGAAGAACGGTTTTTGTAATTGCCCACCGCCTTTCCACCGTCCAGAACTCCGACGTTATTATGGTTCTTGACCACGGAAGAATTATCGAAAGAGGAAACCACGATAAACTTATCGAGGAAAAAGGAACCTATTACCGCCTTTACACCGGCGCCTTTGAACTTGAATAAAAAAACAAAAAAAGAGCCTTTCAAAAAGGCTCTTTTTTAATATTTAGTTAATGACTTTCCAGAAGAAAAATGATAGAATAGGAAACAGAAAAGGGGGAGTTTTTTTGAACCAGAATCTTAAAAACGAAATTTTTGCGGCGGTTTTCGCCGGAATCCTTTGCGGAGCCATGTGCCTTGTTGGCTTTCTTTTCGTTGCGCCGGAAAGATGGTATCTTTCCTTTGTTGTTGCGGTTTTGATGGGCGGAGTTGTTTTTTATAAATCCGTTTCCGATAAAAAGAAAAACTCCGGAAAATATGAAAGGGACGAACACCTTATCGGTTTTCCCTATATTTTTTCGGCGGAAGGATATCTCCGGGGCGATTCCGACACAAACGCAAAATTCTATTTCGGCGAAGATAAAATCGGCGTTCTTTATTATAAAAACGTAAGGCCGCTTACGGAAGAATTTGAAAAAGACCGCATAAAAGTCGGTTATTTTGACCGCAGCGGCTGGTTTGCCATTGTTATAAACGGCGAAAAACAAAGGATTGTTATCCCGAAGGGAAACGCGGAAAAAGCTTCGGAAGTTCTTGACGTTATTCTTGGCGGAAAAGAATAAAAAAGAGTTTTTTCTCCCTGTGATTCTATTGACAACTCCATTTATATTATGATATTATATAAAAAATAAATCTTTAAAGACGATACAGAGAGATCGGCAAGATTTGTATATATAATGTTCTGGCGCTTTGCATTAAAATTTTGCGGTGCCGTAATTTTTGTATGCATTCCGCCGGCGAATTCTGTTCGCCAGCGGATTTTTTGTTTTGAAAGGATTGTTCAATGATGAGTGATTTGGAAAACAAAAAGGTTGAATTTAAATCCGAATTTTGCGAAAATGCTTTCTTCGCGGAAGTTTCTTCCGATGAAGAGGGTACTGTTCGCGATTTTTCAAAATATGCCGTATTCCCCGGTTTTTGCGATGTGCATGTGCATTTTCGTGAGCCGGGGTTTTCTTATAAGGAAACCATAAAAACCGGTTCAATGGCGGCGGCAAAGGGCGGTTACACTTCCGTCTGCACAATGCCGAACCTTAACCCCGTCCCGGATTCTCCGGAACATCTTAAGGAACAGACCGATATAATCGAGCGGGATGCGGTTATCGAAGTTCTGCCCTATGCCGCAATTACCGTCGGCGAAAAAGGCGAGGAACTTGTGGATATGGAATCCCTTGCGGAAAAGGTAATTGCTTTTTCCGACGACGGAAGGGGAGTTCAGAGCGAAGAAATGATGCGCGAAGCAATGCTCCGTGCAAAAGCTCTCGGCAAGATGATAGTTGCCCATTGCGAAGTTAACGAACTTCTTAAAGGCGGATACATCCACGACGGCGATTACGCAAAAGAACACGGCCACCGGGGAATCTGCAGCGAAAGCGAATGGAAACAGATTGAAAGGGACCTTCGCCTTGCGAAAGAAACTGGATGCGCCTACCACGTCTGCCACATTTCCACCAAGGAAAGCGTTGATATAATCCGAAAGGCAAAAGCCGAAGGAGTAAACGTAACCTGCGAAACCGGTCCCCATTATCTGGTTATGGACGATTCCGATTTGCAGGAAGAAGGAAGATTCAAAATGAATCCTCCGCTTAGGGGAAAAGCGGACAGGGAAGCCCTTATCAAAGGAATCCAGGACGGAACAATCGATATGATAGCCACCGACCATGCGCCCCATTCCGCGGAAGAAAAATCGAGGGGACTTGAAAAATCCCCCTTCGGAATAACCGGAATCGAAACCTGCTTCCCGGTTGTTTACACAAAGCTTGTTAAAACCGGAATAATCACCCTTGAAAAGGCGATTGAGCTTCTTGCGATCAACCCGAGAAAGCGCTTCGGAATTTCTATCGGGAACGATTTTACCGTATGGGATCTTGAAGCCCTTGAAAAAGTTGAACCGGAAAAATTCCTTTCCATGGGAAAAGCAACGCCTTTTGAAGGCTGGGAACTTTTCGGAAAATGCTTGCTCACCGTCAAAGACGGACAGATTGTTTATAAATAATTTTCAGATATAAAACGAAGGAGAGCGAAAAAGAATGGCAAAAAGAACGGACATCAAAAAAATCCTTATCATCGGCTCCGGCCCTATCGTAATCGGCCAGGCTGCGGAATTTGACTATGCGGGAACCCAGGCATGCCTTGCGCTTAAAGAAGAAGGCTATGAGGTTGTTCTTTGCAACAGCAACCCCGCAACCATCATGACCGATACCCTTATTGCGGATAAGGTCTATATGGAGCCTCTTACCCTTGAATACATCGCAAAAATCATCCGCCACGAAAGACCCGATGCAATCGTTCCCGGAATCGGCGGCCAGACCGGCCTTAACCTTGCAATGCAGCTTGAGAAAAAAGGCATCCTTAAAGAATGCCGCGTAAAACTTCTCGGAACCAGCAGCGAAAGTATTGAAAGAGCCGAAGACCGCGAAATGTTTAAGGAACTTTGCCAGTCCATCGGCGAACCGGTAATCCCTTCCGAAATCACTTATAATCTTGACGAAGCAAAAGCAGCTGCGGAACGCATCGGATATCCTATCGTTCTTCGCCCGGCATTTACCCTTGGCGGAACCGGCGGCGGCTTTGCAAACAACGAAGAGGAACTTGTTGAAATCGGCAGAAACGCATTCAAACTTTCCCCGGTTCATCAGGTTCTTATCGAAAAAAGCGTTAAAGGTTATAAGGAAATCGAATTCGAGGTTATGCGCGATTCCGAAGATAACGCAATCACCATCTGCGGAATGGAAAACGTCGATCCCGTCGGCGTACATACCGGCGACTCCATCGTTGTTGCTCCTATCATGACCCTTTCCGACCATGATATGAAAATGCTCAACGATTCCGCAATAAAACTTATCCGCGAACTTAAAATCGAAGGCGGCTGCAACGTCCAGTTCGCTCTCAATCCGGAAAGTTCCGAATATTACCTTATCGAAGTTAACCCCCGTGTTTCCCGTTCTTCCGCCCTTGCTTCCAAAGCAAGCGGTTTCCCCATTGCAAAAGTTACCGCAAAAATTGCCGTCGGCATGACTCTTGACGAAATTGAGCTTGCCGGAACCACCGCAAAAACCGAGCCTTCCCTCGATTACGTTATCGCAAAACTTCCGCGCTTCCCCTTCGATAAATTCGCAACCGCCCCCAACACTCTCGGAACCCAGATGAAAGCAACCGGCGAAATCATGGGAATCGGTTCCAACCTTGAAGAATGCCTTCTTAAAGGTGTTCGCTCCCTTGAAACCGGCGTTTGCCACCTCTACCTCAAAAAATTCGACGGCATGAGCACCGAAGAAATTTATAAATATATTGAACAGTTCCGCGATGACAACATCTTTGGAATTGCCGAACTTCTTCGCCGCGGCGAAACCACCGCAAAACTTCACGAAGTTACCAAAATCACCGAGTTCTTCCTTAAAGCTGTTGAAAACATCGTAAAGATGGAAGCTAAGGTTAAGGAAAACGTAAAAGACGAGGCTGTTCTTCTTGAAGCAAAGAAAATGGGCTTCGGCGATGAATATATCGCAAAACTCTGGAACTGCAGCGAAATCGAAGTTTTCAGATTCCGCAAAGAAAAAAATATGTTCCCGGTTTACAGAATGGTCGATACCTTCCATTGCGGAGCATATATCCCTTATTTCTATTCTTCCTACACCGGCGAAAACGCTTCCATTGTAACCGATAAAAAGAAGATTATCGTTCTCGGAGCGGGTCCTATCCGTATCGGCCAGGGCGTTGAATTTGACTATTCCACCGTTCACGCAGTAACCACCATCAAAAAATCCGGTTACGAGGCAATTATCATCAACAACAACCCGGAAACCGTTTCCACCGACTATACCACCAGCGATAAGCTCTATTTTGAACCTCTTACTCCTGAAGATGTTATGAACATCATCGAGCTTGAAAAACCGGAAGGCGTAATCGCTTCCCTTGGCGGCCAGACCGCAATCAACCTTGCGGAGCCGCTCCGCGACAGAGGCGTTAAAATCATCGGCACCGATTGCGACGCAATCGAAAGAGCCGAAAACCGCGACAGCTTTGAAAAAATCCTTGAGGAACTCAATATTCCCCAGCCGAAGGGCAAAGCTGTTACCAATATTGAAGACGGCTGCAAAGCCGCGGCGGAAGTCGGCTATCCGGTTCTTGTTCGTCCTTCCTTCGTTCTTGGCGGAAGAGCAATGCAGATTGTTGCAACCGAAGCACAGCTTCGCCAGTACCTTAAAACCGCCGTTGAACTCGGCGAAGATAAACCGGTTCTTGTTGATAAATATATCTTCGGAAAAGAAGTTGAGGTTGACGCAATCTGCGACGGAATCGATGTTTTCGTACCCGGAATTATGGAACTTGTTGAAAGAACCGGTATCCACTCCGGCGACTCCATAAGCGTATATCCCACCTTCAGCATCTCCGACAAAGTTAAAGGCACCATCCTCCAGTATGCGAAAAAGCTCGGCCTCGGAATCGGAATCATCGGCCTTTATAATATCCAGTTCATTGTTGACGAACACGACGACGTTTATATCATCGAAGTTAACCCCCGTTCTTCCAGAACCGTTCCGTTCCTTTCCAAAGCAACCGGTTACAGCCTTGCGGATATCGCAACGGAAGTAATCCTTGGCAAGAGCCTTAAGGAACAGGGAATCTTCGGAATCTATCCGGACGAAAAGAAGAGATGGTACGTAAAAGTTCCGGTATTCTCCTTCAACAAAATCCACGGACTTGACGCTTACCTTTCCCCGGAAATGAAATCCACCGGCGAAGCAATCGGTTATGACGATAAACTTAACCGAGCGCTTTATAAAGCGCTCCAGGCTTCCGGAATGCACCTCCAGAACTATGGCACCATCTTCGCAACCATCGCTGATAAAGATAAGGAAGAGGCTCTTCCCCTTATCCGCCGTTTCTATGACCTTGGCTTCAACATTGAAGCAACCGCAGGTACCGCAAAATTCCTTAAAGAAAACGGAATCCGCACCCACGTTCTTCATAAAATCAGCGAAGGCAACGAAGAAATCCGCGATTCTCTCCGCCAGGGCCACATCGCTTACGTAATCAACACCCGCGACGTTGCCGCTGTCGGTTCCGAATATGACGGCCAGCTTATCCGCAATTATGCAATTGAAAACAACGTTTCCGTTTTCACCGCACTCGATACCGTAAAAGTTCTTCTCGACGTTCTTGAAGAAACCACCCTTTGCATCTCCACCATCGACGCTTAAGGAGGAAATATGAGACAGCTGCTTTTTGAAATAAAAGAAAATAAGCCCCTTACAAAGGACATTATGGAAATGGTCCTTGCGGGTGATACTTCCGATATCACCCGCCCCGGCCAGTTTGTAAATATCAAGCTTGACGGACTTTATCTCCGCCGCCCCATTTCCGTATGTGATTCGGAAGAGGGAAAACTCACCCTTATCTATAAGGTTGTTGGAAAAGGCACCGAACAGATGAGAGATATGACCGAAGGAACCCTCGATATCCTTTCCTCCCTCGGAAACGGATACGATACTTCCATCTCCGGTGAAAAACCGCTCCTTATCGGCGGCGGCGTCGGCGTTCCTCCTCTTTATATGCTTGCGAAGGAACTTCGCAAAGAGGGAAAGGAAGTTTCCGTGATCCTCGGCTTCAACACCAAGGACGAAATCTTCTATGAAGAAGAATTCAAAGCCCTCGGCTGTGAAGTTTACGTAACCACCGTTGACGGTTCCTACGGAATCAAAGGTTTTGTAACCGAAGCCATGAAGGAAATTGATTACACCCATTTCTTCACCTGCGGACCGGAACCCATGCTTAAAGCGGTCTGGAACGCATCCGAAACCTCCGGCCAGCTCAGCTTCGAGGAAAGAATGGGCTGCGGCTTCGGCGCCTGCATGGGCTGTTCCTGCAAAACCCTTACCGGTTTCAAACGCATCTGCAAAGACGGCCCTATCATGATGAAGGAGGAAATTTTATGGAAAGATTAAAAGTAAATCTTTGCGGAATCGAAATGGATAACCCCATTATCCCTGCTTCCGGAACTTTCGGCTACGGTTATGAATTTGCCGAACTTTATGATATCAACATGCTCGGAACTTTCTCCTTCAAAGGAACCACCAAAGAGCCCAGATTCGGCAACCCCACCCCGAGAATTGCCGAATGCACCGCCGGAATGATAAACGCCGTTGGTCTTCAGAACCCGGGCGTTGAAAAAGTTATCGGCGAGGAACTTCCGAAACTTGCAAAATGCTTCAATAAAAAGGTTATGGCAAACGTTTCCGGTTTTTCCGTCGAAGATTATGCCTATACCTGCGAAAAACTTGATAAATGCGACCAGGTCGGCTGGCTTGAAGTAAACATCAGCTGCCCCAACGTACACGGCGGCGGAATGAGCTTCGGAACTTCCCCGGAAGCCGCCGCAACCATTGTTAAAGCGGTAAAAGCCGTTACCACCAAACCCGTTATCGTAAAACTTTCGCCCAACGTTACCGATATCGTTTCCATCGCAAAAGCCTGCGAGGAAGCCGGCGCAGACGGTCTTTCCCTTATCAACACCCTTATGGGAATGAGAATCGACCTTAAGACCAAAAAACCGGTTATCGCAAACAAAATGGGCGGTTTTTCCGGCCCGGCAATTTTCCCGGTTGCGGTAAAAATGGTTTACCAGGTTGCCCAGGCTGTTAAAATCCCGATTGTCGGAATGGGCGGCGTTTCCTGCGCCGAGGACGTAATCGAACTTATGCTTGCCGGCGCAACCGCTGTTCAGATCGGCGCCGCAAACCTTGTGGATCCTTATATCTGCAGAGATATAATTAATGACCTTCCGAGAGTCATGGATAAATACGGAATCAATAATCTCAGCGAAATTATAGGAGGAGTTAAATAAAATGGGAAAAGACGTTATTATTGCCTGCGATTTTTCTTCCGCAGAAAAAACTTTCGAGTTCCTCGATAAATTCGAGGGCAAAAAACCTTTCGTAAAAATCGGTATGGAGCTTTTCTATGCGGAAGGTCCTTCCATCGTTCGTGAAATCAAAGCAAGAGGACACAAAATTTTCCTCGACCTCAAACTCCACGATATCCCCAACACCGTTAAAAAAGCAATGTCCGTTCTTTCCGGACTTGACGTTGATATGACCAACCTCCATGCGGCAGGTACCTGCAGAATGATGGAAGCCGCAATCGAAGGCCTTACCAGACCCGATGGCACCCGCCCTCTTCTCATCGCGGTAACCCAGCTTACTTCCACCGACCAGGAAGCAATGGAAAATGACCTTCTTATCAAAGAACCCCTTCCGGAAGTTGTTATGCACTATGCCCAGAACGCTAAAAAAGCAGGTCTTGACGGCGTTGTTTGTTCTCCGCTTGAATCAAAAAAAGTTCACGATTCCTGCGGCGCTGATTTTGTTACCGTAACCCCCGGCGTTCGTTTTGCCGACGGCGACAAAGGCGACCAGAAACGTGTTATGACCCCTGCTGACGCAAAAGCAATCGGTTCCGATTATATCGTAGTAGGCCGTCCCATCACCGCCGCCGAAGACCCGGTTGCGGCTTATGAACGCTGCGTAGCGGAATTTGTTGATTAATAGAAGTACATAAAAGGAGAAAGAAAAATGGAAGCTTATAAAAGAGAATTTATCGAATTCCTCCAGAGCGCAGGAGTTCTCAAATTCGGTGATTTCACCGCAAAATCCGGCCGTAAAATCCCTTATTTCGTAAACGCAGGCATGATCAAAACCGGCGACCAGATTTCCAAACTCGGCGAATTCTATGCAAAAGCATATTTTGACAAACTCGGCAAAAAAGAAGCCGTTCTCTACGGCCCTGCATATAAAGGCATTCCGCTTTCCATTTCCGCCGCAGTTGCTCTTTCCAAAAACGGCCTTGACGTTCCCTTCTTCTTCAACAGAAAAGAAGCAAAAGACCACGGCGAAGGCGGCACTTTTGTTGGTTACATTCCCCAGCCCGGCCAGGAAATCGTCATCATTGAAGACGTAATCACCGCCGGAACTGCAATCCGCGAATCTATGGAAATCCTCAGCCAGCTGGAAGATACCAAAGTTATCGCAACCTTTATCATGGTTAACCGCAAGGAAAAAGGCCAGACCGAAAAAGGCGCAATGGAAGAAATTTCCGAACAGTTCGGCTTCCCGGTATATTCCGTTGTTGACGTTTACGATATTATCGAATTCCTTGAAGAAGATCCCGCAAACGAAGAAAACGTAACCAGAATCAAAAATTACCTCGCAATTAACGGAGCAAAATAAATGAGCAATCTTATTGATATTCTCGATCTTTCCGTCGAAGAAATCGACGGGCTTATTTCCACCGCGAACGATATAATCGAAAACCCCGGAAAATATGCAAAAGCCTGCGAAGGAAAAATCCTTGCGACCCTTTTCTTCGAACCTTCCACAAGAACCCGCCTCAGCTTTGAAGCGGCAATGTTAAGCCTCGGCGGCGGCGTTCTCGGATTTTCCGAAGCAGGAAGTTCCTCCACCGCAAAAGGCGAAAGTTGCGCCGATACCATCCGCACCGTTAACTGCTACGCGGATATAATCGCAATGCGCCATCCGAAGGAAGGCGCACCCGTTGTTGCGGCAAAAGCTTCCCGGATTCCGATTATCAACGCAGGCGACGGCGGACATTTCCACCCCACCCAGACCCTTACCGACCTTCTCACCATAAGCCGCCATAAAGGCAGACTTAATGACCTTACCATCGGTCTTTGCGGCGACCTTAAGTTCGGAAGAACCGTCCATTCCCTTATTGCCGCCTTTGCGAGATATACCGGAATAAAATTCGTTCTTATCTCTCCGGAAGAACTTTGCGTTCCGGAATACATCAAGACCGAAACCCTTGATAAAAAAGGAATTCCCTATAAGGAAGTCCGCACCCTTGAGGAAGCAATGCCGGAACTGGATATCCTCTATATGACAAGAATCCAGCGCGAGCGTTTTGCGGATAAGGAAGAATATGAGCGCCTTAAAAATTCCTTTGTGCTCGACCTTCCGAAGCTTGAAAATGCGAAGAAAGACCTTTGCATAATGCATCCGCTCCCCAGAGTCAACGAAATTTCCACCAAGGTTGATAACGACCCCAGAGCCTGCTATTTTGACCAGGCGCTTTGCGGAAAATATATCAGAATGGCGCTTATTCTCAAGCTTCTTGCAGAAACTCCGATGCTCCTTTCCGAGACCCATGAATGTGAGCACGAAGAAGAACTTGTTAACAAGGTTTTTTGCGATAATCCCCGCTGTATAACTTCCATTGAGCAGGAAATCGACCACATTTTCCATTATACCGATAAAGAAAATGGAATCTGCCGCTGTGTTTACTGCGAAGCACAGAAAAAGATTTAAAACCCGTGCTCAAAAAAGAAACTCCCGTGCTCAAACGAGCACGGGAGTTTCGCTTGCCGTTTTTTACGGTAGGGCGGGGGCTTGCTCCCGCCGCAAAACAAATTTATTTTGATTTTTTTGTAACGATATATCGAACAGTAAAAACCACTGCCGAGACGAAAAATCCGGTATAAATCCATACATAAAAGGAATGGAAAAACGTATAAAACCCGGTGTTCATGGTGGAAAAAACGTAGTTGATAATCTGTTTGTAAAGGTGGCTTAAGGAAAAGACAGCCAACGCAATTTTCAAAACGCCGTAAAGCGACCAAAAGATTATCGGCATTTTTTTGCTTTCAAGCGGAATTTTCCGAAAGCGGAAAACCGTTATAAGAATAAGCGAAAGGATTACCGCAAGCTGGGCAAAAGCCAAAAGAAGCCTTACAAAATCGCCGCCCCGGATCATAAACAAAAGGGTCTGGAAATTAAGAACCACCGCGGAACTTATTCCGGTGGCCATCCGAAGGTACATATCAATTGCAAAGAAAACCGCCCAGGCGCACCAAAGGCCGATGTTCCTTTTAAAGACAAAACAGATTATTCCGCAAAGGATAAGCGGGGAGGAAAGAACAAGACCAACAATTCCGCCGCCGGCCGCAAGCAGAACAACCGTTACAATAAGGGAAAGGGAAAGCAAAATCGTTCCGACAATTTTCCGGGGCGGAAAGTTGCTTTCTTTTTTTATAATAATGGTCTGGGGTTTTTCTTCCGCCGAAGCGGAAACTTCGTTGCTTTTAACAAGTTCGTCAATGGTGATTCCGAAAATTTCCGAAAGTTTTATAATTTTATCAAGGTCCGGGGTTGCCGCGCCGTTTTCCCATTTTGAAATGCTTTGGCGCGAAACTTCGAGCATTTCCGAAAGTTCGCCCTGGGATAAATTCCGCTCGGTACGAAGTTTATATATTTTTTCGCCGATTGTCAAAAAACCGCCTCCTTTTTACGATAAAATCATACCATTTTTGGATGTAAATGTCTATCAACATGGGTTTAAAACTTTAGCAACCGGCGGTTGCACCTTTGTTTTTGGCGGATTTTGTCTGGAGGATTAAACAATTATTAAAATCCGGGAAACAAAAAATTCACAATTTGCTGGTATTATACGGGTTGGAAAAAATTTTCTTAAAAGGCGGTGTAAAATTGGAAGAAAAACTCAGCGTTTGTCTGATTAACGACAGCTTTCCTCCGCTTATTGACGGCGTTGCCAACACGGTTATGAACTACGCGAAAGTTGTTAACGAAAAACACGGAAAAGCCGTTGTTGCGGTTCCTTTTTATCCAAAGGCGGATGATTCCGGCTTTCCCTATAAGGTTGTTCGTTTTCCAAGCATCAATACCGAGCGAATAATAGATTACCGGGCGGGTTATCCTTTTTCCTACGAAACCCTTGAAAAAATAAAGCCGGAAAAAATCAACATAATCCACACCCATTGTCCCTTTGCTTCAACGGTTCTTGCAAGAACCCTTCGGGAACCTTTGGATTCGCCGATAATTTTCACCTATCATACGAAATTCGACGTGGACATCGAAAGAGCTGTTGGAAAAGGTTATCTTAAAGAAAAAATAATAAAAGGAATTGTCAAAAACATCGAAGCCTGCGACGAAGTTTGGGTGGTAAGCGAAGGCGCCGGAAAAAACCTTAAAAACCTTGGCTATAAAGGCGATTACGTCGTAATGCCGAACGGGGTGGATATCCCCAAAGGCAAGGTTTCAAAAGAAGAAATCGAAAAAGCTACCGGGAAATATGACCTTCCGGAGGACGTTCCGGTTTTTCTTTTTGTCGGAAGAATGGCCTGGTATAAGGGACTTGATATAATCCTCGAGGCGCTCGAAAAACTTAAGGAGGCCGGCGAGGATTTCAGGATGGTTTTTGTCGGCGGCGGACTTGATTTTGATGAGGTTGTAAAATATTCAGAAGAACTTGGCGTATCGGAAAAATGTATTTTCACCGGGGCGATTCATAACCGGGATTCCATCCGGGCTTTTTACAGCCGTGCGGATCTGTTCCTTTTTCCTTCGGTTTACGATACCAACGGGCTTGTCGTCCGCGAAGCGGCGGCCTGTTCCCTTGCAAGCGTTCTTATTGAAGGAAGCTGCGCCGCGGAAGGAATTCTGGATTCCGAAACGGGTTTTCTTTCCGAAAACAATTCGGAAAGTTTTGCGAAAAAACTTATTTTCCTTTGTAAAAACCGGGAGCTTATGAAAAAAACCGGCGAAAAAGCCGCGGAAAAAATTTATATATCCTGGGAGGATTCCGTTGCGAAGGCGGTTGAACGCTATAAAATCGTTCTTGAAAATTACCGGAGCGGAAAATTTAAAAGGGAACAGACCCTTGCGGACGAATGGCTTGATACCGAAGGAGAATTCCTTGATTATATAGCAGAAGCCAAAATAAAAACAAAAACCGTGAAAAACGAAGTTTACGAGGGTTCAAAAAAGGCGGCAAAAAGCTTTAACCAAAGGCGAATAAAGCTTAAAAAATCAATTATAAAAAAGCTCCACCGTTTGTTCTAAAACTTTTTGGAATTTATTATAAAACCGACTATTTTGTTATTGAAAAAAACAATGGTTTACTGTATAATTCATAATGGTATTTTGGCTTTTTATAATTAATTTTTAACGGAGGAAAAGAATGAAAAAAACAGCCCTTATCGTTCTTGCTATTTTAATGGTGCTCGGTCTTTCTGCCTGCGGCCACGAACACGTTCCGGGACCTGCCGCAACCTGTACGACCCACCAGATTTGCACCGAATGTGAAGAAATTCTTGTTGAAGCAACCGGCCACCGCCCGGGACCTTCCGCAACCTGCCTTGAACCCCAGGTTTGTGAAAGATGCGGAAAAGAACTTTCTCCAAAACTTGACCATGTTTCCAAAAAAGCGGCAACCTGCACCGAAGGCGAAATCTGTATCGGATGCGGAACGGAAATTACTCCAAAGCTCGGCCACAGCATAAACGAGAAAAACGCCTGCAGCACCTGCGGACTTCAGATTGTTCCTGAAAACCAGAAATATATCAAACCCGGAAGAAACGGCGCCCTTTCCGATAACCTTGATAACATTGTTCCGGAAACCGAAAGCGGCCATTATAACAACAACATCGATGCTTACTATGCCGGCGCGGTTCTTGTTTGCGGCGATTACGGCCTTGAATATTTCCTTCCTTCCGCAAGCGGAAACAGCGGCTGGGCAAAAACCATTAACCAATTTGCGGAAAAATATCCGGAACTTAACGTAACCGCCCTTCTTGTTCCCAAAAGCTGCACCTTTAACTCTCCGGAAGGTTACACCGATCCTTACGAGCGCACCGAGGCACATATCTCCGCAACTTACGATATGCTTAACGAAGGAATAAAAGCCGCGGATTGCCTTGGAATTATGAGCGAACACAGCGAAGAGTATATGTTCTACCGCACCGACCACCATTGGACAAGCCTTGGCGCATATTACGCTTCCGTTGCTTACTGCAACGCAAACGATATCGTTCCTTACGAACTGGATTCTTATGAAAGCGTTGTTAAAACTGATTTCCTCGGAACCCTTTACAACTATGCCGGCGGCCCTTCCGCTTTTAAAGAAAACCTTGACTACACCGTCGGACGTTATCCCCACATCGGTTATTCCATGATTGCCGGCAACAGCGGAAACTGGTATAACACCGCCGCAATCAACTATAACTATAAAACCTATGCCGGAATGTTTATAAGCGGCGATAACCCCCTTACCCTTATCACCACCGAAAACAAAAACGGCAAAACCCTTATGATTTTTAAGGAATCCTACGGAAACGCCTTTGTTCCTTATATGATCGATTATTACGAACAGGTTCTTGTTGTTGATATCCGCGAAAGCACCAAAGGAACCGGCGAACTTATCGAAGAATACGGCGTAACCGACGTTCTTTTCATCAACAACTGCCAGGCGGCGGTAACTTTTGAAAGCGAGCTTCGCTCGAAAGCTCTTTCCTGATAGAAGCAAAAAAGGCGGAAGATTTCTTCCGCCTTTATTTTTAGGGGGATTTAAAAATGGAACTTAAAGAACAGATTTTAAACTACGTTCCTTTTAACGAGCAGGAAATGCGGGATAAAAAACTTCTTCTGGAATGGCTTTCGGAACCGAAGGTTTTTGAAAGGGAAAACGAAAAAGCCCATTTTACCGCTTCCGCCTGGGTAATTAATCCGGAAAAGACAAAAGTTCTGATGATTTACCATAACATCTACGATTCCTGGGCATGGATGGGCGGTCATGCCGACGGCGAAACGGATCTTTTGAAAGTTGCGGAAAGGGAAGCAAGGGAGGAAAGCGGAATCAGCGATTTAAAGCCGCTTTCGGAAGACATTCTTTCCATAGAGATAGTTCCCGTAAGCGGCCACGAAAAGCGCGGAAAATACGTTCCATCCCACCTTCATCTTAACGTGACATATCTTTTTGAAGCGCCGGAACAGCAGGATCTTTTTATAAAACCGGACGAAAACAGCGGCGTTATGTGGATTCCTTTTGAGGAAATAAAAAACAAAAGCACCGAAAAGTGGTTTATCGAAAGGATTTATTCAAAACTTATCGAAAAAATAAAATAAAGAAGCCTCCGCAAAGCGGAGGCTTTTGTTTTTTTTAAAATCAGTTGGTGTAGTTATCGAAATAACCCTGAACAAGGATAACGGGGGTTCCTTTATCGCCGGAGCCGGAAGTAAGGTCGCAAAGGGAACCGATAAGGTCGGTAAGCTGGCGGGGAGTGGTTCCTTCGGAAGCCATGTTGCCAACAAGGTTTGCGTCTTTTGCTTTAATGCTTTCGGAAATTGCGTTTTTAAGATCTTCGCCGGAAAGACCAGCAAAATCGTTATCCGCAAGATATTTGAGCTTGAGTTCGTTGGGGGTGCCGATAAGACCGTCGGTGTGGAAAGGAGAAACAACCGGGTCCGCAAGCTCCCAGATTTTTCCCTGAGGATCCTTGAATGCGCCGTCGCCATATACCATAACTTCAACATGTTTTCCGGTGGCTTCAAGAATGCGTTTCTGGATATCAAGAACAAGATCCTGGCTGTCGCGGGGGAAGAGTTTTACGGTGCTTTCGGTTGCTTTGTTGGAACCGAGAAGGCCGTATTTTTCGTTATAACCGCCGCTGATGGGAGCATTAAGAATATCGTCAAGACCGAGGACAATTTTTGCGCCGGCTTTTTTAAGAAGGCGTTTGCTTCTTGCGCGGGTGTGGATGTCGCAGGTAAGAACGCAGTCGGTGTAATCAAGAATTGCTTTTGCCTGGTTTGCAAAAACAACTTCGACCTCTGCACCTTCCTCTTTAACAAGGCCGCAGTAATAATCAACGTAATCAACGCCGGTGAAGGGGTGTTTGTTTTCGCCGAAAAGTTCGCGGTATTTTTCAAGGGAAAGAACGTCGGTATAGGGGTCAACGCCTGCTTCATCGAGTTTATCGATGCTTACAAGTTCGTTACCGACTTCATCGGAAGGATAGGAAAGCATAAGAACAACTTTCTTTGCGCCTCTTGCAATTCCGCGAAGGCAGATTGCAAAGCGGTTTCTGGAAAGGATCGGGAAGATTACGCCAACGGTTTCTCCGCCGAATTTTGCTTTAACGTCTGCGGAGATGTCATCAACGGTTGCATAGTTGCCCTGGGCTCTTGCAACAACGGATTCGGTAACGGCGATTACGTCGCGGTCGCGGATTTCAAAACCCTCGGATTCGGCTGCTTCAAGAACGGAAGCGGTTACCATTTCGCCAAGGTTATCGCCCTGACGGAAAATGGGGCAGCGGATGCCGCGGGATACAGTACCAACTTTTCTGGTGTTTGCCATAAAACTACAGATCCTTTCTATATAAAGACTTTTTTTAACTATTGTAAAAAAGTCTCTTTTTTTGTCTTTTTTTCGACAAAAAAAGTAATATCTACAACAGAATATTATACATAATTATATTCTTTTCCGCAAGATGTTTTTTATAATTTAAGGTGCCAAGTTTTGTAAAATTTTTTATTTTTCCGGCTTTCGGTTTTTGTATTTATTTTACAAAAAAAGGGGAACGCCGAAGCGTTCCGCTTTTTTATTAAACAAGTTTTTTAAGAAGTTCTTCCGGAGGAATTTCGTAAAGCTTTGCGATTGCGATAAGGTTCGAAGTGCTCGGTTCAGAAGAACCGTTTTCCCATTTGGAAACGGCCTGGCGCGAAACCCCAAGGCTTTCCGCAACAAATTCCTGGGTCATGTTTTTTTCGGTACGGAGTTCCTTAAGGGTTTCCCCAAGGGTTTTGCGGATTTCCTCCTGGCGGGGAGTAACGTTTTCCGCCGGGGAATAATTTTGGTTCAGGGGTTTCCGCCTGTTCGCGTAGCGAACAATAAGAACAACGGCAACAATTAGAATAATCAGGGAAACCAGAAAACCGAGGCCGAAAAAAAGAACAAGTCTTGAGCCGATTACAGACATAAAAATCTCTCCTTTCTGTGCGGAGATTATATCATCAAAAGGTTGGTTGCGCCACCAACTTTCGCGCAACCCGGGCGCAACTTTGAGTTGCGCGGTTTATTTTTCTTCGGAATGGAGCGCCGCAAGATATTTATCGAGATAAACTTTATAAGCAACGGCGATTATTGTGTTGCGAAGCATTGTTTTTGTATCGTTGCTGTCGGTTCCGACTTTATCAAGATTTTCCTTTAAGCCGAAAACAAACTGGAGAACGTTTTCAAATTCGTTGCAAAAATAATCGTAGGCTCTTTTTGGTTCATAGGTTTCGTGCTGCATTTCAAAAAGAAGGCGGATATCTTCCATGGAAAGCACGTTTTTCGCAATGGCGATGAAAAAGATATAGGCAATCTGTTCCCGGTCGTACTGCTTTTTAACCGGGTTTTCAACAAGCCCTTTTTTAACGTAGTTGCTTACCATGGAACCGGTTAAGGAAAAACTTCCAAGGGGTTCAAGATATTCGGAAACATATTTTACAACCTGTTCAAGATAAAGACCCACGTTAGGGATATCGTTATAACGCGGAAGGGAAAATTCTTTAATAAGGTTTTTAATTTCTTCTTTAACGGTTTTATTCATTGAAAAAATCGCCTCCCGAAAATCAGTTTACATCTAAAAACTTAAAGTGTCAAGAAAATTGTTTGAAATAAGTTTTTTAAAAACTCTTGACAGAATATTAAATATCCTGTAAAATGATATGCAACAACCGATTGATTTTTCAGGAGATTTTTATGAATTATAAAATTGTTTCAGATTCCTCTTCAAATATACTCGATTTTTCCGGAATAGATTTTAAAAGTGTTCCGCTTAAAATAATAACGGCAAAGCAGGAATATGTCGATAACGCCGGGCTTGACGTTGAAAAAATGGTCAAAGAAGTTAAGGAAACCAAAGGAAAATCCGGAACTTCCTGCCCGAATATCGGAGATTGGCTTTCTGCTTTCGAGGGCGCGGATATTATTTTTGCAATAACAATAACAAGCCGCCTTTCCGGAAGTTTTGCTTCCGCCGAACAGGCAGCGAAAATTTTTATGGGTGCACACCCAAACGCAAAAGTTTTTGTTGTGGACAGTCTTTCAACCGGTCCCGAAATGCTTCTTATAATGGAAAAAATCCGCGAGGAAATGCTCCTTGGAAAAAGCTTTGAGGAAATTCGTGATTCTGTTACGGAATATCAGAAACACACCCATCTTCTTTTTTCTCTGGAATCTCTTACAAATCTTGCAAGAAACGGAAGAGTTAACCCCGCCGTTGCAAAAATTGCCGGTGTCCTTGGAATACGCGTTATGGGCGCGGCCAAGGAAGGCGTTCTTGATCCTCTTCATAAAATCCGCGGGGAAGCAAAAAACCTTGATGTTATTTATGACGAGATGAAAAAACGCGGTTTTTCCGGAGGAAAGGTTGTTATTGACCATTGTTTCAATCAGAATGCGGCAAATAGCCTTGCGGAAAAAATCCTTGCAGAATTCCCCGGCTGCGATTTGAAAATAGGAAAAAACGGCGGACTTTGCAGCTTCTATGCCGAACGCGGTGGCGTTCTTATCGGTTTTGAAGATTCCCTTTAATAAAAAGTTTTTTCATAGTATTCTCCCTTCGTAAAAAAACGTTCCTGAAAAAAAGGAACGTTTTTTCTTTTTCAGGTTTGAATATTGCCAAAAAAATAATATAATATAACTAATCTGTTTAGCGGAGGAAAATTATGTTTGTAACAAAAAGAATTGGCGCAAAGTCCAGGGATTTGGAAAAAATAAAACAGCTTTATTACGATGCTTTTCCGGAAAACGAGCGTTTTTCCTTTGGCATGATGATAAAAAACGAAAGCGGAAACTATGAAACCTTCGGGTTTTATAAGGACGGGGTTTTCTGCGGTTTTGCAATTGTTCTGAACAGCCTTGATATTTCCCACATAATTTATTTTGCAACCCTTCCGGAAATGCGCGGAAAAGGCCTTGGGGCAAAGGCTCTGGCCGCCATGGGAAGGATTGAAGCGGGAAGAAGGATAATTGTTGATATCGAAAGGGAAGTTCCGGGTTGCGAAGAAAACGAAATCCGCCGCAGGCGAAAGAATTTTTATTTAAGAAACGGTTTTTCGGAAACGGAAGTCCGCTATCGCTGGCAGGAAGAAGCTTATGAGATCCTTGTTTTCGGCGGAAAACTTTCCGGAGAAGATTTCGGGAACTTCTGGAAGGCCCTTGGAATAAAAAAGAACACTTCCGAAGGCTGAGCACGGGGCTTTGAGCACGGTGCTCAAAAAGTGTTTCGGCTTTTTGGCGAAAAGGTTTGAAAACCTTTTGGTTTTGTGATAGACTTGTTTTTGTAATTAATTTTGCCGCTTCGGCGGCGTTTTTAAAGAGGTTTGTTTTATATGGAAAAAAGAGAAAGCGGCGTTCTTCTTCATATTTCGTCCCTTCCTTCCAACCATGGAATAGGAACTTTCGGAAGAAGCGCCTATGAATTTGTTGATTTTCTTATCGAGGCCGGCCAGACCTATTGGCAGGTTCTTCCCCTTGGACCAACCAGCTATGGCGATTCCCCATACCAGTCTTTTTCTACCTTTGCCGGTAACCCCTATTTCATCGACCTTGATTTTTTCGTAATCGACGGTTTTCTTGAGGAAAGCGACCTTGAGGGAATAAACTGGGGAACCGAACCGATGTACGTCGATTACGCTAAAATTTACGAAAACCGTTTTGACGTTCTCCGCAAAGCTTATAAAAATTATATGGAAAAGGGAAATCTTGAAGTTCTTTCCGCATTTTGTGAAAAAGAGGCGGAATGGCTCGATAACTATGCCCTTTTTATGGCGCTTAAAAACCTCCATGGCGGAAAATGCTGGCGCGAATGGGAAAAACCTTTTTATTCCCGCAGCAAAAGGGCCCTTGAAAAATTCGCGAAGGAAAACGAAGAAGAACTCGGCTTTTGGAAATTCCTTCAGTATGAGTTCAACCGCCAGTGGAAAAATCTTAAAAATTACGCCAACGAGCGCGGAATAAAAATTATCGGCGACCTTCCGATTTATGTTGCGGATGACAGCAGCGACGTTTGGGCAAATCCGGAGCTTTTTGATTTTGATAAGGAAAGACACCCCAGAAACGTTGCAGGCGTTCCTCCGGATTATTTTTCCGAAAACGGCCAGCTTTGGGGAAACCCCATTTATAACTGGAAAAAACAGAAAAAAGACGGCTATTCCTGGTGGATAAAACGCCTTTCCTCCTGCCGGGAAAAATATGACGTTCTCCGAATCGACCATTTCCGCGCCTTTGCGGATTATTACTGCATTCCCTTCGGTTCCGAAACCGCCAAAACCGGCGAATGGAAAACCGGCCCCGGAATGGATCTTTTCAGCCGGGTTTTCGAGGAACTTGAAGGTTACCCGATCATTGCGGAGGACCTTGGAGATTTAAGCCCGGCGGTTGTTGAGCTTCTTGAGGAAAGCGGACTTCCGGGAATGAAAATTCTTGAATTTGCCTTTGGTTCCGACGACCCGAACAACGATTGCCTTCCCTATAATTTTAAGAAAAACTGCGTTTGCTATCCCGGAACCCACGATAATATGCCCGTTGCTGGCTGGCTTGAAACCGCTTCCGAATCGGAAATCAATTTCTGCAAGGAATACATAAACTATAAAGAGGGCGAAGATTTCTGCGACGCTTTTGTTAAAACCGTTCTTGCAACCCCTTGCAACACCGCCATCATAGCGATGCAGGATTGGCTCGGAACCGGAAAATATACCAGAATGAACGAACCTTCAACATCCTCCGGAAACTGGCAGTGGCGCCTTCTTAAAGGTCAGGCGGATTCCGACCTTGCAAAAAGGATGTTCCACCACGCAAAACTTTACGGAAGACTCAGATAAAAAAACAAAAACGGCGGAAGAAAAATTTTCCGCCGTTTTTATTTACCAAAATTTACAAAAACTTTAATATTTGTTGACTTTACACAGCCGTTTTTTAAGGCTATACTTATATTGTAAAAATGCGGAAAGGAGGGAAAAGCTTTTTGGCTTCTGAAAGAAAAAGTTTTAAGGATACCGGCCTTCGGCTTTTGAAAAAAGGCCAGAAAGGAATTGTTCACGCAATTTTCAGCCGTTTTGGAATTATAATAATGCTTTTTGCCTTTCAGGCAATTCTTTTTCTTTCCGCGCTGATATGGTTCCAATCGTTTATGTCGGAACTTTTCTTCGGCGGACTTTTGCTTGGCCTTTTTGTTTCAATTTATATCCTCAACACCCGAAGCGACCCTTCCGCAAAGATAACCTGGATTCTTCTTGTAATGGCGCTTCCGGTTTTCGGAACCCTTCTTTACGTTTATACGGAGTTCGAGGTAGGCCACCGTTCGCTAAGGGAAACGGTTGGGAAACTTATTGATTCAACAAAGGAAAAAATCCCCCAGGAGCCGGAAGTTCTTGAGGCATTTTCCGAAAAGGAAAAAGGCGCCGCGGCAATCGCCCATTACCTCAGAAGAACAGGCTGCTTCCCGGTTTTTGACAAAACCTCGGTTTCGTATTTCCCTCTGGGCGAAGATTTTTTTGAAACCCTTCTTACTGAACTTAAAAAAGCCCGCCATTTTATCTTCCTTGAATATTTTATAATCGATGAAGGTGTCATGTGGGGAAAAATCCTCGAAATCCTCGCGGAAAAAGTTAAGGAGGGCGTTGACGTCCGGGTAATATATGACGGAACCAACGAATTTACAACTCTTCCAAGGAACTATCCGGAACTTTTGAAAGGGCTTGGAATAAAATGCAAGGTTTTCGCTCCGCTTTCGCCCTTTGTTTCCACCCATTATAACTACCGCGACCACAGAAAAATAATGGTTATCGACGGAAACACGGCCTTTACCGGCGGCATAAATTTTGCCGACCGCTATATAAACCGGGAAACGGTCCACGGCCATTGGAAGGATACCGCCGTTATGCTTAAGGGAAAAGCGGTAAAAGGCTTTACCCTTATGTTCCTTCAGACCTGGAACATCGGAGAAAAAGAACCGAAGTTTGACCCATATCTTTCCTTCCCGACACTTCCGCCGGAAGACGCAAAAGGTTTTGTAATCCCTTATGGCGATTGTCCCCTTGACGGCGATAAAGTCGGCGAAATGGTGTATATGGATATCCTTAACAGGGCAAGGGATTATGTCCACATAATGTCGCCATATCTTATCCTTGACGGAGAAATGGAAACGGCCATCCGTTTTGCGGCGGAAAGGGGAGTTGAGGTTAAAATAATTCTTCCGGGCGTTCCGGATAAACTTGCGCCCTATTCCCTTGCAAAAGGCCATTATTCCGCCCTTCTTGATTCCGGGGTGGAGATTTTTGAATATGAACCGGGATTTATCCACGCAAAATCCTTTGTTGCGGATGACGTGGAGGCGGTTGTTGGAACGATAAACCTTGATTACCGAAGCCTTTATCACCATTTTGAATGTGCGGCATATTGCTACGAAACTCCGTGTATAAGCGATATCGAAAAGGATTTCCAGGAAACCCTTGAAAAATGCCGTAAGGTAACAAAAAAGACCATATGGAAAGGCTGGAAGATTTTGCGCCCGTTTTCGTTTGTTTTAAAAATAATAGCACCGCTGCTTTAAAAGAAAGCGGGAACGGAAAATCCGTTCCCGCTTTCTTTTTTAAAATATGAACTGAACAAGAAACATATAGCAAAAAGTTCCGCCGGTCATGGAAAGAAGGATTTTCCGCTTCCAGAGATGAAGGACCGCAACAACCAGAACCGCAATAAATTCCGGAATTCCGTGGCTTCCGGCGGTTATATCGACGTTTTTAAGGCAATATACCACCAAAAGCGCAAAAATTGCCGCCGGAAGAGCCTTCCCGAGATATTCGATAAATTTCGGCGTTTTCTTTTTTTCGGAAAAAAGAAGGAAGGGGAGGAAACGGGTCAAAAGCGTTGCAAGAACGCACATACCGATGGTTATGATTTCTTCTGAAAGAGTCATTCAAAACCACCCGCCTTTTCAATGGGTCTTCTGAAGAAGGAAAGCATTCCGAAAATGCAGACCATGGTCGGGATTATAAAGGATTCCGCGCCGAAGATAACAAGGCAGAAAACGGAGCAGAAAACCCCGATTAAGGCGGTGTAATGCTTTTTTTCCTTAAGCCATTGTTCAATAAAAATTACTACAAACATTGCGGTCATAACAAAATCCAGCCCTTCGGTGTTGAAAGGAATAAACGAACCGAGAATTCCGCCAAGGGTTGCGCCGGTTACCCAGTAAGATTGGTCAAGAAGCGAAACCGCAAGATAAAATTTTCCTTTTTCGGTTCCTTCCGGAACCGGGGTGGAACAGTTTATGGAAAAAGTTTCGTCCGTAAGGGAAAAAATAAGGTAGAGCTTTTTAAGGCCGGTGTTTTTATATTTTTCAAGCATCGCAAGGCCGTAAAAAAGGTGGCGCGCCTGGATAACAAGGGCGATAAGAAAAGTCTGGAGCGGGGCAAAGGTGCTTAAAAGAAGGGAAACCGCAAGGAATTCAAGACTTCCGCCAAAAATCGTTATCGCCATAAGCATGGGGTAAAGAAAGCTGAATCCGGAAACCTTCATATAAATTCCATAGGAAATTCCAAGGAAAAGATAGCCGGTCATTACCGGAACTGTGTGAGGAAAAGCCGCCTTTATTGCGGAAATAAAATTGTTTTTGTTTTCCAAAAAAATCCGCCCCCTTTCTGCAATATGTGACTATTATATATTCGCCGGAAAAGAAGTGCAACAGAATGTTGAAATATGGGAGCATTTTTTATTCACTTACTGTAGGGGCGGATATTATCCGCCCCTACAGTAAATTGAACCGCAACAAAAAAGGGACGCACAGAGGTGCGTCCCCACGATATTTTAATAAATTCATCCTTCAAGGGCGTTTTCCCTTTTTTCAAGGTCGGAAAGGATTTCGGAATAAAATTCCTCGCTGATTCTATATTTTTTAAGATAAACGATATATCCGATAACGATCATAAGAAGGGGAATTGCGAACATGGCAAGCTTTATGATAAGTTTTCCTTCGCTGTCAATCATATCCACCGTTCCGCCGTCAACCTTGATTCCGGAAATAATAAGGGTAAGGCTTACAATTCCGGTTGCAAGTGCGCCGCCGATTTTGTTGATAAGCGGCTGGACGGAAAAAGTTATGGATTCGTTCTTTTTACCAAGCTTCCAGTAACCGTATTCAACGGTATCCGCAAGGAACATAAGCATAAGGGTCTGGATAAACGCCTGGCCGACAAAAACAAGAACGGCGCCAAGGGCGATAAGGATAATGGAAATTTCCGCAACAAAGAAAATTGCATATCCGATAAGAACAAGAACCGTTCCGAGGGTATAAAGCTGGCGGCGGGTCATGCGTTTTGCAACCATAGGATAAACGGAAAGGGTTCCAAGCTGGGCAACGCCGACCACCGCAACAAGAACAACGTACATTCCTTCGTTTCCGAAAAGATATTTCATATAATAAATCGCAAAGTTAACGGTGGTGCAATAGCCGACCATAAAAAGACCCATTGCAAGGGTCGTCCACATAAGCTGGTCGTTTTTAAGAAGCGCGTCGAACATCTGCTTAAGGGAGGTGGATTCCTGCTTTTCCATGGGAACGCGCTTTTCTTTAATTCCAAGGAGCGGGAACAAAAGCCCAAGAAGATAAAGCGCCGCAATTACAACCGCGCACCAGAACCATACCTTCGGGGTATCGCCAAGGGCGCTTGTTACCGGCTGCCAGGCGACCATTACGATATACATACCCACGTTTGCACAGATCCTTGCAAAGGCGCCGGTTTTTTCGCGCTGTTTCTGGTCGGAGGAAAGAACCGGAAGAAGGGTCCAATAGCCGATATCGTTTATGCCGTAGGTGATATCCCAAAGAAGATAAGCCGCGCCGAAAATTATTACAAAGGCCCAGCCGGTTCCGATTCCGGCGAAAAGCATTACGGAAAAAACAGCGCTCATAACGCCGCCGACCAATATCGCCGGTTTGAATTTTCCCCAGGGGGATTTTATGTTATCAATAACAAGTCCGGTTATGGGGTCGTTGAATGCGTCAAAAATCCTCAGTACGGAAAGAACCATGCTTGCCGCGGCGAAAACCCAGACCGGAAGGCTGAGGACATCCGAAAGGAAATAGAGAAGGGTGTTCGCTTCGAAAGAATAGAACATATCCCTTCCGATTGTTCCAAGGCCGAAATAAACCCGGTTGCTTTTGTCAACGTCTTTCATTTTTCTGCCTCCTCGATTATAAAGAGTTCCGAACCAAAATCGGCAAGGGTTCGCTGGTTTTTGTCATAACCCGTTCCGCGGAAAAGGGGAAGAAGCATAATTCCCGCGGAAAAAGCTCCGCCGCTTGCCTTAAATTCAAGGTTTCCGTCCGGAAGAGTAACAAATTTATCCGCGGTGCGAAGGATAAATCCGTTCGGGTTAAGGTTAACCGGAACAACGTGCTTAACAAGGCTTCCGAACTGGCCGACCCTAAGCTTTTGGGCAAAGGTGGAAAAAGTATAAACTTTTGCTTTATCAAGGTTTTTGAGCCGGAGTTTTTCATAACCCGGCGCCGCCGAAAGAATTTTTCGGAAAACCGCCGCAAGGGTGGTTTTTCCTTCGGTTACCTGCCAGCCGTTTTTAATGCGGTAAAATTTTCCAAACTGGAAAACCCGGCGGTATTTTTTATAAAAAGCAATTTGTTCGGAAATCTGTTTTTTCTCGATTCCGAGAAGGTGCTTTAAATCAAGCTCATAACCAAGGCAGCCGAAAAAAGAAACATTTCCCCTGGTGCAAAGGGGAGTGTTTCTTAAAGTTTGGGCATGTGGCGCGGCGCTTACATGGGCGCCGAAGGTGGATTGGGGATAAAGATAGGAAAGGTTTTCCTGAATCGTTATGCGCTCGATGGGGTCGGTGTTATCGGAACACCAGATTTGCGGACCGAAGCAGAGCATTCCAAGGTCAAAACGGTTTCCGCCGGAGGAACAGCTTTCCAAAAGAACCTGGGGCCGCGTACCGAAGATCCTTCCAAGAACTTCATAAAGCCCGATGATATAATCATGAGCCTTTGTTCCAAGGGCAACGCTGTGACGGTTCATATCCCATTTTACGTAGGAAATTTTTGCGGAATCGAGTATCGCGGATACGTTTTCGACAATATAATCCCGGACTTCCGGTCTGGTAAGGTCAAGAAGGAACTGGTTGCGGCCTTTAAGCGGAGTAAAATCATCCCGCAAAATCCAGTCCGGATGCGCCCGAAAAAGGTCGGAATCCTCGTTTACGGATTCCGGTTCAAACCAAAGCCCGAATTCCATTCCCATGGAATTTATCTTTTTGGAAAGGCCGGAAATTCCGTTCGGAAGTTTTTGTTTGTTTATGCTGTAATCCCCAAGGCCGGCTTTATCGCTGTCGCGTTTTCCAAACCAGCCGTCATCAAGAACAAAAAGTTCACAGCCAAGTTTTTTTGCCTCTTTCGCAAGGCCAAGAAGCCGCGCTTCGTTAAAATCGAACATGCAGCCTTCCCAGTTGTTAAAAAGAACCGGGCGCTCACGGTTTTTCCAATATTCGGGAATAATGTTTTCCGAAACAAAGCGGTGCATTTTTTCCGAAAGGCCGGAAAAACCTTTTTCAGAAAAAGCAAGAACCGCTTCGGGGCTTTCAAAAACTTCGCCCGGGGCAATGGTTTTTATAAAATCCGAAGGGGAAATTCCCTGGATAACCCTTGTAAAACCCTGGAGGGAACGCTGGGCGGCGGCATAGTGATTTCCGGAATAGATAAGGTTAAAACCGTAAACAATGCCGGAATCCTCGGTGGCCTCCGGTTCGCTTAAAAGAAAACCGGGGTTATGGCGGTGGGAGGAAAAACCGGTTACGCTTTCGTTAACAACCCGGTTTTCCGAAACGGGAATTTTATGTTTCCTCATTTCGGAAATCCAGCCGCCGTCGAAGGTTGTTATATCAAATTCCCCGTGGATATCCATAAGGCTGCTCATAAATTTTGTGAGCACGATGTTTTCCTTCCCGGTGTTTCTGAGCACGGCGTGGCGGGTAAGAACACCGCCGAAGATGCTGAAATAAAGGGAAAGTTCAGCTCCCGGCTGGGTCATAACGATTTTTAAGGTTTCGGATTTTCCTTTTGCAAAAGGAAGGGTGCTCATGGGCTCCGGCTTATCAAGAACCCGGGCATAAGCGAAGCGGAAATCCGAAGAAATTCCGCCGAATTCGATGGGGCTTTCCCGGTAATCGCCTCTTCCGGTGCCGCTCCATGCCAAAGGCATTGAATCGGCGCAGCTTGCGGTGTTATTTTCATCAAGAAGAACCGATTCTCCCCAGCCAAGGCCGGGTTTTGTTATAAATGCTTCCGCGTCGGCGGTGCTCAAAGGTTCGCCAAAATGCAAAAGCTCCAAAAGCCCGTGCTCGTTGATTCTTAAAAGGCAGGAAAAACCTTCGCCATGAAGCCCGAAAACCTTTTCAATATGCTCAATCATTTTATTCTGTACTCCTGATCTGCGACGTATTTTTCATACATTTCGGCGGTAACGCCGCCGTTTTTGATGATTTCCGAATAAAACTCGCCGGATTTTTTGATTTTTCGTTCCATTGTTTCCGGTTCGATGCTCACAAGGCCGAACTTGGCGGAGTTTCCTTCGATCCATTCAAGGTTATCGCAGAAACACCAATGGTAATACCGCTCGAAAGGAAGCTTTGAGCAGCTGATTTTTTCAAGATGCTCAAAAAGATAGCGGCAGCGGAATTTGTCCCGGTTATCGCAGGTTCCGTTTTCCGTTACCCAGATAGGCCTTGGCAAAACGTCATAAAGTTTTTGGGCGCATTCGACAATTCCTTCCGGATAAATTTCCCAGTCAAGGTCGTTTCGGGGGCTGTTTTCCCGAACGCCGTCGCCTATTCCGGAAACGGTTGAACGGGAATAATAATTAAGGCCGATGAAATCAGTATATTCACCCTTTGGGAATTTTCCGAAGTTTTTAAGGGGAAAGGCAAATTTTCCAAGGGTCATGGCGTTTGTCAGAGCGTCCTGGAAAAGGAAGGAATTAAGTTTTGCGCAAAGGCGGTGCCAGGGATTTTGTTCGTTTTTCGGAGCAAAAATCCGAAGATGGTTGGCACAGCCCACCATGGTATCGGAAAAACCCATTCCGTCGCGGATTTTATGTATCATTTCGTAGGCTTTTATATGGCAGAAAGCAAGGTTTTCCATAACGGCAAGGGTTTTTCCAAAACTTTTTTCTGCCGGCGGCCAGATTCCGAAAAAATAGGAATTGGTTGCGTAAACGTTGGGTTCGTTTATGGTTATAAAATCGGAACAAAGGTCGCCGAAGCGCCTTGCGCAAAGTTCGGCAAGTTCAAGGTAATAATGGAGGTTTTCCCGCTTTGTAAAAGCGCCTTTTTCCTCGAACCACATGGGGTTTGTAAAATGGTGGATGGTAAGGAGCGGCTTTATCCCTTTTTCCCGAAGAAGCAAAAGTTCTTCCCGGTAGCGGGAAATTGCTTTTTCGTCAATTTTCCCTTCTTCCGGAACAATTCTTGCCCATTCGATTCCGAAACGGTAGATTTCCATCCCCATTTCGGAAAGAAGGTTTGTATCCTCTTTCCATTTTATCCAATGGTCATTTCCGGTGGAAGGGTCGGTGCCGTCCTTGATAAAACCTTTTTCGTACCAATCGTTCCAGTTGGAATTTACGTTTCCACTTTCGATCTGGGTTGCGGCGGTGGAAACGCCCAAAAGCAAATTTTCCGGAAGGCTAAAGTTCATAAAAAATCTACCCCCTTTTATATAATTATATTGTATCTTTTTTTTAATAACTGTCAATGCGGTTATGGGTGACTTTGCCGCGGTTTTGTGATATATTTATATCAGAAAAAGCCTTGAAAGGAAGTTGATTATAAATGGAGCGAAACCGCTGGTATAAAGATATGGTTTTTTACCAGATTTGGCCGCGCAGTTTTAAGGACGGCAACGGCGACGGAATGGGCGATCTTTGGGGCGTTCTTGAAAAGCTGGATTATATAAAAAGCCTTGGCTGCGACGGAATCTGGTTTTCGCCGATTTATCCTTCCCCCGGCGCGGATTGCGGTTACGATATTGCGGACTATATGGATATTGCGCCGGAATTCGGCGGAATGGAAGCCTTTAAAAAAGTTCTTGAAGGCGTTCATCAGCGCGGAATGAAACTTATTATGGACCTTGTTGTAAACCACACCAGCGACGAGCACGAATGGTTCCAGAAAAGCCGCAAACGCATTGAACCCTACACCGATTATTATATCTGGCGGCCGGCAAAACCGAACGGAAAACTTCCCAACAACTGGGACTCCAACTTTGAAGGCAAGGCATGGACATGGGACGAGGAAAGGGGAGAATATTATCTCCATCTTTTCGCGGTAAAACAGCCGGATCTTAATATGGATAATCCGCTTGTTCGCGAGGAAGTTAAAAAAATTCTTCGGTTCTGGCTCGATATGGGCGTTGACGGGTTCCGGGAGGACGTTATCACCTATATTTCAAAAGCGGAAGGCCTTCCGGACGACCACCTTTTCCCGATTTACAAAGGCATGCCAAAATATAACCACGGACCCCATATCCATGAATATCTTGCGGAATTCAAAAGGGACGTTTTTGACCATTACGATTGCTTTACCCTTGCGGAAGCGCCGTTGGTCTGGCCAAAGCAGGCTCTTAAATATATCGACGAGGAAAAAGGCCAGATTGATATGATGATCCAGTTCCAGTGCCAGTGTGCGGATTGCCTTTTTACCGATTACCTTCCGACAAAGTTTATGCTCGTAAGGATGAAAAAGGCTTTTTCCGATTGGCAGAAAAAACTTTCCGGAAAGGCATGGAACATGCTTTATATGGAAAACCATGACCACCCAAGGATCATTTCCCGCTATGGAAGCGAAAAATTCCGGGAGGAAAGCGGAAAATCCATTGCGGTAAGCTACCTTTTCCAGCAGGGAACACCCTTCCTTTATCAGGGGCAGGAAATCGGTATGCTTAACTGGAAGCCGGAAGACGCCGAAATGTACGAGGACGTCCAGACCCGCTATAATTACGCCCACAGCAACCTTAAAAAATCAAAGGAGGAACGCCTTCATAAAATGTGGCGTTCCAGCCGCGATTCCGCAAGGACGCCGGTTCAATGGGATTCATCCGAAAATGCCGGTTTTACCACCGGAACCCCCTGGTTTTACGTAAACCCCAACTATAAGGAAATCAATGTTGCCGCCCAGGAGGCCGATCCGGATTCCCTTCTTAATTTTTACCGGAAGGCGATAAACCTTCGTAAATCCCTTAAAGCGGTGCGGTTTGGAAATTACAAGGAGTATTATCGTCTTGATAATAAACTTTACGTTTACAGCAGGGAATATGAAAACCAGAAAATCCTTGTGGTTTGTTCCTTTTCCGAAAAGGAAACAAAAATCCGCGTTCCTTCCGGTTTTGACCTGGAAAAGGCAAAAATTGTTCTTGGAAACTATGAAAACAAAGAAAAAACCCTTAAACCCTACGAAACAAGGGTCTATCTTTGGGAATAAACCGGGAAAAAACTCCGCCTTGCGGAGTTTTTTTGCAAATTAAACAAATATTTTTTTCAAAAAAGCATAAAATTTATATGGCCGCGGGAAAAAAATATTCTTTCGGCTAATGGACAAATTCCAAAAAAAGAGTATAATATTATTATAGGAAATTTGGTAAAAAATTCCTTTATTCCAATTCCGGAGCGTGATTCCTAATGAAACTTATTATAAAAAACGATTACGAAGCCATGAGCGAATGGGCGGCAAACCATATTGCCGACGCCATTAATAACCATAAGGAGGAAAGACCTTTTGTTCTTGGTCTTCCAACCGGTTCTTCCCCCCTTGGCGTTTATAAAAAACTTATCGAAATGAACAAAGCAGGAAAAGTAAGTTTTAAAAACGTTGTAACCTTCAACATGGACGAATATGTCGGCCTTCCGAAAGAACATGACCAGAGCTACTGGTACTTCATGCACGAAAACTTTTTCGACCATATCGAAATTCCCGCGGAAAACATCAACATCCTTAACGGAATGACCGATGACCCCGAAGAAGAATGCAGAAGTTATGAAGAAAAAATCGCTTCCTATGGCGGAATCGATCTTTTCCTCGGCGGATGCGGCGTTGACGGCCACATCGCTTTTAACGAACCTTTTACTTCCCTTGTTTCCAGAACCGGCGTCCGCGCCCTTACCGAAGATACAAGAATCGTAAATTCCCGTTTCTTCGATAACGATATGAACAAAGTTCCGAAAACCGCTCTTTCCGTCGGCGTTGGAACCGTTTGCGACGCAAAACAGGTTCTTATCCTCATCAACGGCCATAACAAAGCAAGGGCGCTTCGCCATTGCGTTGAAGGCGGCGTTGACCATGCCTGGACCATAAGCGCGCTCCAGCTTCATCCGGACGGCATAATCGCCTGTGACGAAGCGGCCTGCGGCGAACTTAAAGTGGATACCTATAAATATTTCAAAGAAATTTATAAGGACGAAAAATAAGCACAAAAAGCCGCCGTAAGGCGGCTTTTTCTTTTGCCTTTTGCTTGACAAAAAGCAAAAAACAGTTTAACATTTTAACGTTAAGCAAATTTTTTAATATAAGGAGAAAAACCATGAGTTTTGTTTACCGCGGCCTTGAGGCCGTTTTTGAACGCCATATTGTAACCGAACATGACGTTGAGCACCAGATTGAACATATCCTTGCGGAAAATCAGAAAGTTGAGCATGTAACCGGAAGGCCCACCAAGCTTGGCGACGAAGTTATTCTCGATTACGCAGGTTTTTGCGAAGGCGAACAGTTCCAGGGAGGCACCGCCGAAAACCAGCCCCTTACCCTTGGAAGCGGAAGATTTATTCCCGGTTTTGAAGAACAGCTTGTGGGAAAAGAAATCGGCGAAGAAGTAAGCGTTATGGTAACCTTCCCGGAAGAATATCACGCACCGAACCTCGCAGGAAAACCCGCGGAATTCAAATGCAAAATCCACGAAATCCACACCTATTCCAAATATGAACTGAACGACGAATTTGCAAAAGAATTCGGCCAGTGCGAAACCATGGAAGAATTCCGCGAAAAACTTAAAGTTTCAATGCAGGAATATTCCGACGAAAATTCCGAAATTGAACTTCAGGATAAACTTTTTGCAAAAGTTGCGGAATCTTTCGATTTCACTCCCTCCGAAGAGGAAATTGAAAAAGAAATTGATGAACAGATGGTAAGACTTTCCGAAGATATGGCACAGCAGGGACTTAGCCTTGATATGTATTGCCAGTTCAGCGGAACCACCAAAGAACAGATAAGGGAAGAAATCCGCGGAAAAGCAACCGAAAATCTCCGCGCACAGGCTGTTATCAATAAAATTGCCGAAATTGAAAATCTTTCCGTTGATGAACAGGATATGGAAAAAGCTTTTGCAATGCTCGCAATGCAGAATGGCATGCCTGTTGAATTCCTTAAAGAACACTGCGACGAAGGAATCAAAAAAGAAATTTCCCGCAGTGTGCTTATCGGAAAAGTCATGAGACTTATCCGTGATGCGGCGGTTATTACGTTCGAAGAATGTAAACACGAGCATTGTCATTGCCATTAAAAAAGAACAAAAAAGGAGCTGTTCGTTTGAACAGCTCCTTTTTTATCGGTATCAAATTCCTTTTTCAAGTGCGGAAACGGCCGTTCCGGCAAGAAGTTCCGCGCAGAAAGGCGCGGTTTCGTCCGGGGCAAAAAAGCCGGGATTATGAAGGCTTGGGGAAGAACCGTCGGCGGCGCCGACACCGACATGGTACATGAATATGGGCGCGATCCTGCGGTAAAGGCTGAAATCTTCGGAAGCCATCCAGAAATTCTGCTCCAGAATATTTTCTTTTCCGAAAAGTCCGGCGGCGGCTTCAAAAGCAATTTCTGCGAGTTTTTCGTCATTGACCAGAGGCGGAGATTCGTGGAAAAAGCGACATTCGGCGGTGCAGCCATGGGCGGCCGCAACGGATTCGGAAATTTTAATTATCTGTTCCTTGACGGATTCTTGGTAAGAGGGAAGAGCATAGCGGAAAGTTCCTTCGATATGAACGTCATCCGGAATTACGTTATAAGCGCTTCCGCCGTGTATGGAGCAGACGGAAAGGGTAAAAGGTTCCGCCGGATTCATCCAGCGTGAACGGATGCACTGGAGAGCATCAACAGTTCCGGTTGCGGCAACAATCGGGTCGGTTGCGAGATGGGGAGTTGCGCCGTGGCCGCCTTTTCCGTGGATGTCAATGCTGAAAGCGCAGAGCGCCGCCATGATCGGGCCTTTTCGGATTCCGATTTTTCCCGCAGGGATATCCGGTTTTACATGAAGGGAAAAGAACGCGTCCGGAGGATATTTTTCAAAAATTCCGGTGGAAATAACTTCTTCGGCGCCGGTGCCCTGTTCTTCACCGGGTTGGAAAATAAAAATAAGGTTTCCGGGAAGGAAATCGCGCCGGCCCGAAAGAGCCATTACCGCGCCGAGAAGGGAAGATGTGTGAAAATCGTGGCCGCAGGCATGCATTACGTTTTTATTACCGGAGCGGATTTTGTGTTCGGCCACTTCGTCAATGGGAAGAGCGTCGATATCTGCGCGCATGGCAATGGTCGGGCCGGGAATTTTTCCGCGAAGCAGACCGACAACGCCGGTGGCGGGCTGTTCCTCCGGAAATTCGATGTCCAGATTTTTAAGAATATCTTTGATGCGTTCGGTTGTGGAAAATTCCCTGTGGCTCAGCTCGGGGTTCTTATGGATTGTGTGGGCAGTTTCGATAATGCTTTTGCTGATATCTTCGGAAATATATTTGAATTCCATTTTTTTCACCTCTTTATGCGATGGATAAATTATACCGCAAACGGCGGAAAATTACAAATGGAGAAAAAAGATATTTTCATCGCTCATTTCATCACTCATTTTTATTGATAAATGAGTGATGAAAACACCCCAAATGTACCCCAAAATGTTCCGCAAAAATTATTTTTTAAATTATTTTTTGTTATCAAAATCTTATCAACGGTGATAAAAAAATCCGCATAAAAAAGCAAAAAGGTGGCTTGAAATCAAAAGATTTCAAGCCACCTAAAAGCTAAAAGGGATTATTCCCACTCGGCTTAGGAAGCCTTGATTTCGCAAAAGTAGCGACATCGCTACACGATTTTATCCTTTAATTATGCGGTTTCTTTGAACCGCCATTTTTATTATCAGAAAACCCTGTACTCAAAATGTACTCAGAAGGGAGTATCGGATTACAAGATAATTATAGCGGAAAACGAAGTGAATGTCAACACTTTAAAGTGATAAAGTTTAGGGCTGCTTTTATAATTTTTCGCTTAAAAATGGCAATTAATCACTAACTTATAAAAATGTGCAAATAATGCCTTAAAAAACATTGAAAAATGTGCAAATAACTCTTAAAATAACCTTGAAAATGGTGCAAGTTATAGTATTGGAAAACGATCGACATAATGGAAAAGAGCTATCAGATTTTAAAAATCTGATAGCTCTTAATTTATGAATAAAATCAAAATAAATTTATCCAACCAAGACGCTTTAATTCTTTACGAATCCATTCATACACAATTACTGTTACTGGAGTGGGGCAATTTAAGTGTAAAGCCTCGGTACATATAATGAAACCATCTCCTCTTAAATTTGGTCTATTCTTTTTATGGTTTTCATATATAAAACGGATTTCTTCTGAAGAATTGTGAGCGTTGGTTCCAAAGTTTATATCGATATCATTAGATTGATTTTTCTCTAAAGCAAGTAGATACCAATGCATCACTGGTCCATACTTCATTTTAGGGTCAAATTCAAGATCTCCAACAATTTTGCAAGGCATAAGCTGTGATGTGTACATCTCACTCGCAAAACAAGAAAAGTCTGACCTCATTAAATCAGAATATTCTTTAAGGGCTGAAGAAAATACATAGCGTGTTAGTTCTAAATATCGATTTCTAGAATAGCAGGACCAGACATAGGTAGAATATTTCTGGTCACCCACAGGGAATGGCGGAATAATTGTTCCCGTCTTTTCGTCAGCAGAAGCTTCCATGGACGAAAAGAACGTAGGCAAATGTATATATTTTCCTTTAACATTTACGGTACCATTCCTGTGGCTTTTATATATATCAAAGTTTGACACTGGAATAGGGCTATGACACAGACTGCCTTTATTTGCTAATAATAACGCATTATGCCAAAGATATTCCTTAGCTAATTGATGACCATTTCCTAGAATTGATTTATTATTAATGCAATCAGTAAGGTGATCTGTTAACATTTTAAATGTTATTATCCATGGCCAATTAGATTGTGCCGGGACAGGTCCCCAATGTGTTCCGGGAGTATATTTCATCTCTTCAATAGGTTTAACGCTAATTTTTTCCGAAACAGTTGGATACCAACTATATACCAAAGAATGTTCATCCACTGAAACACAGATATTATATTCGTTATTTTTGTTTTTTGGTACAAGATATTTGCAAAGGGAACCGAGTGCTTTTTCCCAAACATTCATACATAGAATTAACTTTTTTCCACATTCTAATGCGGAAGGTAATGTATTACGATAACCGGATCTTGTTCCATCTGAAATAATTTGAGCTGACAAACCAGGAGCTTTACAAAAAACTGATGAGAACAACTCAAATGTTTCCTCAAAAGGTGCCTGACTAAAAAGAATAGAAAGTGCGTATTTCCACTGATATATCTTTTCTATGGATAACGTAATATCTGACAAATTTATTTTTTTATATTGCAATGCTTTTGCTGCGAGGAATTGCGGAACAATTGCTAAAGGAAAAGAAAGATAATCAGAGTTTGCCTCGACAAGTCCTGTTTTGAGGATTGTATCGATAGATTCTGTCAACGTAACATCAGAGATATGAATATCTCCATAATTTGCTTGTGTTGCACAAATTGAGAGGTTTACTAAATCATCATAAACAGATTTATTGGTTTCAGATATTTTTTTCACTGCTTTTTCAATGAAAACCGTAATTAAATCTATTTTATTTTTTGCAAACCTTAAATTATCACTTCCTTTGAGTAATGCGTAAATTATACAAAACAACGGGAGCTCAACGCAAGCACTCATCTCTTGTTCTAAAGTATGCGGTGAAAAATAGGAGGCTGCTTTGCTTGATACTTTAGAAATAAGCTGTTTCTGTTCTGATTCACTCAAATGACGTATTTGTAATTGCAGAGATTTATCTGGCAAATATGTCATTGGCCTAGAGCAGACAATTATTAAATTATCAGAGTTTAAACTAGATAAATAACGTTCCTCTTCTATTAAATTTGAAGCCAATGTATAATCCACTTCATCCAGCCCATCAATGAACAAAATGTGCTTAGTTTCTTGTATGGAGATGTTTTCTATCCACGTGCTAATAGAACCGACTGTTCGAAGGTCACGTGCATGTATATACAATGGGATTGCATCGATTTTTCCTGAAGCATACATATCCAAAAGTTGTTGGCAAAGTATCAGCACAGCATGTGACTTACCGCTACCGAAACCGCCGACTAAATAATGTGTCCCTTGACGAGCCTCATCTAAAATGTAGTTATATTTAGCTGTTTTTAAATCCTCGCTAATAATAGATTCTGCACTCTCTTTTGTAATACCTGTTGTCAACAATTTGGACACACAGAGCGCATATGTTTTGTTTTTCATGTCAGTTGCAATAGAAAACAGGCCCGATCCGGCATAACCGTTACAGGGTGATAGTTCTTGATTCAAATAAAGAGCTATTTTTTCTATATCTTCAGTATCTTTGTTCCCGATATCTTTAAAGATCTTTTTAAAATCCCATACATGTTGTTCTGGAGAAAAACAAAAGTTATTATTTGTTGTAAAATTTGCAGTATAATTCTTTTTATTTCCAACAATCAATATGATTAACGTATCAAATTTGTAGTCGTAATTGTTTTCAAAAAATTTTTTTAATGTTTCTTTAATTTTAGTACTTGTATTATCAGATGTGACCTGAATAGCTATTCGTTTTTCGTAGTCACCAAGGTCAATTGATGTAAAATTGGTTTCTTCAACATTTAGATTTACTAAATTGTAATCGTAAATTTTGTTCAGCAAGCCGACTAAAAAATGCTCCATATGTATATTGCAATCAAGTAAATTTAATGAACTGTTTAGTTCAACAGAGGCTTTGATCCATGACAACTTGCTGCTTATCTCGGTAACAAGAGTTTGTCTTTTAAGCACAAAATCACCTTCTATAACTTCGGTTCGTTATTTTGGAATTATAAATATATTACAAAATTTATTTCTCTAATAATTTAATGTCTTCATCAAGAAAATGATTGTTTTCTGAAATTGAAACGTAATTTTTAAGTAAATTTTCTTGATAACAATAATTAAAATTAATATTGTTTCTGTACTTCTTTGGGTATTTGGAATCAAACATTTTTTCGACACACAAAGAGGCGGCCCAGTCATTTAATGAAACCGTAAAACTTATGTGGTTATGAGTTGTTTTTCTTATTACGTGGGATAAAAGCTCCATATCCCATTTGTTTTTATCTTCCCACATTTCTTTTTTTTGAATATGAGTTATTCCTTTGTCATAAGCATGTCTTAATATGCTAATAAAATTATCTGCAACTTGAAGTAACGTTTCTTCTTTGCTGTCCGAAAAGCTTATATTAATACCAAAGGCAGACAACTCATTTTGAAACGTGTCCTCAAATTCTTTAATATGGTCATGTATATATTCGATTTCTTTATTTGAGATATCTGTCTGGGATTTAATAAAATATACAAGTTCAGATAATGCTGTAAGATTTATTAAATTTGTTATTTTGGGATTATCATAATTTCCAAAAGTGAGAAAATCGTTATAAAATTCATTTTCTTCATTTGCATCAATAATTTGTCTGGCCATTAAAACGACATTGTTTTCGTAACCTTCAAAATTAATATATTTATAATTTATCAAATAATTAAGATAGTCAGAAAAATCAGCTGGATTTGGGTTTTCGATATATTTAAGGTATCGGATAAAAAAATCGTCTTTTTGTTGAGATAACATTGTAGCATAAGTATAAAATTCTTTTGGAAATAGATTTTTATATTGAAGCCCCATAACTGATAACAAAAGTAAAGTGGAAAGATAAAAACGTTTATCATATAACAATACAAAAAAGTGATAACGATCCAATATATTTTTCAAAAAATACTCAAGTTCTCCATTATGCTCTTTGGTAAGCATATCGCTACCTTTTATCTCACCTTCAACGTGAAATTTTTCTTTAAATACTTCGTATTTTTTTACTAATTTTAGAGCATCTTTATCATTTTTGATTAACACAGCTCCGATAGCAAAAGTTGGCTGACTTTGAAAATTTAGCAGATCGTTCTTTTGTAATACACATCCGCTTTGGCCGGATTCGTCAAAAAATATTTTCACTTCAAATTCCTCACAACGAATAACTTAAAAATACGGTACTCTTGATTACAATTTATCACGAAAAGAGAAACAAATCAATGAAATATAACTTATAAAATAAAAACACACACAGAAACAGAATCTGTGTGTGTTTTTTAGTTAATGATTACAGCCTATCTCCATATGGCAAAGATTTTATGTAATTTTCCATCCATTCCCAATCAGGAATATATCCATCCTCCGAATATTTATGAGTATCATCAATTATAGGATTTCCATTAGCATTTCGCTGTATTGGAAGTGTAAACCCAAAATCTGTTCTGATATGTGTATTCAATTCTCGACCGAATGGGAAATACTTATACTTACTTTCATTCATAATACAGGTTGTTATAAAAATTTTAGCTGGATCAGATACAGCTTTTTCAAACTCCAGAACGGAAACATTTTGTGAGGTATAAAAATCTTCAACTTGTAAATAAGAAGAACCCAAACTACCACCAAGAGCCACAGTGATACACCCAGCTTTATATGGATCAATTATATTGCCATTGTCGTCGGCTACGAAATCAACTTTTCCCGCCACACCATTATTATCTGCAGAACGGCCAACAAAATTAACACTCGGGTCATCCATGCTCATGGCCGAATAATCCATTTTATTTCCCATAGTTATTGAACAAATGTCTTTTAATAAGAAATATTCCCACGAGTCAGAAGATAAATTCATTATAGTTTTAGTTGTATTTTTAGTAGTAAGCGGTTTGTGATGGAGAGTTTTTATATAATTTTCCATCCATTCCCAATCTGGAACATAGCCAGTTTCGGAATATTTTTTAGAAGCATCAAAATAATGCGTACCATCGGGGTTGTATTTAATAGGTAATTTGATTTCAGTGTTCCTTAAATGTGTTTTCCATTTTCTGCCGAAAGAATATTTAGGTCTTTCTTGACAAAGAACGGTCGCAATAAACAAACCATTATATTCATTTAGATTTTCGTTATAACCAGCAACAATATCAGTTGTTCCTATAAAGTCAACGTCCATATAGTTTGCGTACCCAACAGAACCTTGTCCGTTACAAATGAATATAATACAATTCCCTTTTTGTAGTAATGCTTCATCTTTCGCACAATGAACCATAACACCGTTATCATCTTTTTTAGCACCTACATAAAAACATTCGTTACCATCCTCAAGCATACCTTGATTGGCCTTTCCATTCTCTAATTTAAAAAGTTTCCCTATTGTAAATGCTTTCCAATTTTCCACATCAAGATTCATATATCCTACCTTCTTTCATCAAATAAGCAAGATAATTGTTTAATGTTTGCTGAAAATCATCTTGAGAGAGTTTACTGTAATCAGTTTTCATATATGCTTCACAAAGCCATTCAGCTTTTCCATCCACTACGGCAGTAGATGATTTTCCGTCTATAGCTTCTTTGTTGTTAAAAAGATAAAGCCATTCTTCTTCGATTACTTTCCATTTGGAATTATTATTTTCGTCGAACTGTTCGATTCTTCCAAGATTTTTCTTCTTTTTGAAACCATCGTCTTTGCAGTATCCGAAGAAAGTTTTTTTAACAGTACCATCCGGCTTTTTATGGGGCTTTCCTAATGTGAACAACATGCAACATGCGCAAGCAGATGCTCCTGGATAGAAAATTTCGTTAGGAAGTGTGAAAACTGCTTCAAGCGTATTGTTTTTAAGCATTTCGATTTTTTCATTTTCAACAATAGTGCTTGTTCCTATAGCGGCAGATACAGGAAGCAATACAGCAAGCTTAACGTTTTTTCTTGGTTTGCCGCTATTTTCACGTTCTTTATTCATCTCTGCTATAACATCAGAAAGATAATGAATAAATACAAAGCCCTTGGTTGGGTCTTCCTTACCGTCTTTTGCTTTTCCCCAATCTTTTTTATATTTTGCAGGAATTCCGATTGGTTTTGCATTATAAGGAGGGTTCATTAAAACTATATCCGGATCAGCAGTTTTAATAAATGCCTTGCAATCAAAACAGCTACCGAATTTAATGTTTGAATTTCCGTCACCATGGATCAGCATATTGGTTGTAGAAAGACCATAAGCTTTTTCTTCAACTTCTATACCATAAATGTGTTCTTTTTTAACAACTTCTTGTAAAGCTTTTGCTTCTTCCTCGGTTTTATCTCTGCTGCAATCAGCGAGCTCTTTAACCATGGCCTGAACAAGGAACGAACCGCTACCGCATGTTATATCAAGTACACGTTTTGTTCTGTCAACCTCAGTCAGTCTGCACATAAATTCGGTTATATGGTCCGGAGTGAATGCCTGGTTCTTGTCAGCCTTGCCGGTATATTTATTGAATGCAATGAAAAACAGGTTGAGAATATCCTGACCTTCAGAACTGTTTATATCAATATATTTGTAAATATCCATAAGGATAGTATCCAGAATTTTGATCCAGTTTTCAATTGAGAGTTTTTTAACTTTTTGGTCGTTTAGAACATTTTTCTGAAGGAGTTCTATTTTCTTTGCCTTGTTATCAGAACCATCAAGCAGACTTTCCAAAGTGGATTCAATTGCGGCGCGAAGCTGTTTTCCGTCCATAACAGACCAATGGGCGTCTAAAGTTTTCTTTAATTCTTCGTCAATCTTTTTTGCGCCAAATCTCTCTACTAACATTTTGAGGTAGAGGAGGGTAGTTCCAACAAACTGGCTGCGGAGCCTTTCATCTATATCCATTTTATGGAGCAACTCATTTAAATCATAAGTATTTTTTAATACCTTTTCTCTATCGTTTTGCTTGCTGGTTTCAAACAACTTTACATAATGTTCCATACTGTCAAGTACGGTTTCGCTTTGTAAAACGTGCTCGTCATCGACAGCAGACTTCCAAACTTTGATATCATCATTATTTGTGTTTGCGAGAATTGCGATTATTTTCTTTCCAGGATGCAGAGCCTTTTCTTCCTGCAAATATTCATCAAGCTGCGCTTCATCGGATTGTCTGAAAATCTGCTTGGTTTCAACAAGAACGACAACATCGTCTTTTTCAAAACGAATATCAAGTTTAAAATGCGAAAAACTATGTCCCAAAACATTTTCAAGGTTTGCTCTGGAACCGGCTTCTTGAATGTAACTATATTCTCCGCCTTCGATGTTAGATGTTATATATGCATTACCGATACGCTCAATCATATCATGTCTTGTCATTTGATGTTACCCCCGATTTCTCTTTCTTTTAAATACTTTTCAGCAGCTTCATTAAACAAATCAGCCATACTATGCATGTTTTTATCATACACAATAGTCGCTTTTAGTTTATTGAATAACTCGGGATCCATTCGGAATTGGACTTGTTTGGTTCTATTTGCTTTGTTTTCTTTGACCAAAAATATCACCTCTAAAATGATATCATTATATCTTGATATAATAATATCATTTTGTATAAAAAAGTCAATAATTTGCGATAAAAAGGCAAAAAATAACCGCCTCGTTTTCACGAGGCGGCTTTTTTATCTTTCCATTTCTTTTTTCTTCTTAAGGTTTTTAAGAATATCATTCACGTTTGCGGTGTTGGTAATTCCGGGATAATTCTGTTCAAAATTTATAAGCAGCCCTTTTGCCTTGGTTTCTTCTGCGCTGATTTCAGCATAAGCCTTTTCAAAATCGCCTTTTTTCATAGCTTCCTCAATGAAATTTTTGGAATCTTCGGAAATTTTGTCCCAGCTTCCGTACAAATCTGTAACAGCTTTATCTATTCTATCCATCGTAATTGGTTCACCGCGTTTTTCGTGTTCCGCAAGTATTCCGATTACGTCCGAAAGGTCTTTTTTATATTTTCTTCCGGAGCAAAGTTTCATAGCTATAAGATATTCCGCGGAAACGGTGCGAACTGTGAGCACGTTGGAAAATTCTCTGTAATAAACGGAATATTGATCGAGTTTTGAAGAATATGAATCCGTTTTCATAAAGTCCGCATTGAGCCAGCCGTTGGGAAGATTATACTTATCACCCACGTGGTTTACAGCTTCTTTCATGGAAGAAACCGCATGGATAACGGCGTCAACGTCGGTAGTCATTTCCCTGAAACCGTAGTTTGCAAGGATTGCAGCGCCGCCGATGAGAATGATTTCTGCCGGCATACTTTTTCCGTTTATCTTTTTATACTCTTTACCAAGCTCTTTGAGATAGGTGTTGAGGTTCTCTTTTGTAAAATAATTTGAATTTTCAGATGACATTTCGTACCTCGCTTTCTATGATGTTGAATCTCAAAAATTCGGGTATTGCTTCTTTTAAAGATTGTTTTTTAGCATAATCGCTGTCCGAAGCGGCAGAAATAGCTATAACACTTGAGGGATAAATGGTTTCACTCAAAGACTGCTTGCGAAGATCTGTAAATTCATCACAAAGCGGAACATTGTTTATGCGACTGATATAATCAAGCATTGCGAGAAGATAAAAACTTTCCGGATACCATTTACGGTTATAATATTCTCTGATATCGTTGCTTTCAAGAGTTTCTATGATGAAATCTATGTCACCAAGTTCTTTAAGTCTGTGGCAAACATTGCTTTTGAAAAGCTCAAAACTGCTGCGTTTAATAAAGCAAGGAGCAAGCAAATCTTCCATTGAAATTTCAAGTTCTTTTGAAAGGCGGTAAACCGTTTCGGCACTGCATTTTTCAAGTTGTGCTTTGCCATTTATGATATCCGTAAGGGTGGAATATGGAATTCCGCTGTTTTTGGACAGACGATATTTAGTTATGTTTTTCTTTTTCATGATTTCGTTAATGGTCAATTGAATCACCTGCCTTAATCATATTATAACGGTGTACCGTTATAATGTCAATAATATTATATTGCCCAAGTAATCAAGGTAAGTATCATTTTTAATTAAAAACAGTTTTTAAATCATATAAACCATACTATTGGTATAAAAATAATTTTACTATTATTATGGTTAGTGTGTTCATTTTTGTTTTGCACCGTGCTAAAATAGTGTTGTAAACAAAGCGAGGTGCTGAAAATGATAATAAAACTGTCCGAAAACATAAAAACGTTCCGTAAAGAAAGAAAAATGACTCAAGAACAATTAGCAGAAGCCCTTGGAGTAACCGCTGGTGCGGTGTATAAATGGGAACGAGATCTCTCCACTCCGGATATTGTTCTTATCATGGAACTTGCAGATTTGTTTGGAGTTTCTGTTGACATTCTTCTTGGTTACGAATGGAAAAACGGTGACGCCGGATCTGCTCTTGATGAAATAAAGAGGCTATCTGAAAAAAGAGATTATTCCGAAGCATCTTCAAAAGCTGAAAAAGCCATTAAAAAATATCCGAACAATTTTGATATTATTTATCAGAGCGCACTTATGTATCTTTCAAAAGGCGAAAGCAACCATGACGAAAAGGCATATTCACGGGCGATTGAACTTTTTGAACATGCGTGTGAACTGATTTCTCAAAACACCGATGCAAGTATCAGTGAAACTTCCATTCGCACTCAAATTGCAAAAACTTACCTCTGGCTTGGAAATCATGAAAAAGCTCTTGATCTTTTGAAAAAACATAACGTCTGCGGAATAAACAATGCTTTTATAGGTATGATCCTTGCGGATTTCCTGCACGATAATACAGAGTCCGAAAAATATCTCGAAAAAGCGGTAAGCTCCTGCCTTTCCGATCTTGATTACGCAATGATAGGTTATGCAAATGTGTTTTTTAAAAACAAAGATTATGATACAACTTTGGATTGTATCCGCTGGTTGAGAAACGCTTTTCGCGGAATCCAGCCGGAGGAAAAACTATGCTATTTTGATAAATACGACTGTGTTCTTCTTGAAACAATGGCAGAAGTTTATTGCTTTAAGATTCAGCCGGAAAACGCAAGAAAGTATCTTCGAATGGCGCTTGAAAAAGCAAAAAAATACGATAAACATATAAACGAAATCAAGGGAGTGGAGCTTTATGACAGAATGCACCTTGATTTTCAGCCGGCTTATGATATTTACGGTGAAACAGCACTTGATTGCCTTAAACGAAGAATAAGCTATGGCGAAAGGCTTGAGGAAGATGATGAAGATATTCCGTATATGCTTGAAATCTGGCGCGAAGAGTTTAAGGAGGTGTTCCCGAATGAGCAATTATAAATCTGTCATTAAAAAGAATTTTTGGAGTATTTCTGGAGTTTTGATTCTAAATATAATTGCTTCTCTCGCAATGGTTTTTGCAGGCTATTCCCTTTCTTTTCTTGTCACCGCCTATGAATATGAAGGTGACAAAATAAAGGCTCTTACCATTACTTTTTTAATTGAGCTGATAATCTGGATAACCGCAATGGGAATATACTATATTACGTGTATTTCTCAAGCAAAGCTTCAGCAAAAAATCAAAAATGACCTTCGCAGAATTATAGGAGAAAAGATCTCCACTTTGGATTACGGAGAATTTGTCGGAAAAGATAGCGGAAACTACGTTTCATGGCTTACCAATGATGCAGAGCAGATTTATAGTCAGTCTTTCTCGTCCCTTTTTTCAGCAGTGGAGAATTTGTCTGCGGCAGTTTTTTCATTGGGGGCATTATTTTTGCTCAGCTGGGAAATAGGTGTAGCCGCTATTATTCTTCTTGTTTTGATTTCCGTTTTGCCGCAGCTTGCAAACAAAAAACTGCAAAAAGCAAACGAAGCTCGGTCAAAGGCACTTGAAACTGGAACAGAAAACTATAAAGATGTCATCATGGGCAGTTCGGTTTTCTTCCTTTCAAATTTAAAAGAAAGAATTGTTGAAAGAATTCTATATGCATCAGAAAAATCAGAAAAGGTCTGCTTTCGTTACAATATAACCAACGCAACCGTCAGATCTTTTGTTATGTCAGTCAGTATGATTGGACAGATAGTGCTGCTTTTTGTAACTCTTCTTGCAGTTGTAGCAGGTTCCACAGCAACCGGTGCAGTGCTTTCCGTCGGTAACCTTTCCGGAAGTTTCTTTAACGGGGCAGGAGATATGGTTCAGGCATTTATGACCATTCGTGCTTCAAAACCGCTTTGGAAAAAATTTGAAAAAGGTGATACAAAATCCGCAAAAGAAAAAGTCAATATCAAAGGAATCCCATTCATCAGCATTGAAAATCTTTCTTTCAGTTATGGTGAACGTAATGTTTTTAAAGATATAAACTATACTTTTTCTGCAGGAAAAAAATATGCTCTTCTCGGCGAAAGCGGTTCCGGAAAAACTACTCTTGTGAAAACAATTCTCGGGCTGCTTCCGGAATACAGCGGTAATATTCTTTACGGAGATATTGAACAGCGCGGTGTAAACCTTGAAAGCCTTTATAATAAAGTTGCTTATGTTGACCAACAGGTATATCTTTTCCAGGATACTCTGCGTTTCAATATTACCCTTGGCAAAGATTACAGTGATGATAAAATTGTCGCAGTGCTTAAAAAATGCAAACTCGATGAATTTGTTGCTTCTCTTCCAGACGGACTTGATACCATAATTATGGAAAATGGTAAAAATCTTTCCGGAGGCCAGCGTCAGCGAATCTCCCTAGCAAGAAGTCTTATCAGAGAAGTTGAGTATGTTATTATGGACGAAGGAACGTCCGCACTTGACGAAGCTAATGCTTTGGATATTGAATCCGCATTACTTGATGATAAAAATCTTGGAGTGATTATTATTACTCACAACTTAAGGGAATCCATAAAAAACAAATTGTCTGCAACATATTCATTATAAACAGCGGTTAAACAAAATTTCAAAAATGCACGCATTTTCATGCGTGCATTTTTTTATTTAAATAGCACTTCATTATAAACAATTTCTTCCGCCCGATTCCTGATATTATTCATTCTTCCGACCCATTCCATTTGATTTTGCTCTTTGAGCATCTCATTTACGCCTTCCTGCTCAGCAAATTTTTTTATCAAATCATTGAGCATGGTTTGAGCACGGGCATCAACCTCTGCGAGATGAGCGTTGAGCACGCCGCTTGTGAGAAGATTTGTGTATAGGACTTTGCGGTATTTTTTAATAAAACGCAGATAACGCTGACCCCAAATTCCGATCTCATGTTCTTCTTCAGCCGGTAAAAGGTCGGGGAGATAATAATCTCCCCGCAGCGTATAGCTTATCCCGGTTTTCTCATTTATATAATGCTCTTTCATCTTTCATAATCTCCTTTCTTTTTGTTTCGTTTAAGCTGTTCATGTTTAACTTCCTGCTGAGGTGGTTTCTTCGGTCCAACAGTTATCTCCCATTGGGAAGGTTTATCCTCCTCAGCTTTTTGAACAGCCTTTTCCGGCGGTTTTATGATTTCTTCGATAAATTTCATTACTTTCTTCGGTGCGATTTTCAAAGCTTCAAGGAACGGTTTGCATTTCTTTTTCAGCTCGTTAAGTTCGTCCTCCAGGAATGAAATCTTATCGTTTTTCTGTTCAATAACGGATTTTTGCTTCGCGATTTCATACCGATTCGCAATACCTTCTTTTGCAAGAGTGGTGAGCTTTTCATAATCCTCGGCAGACATTTGGATTTTGCCGAGGATATTTTTCTTTCCGATTTCATCAATCTGCTCCGTTTCTATTTGTACGGGCCTTATTTCCGCAAGAGCTTTTTCCGCTTTCTGGGCTTCGTATTCTGCTTCAAGAAGTCTGCGTTTATCTTTTTCAATTTGATATTGCAGAGAAGAAAGATGTTCCGCCGTACTTCCTTTTTCGCCGCGTTCAAAGTTGCGGAATCCTGCGTTCTGCATATATTCCCAAAATTTATCCTGCAAGATGGAATAGGAATAGTTGTAATAGGTTTTCCCGTTTTCATCAGTAACTTTTTCGGAATACCATTTTTTTGAATGGCTTACCTGCATTTCTATTCTCTTGACCTTGCCTACCAGGGATTTATCTTTGCAGCGTTTTGTCCAGCGCACTTCCTTTTCCACAACCGGCAGCGCCATAACGTGCATGTGATAATGATAGTAGGTGTTAAATTCATCGGAAAGACCGAGGTTTACCTCGTCGGCATGCATAACCGCGGAAAGGATATATTCGCTTCCGTAAAGTTCTTCCGCAAAATGGAAAGCTTCTTCATAGAATTTCTTTGCGAATTCATAACCGCCGTTCTGGTAAAAATACTGTGTATTTACATCGAAGATAAGCTCATCAAAAATCGGAGAATCTTTTTTGATATTCCATAATGATGCTTTACCTTCTTTTATCATTTCATTAAGCTTTTCGGTATAGGTCATATCGCAGGATTTGAAATGTATGTTGTTTTCTGTCTGCGAAAGATCCACGTTCATGTTTGAATAATTTTCATTTTTTCTCTCAATGTGGCGTTCGAATTTCTCAACGTTCTGCCGTGTTCTTTTTTCAACTCGGACCACACTGAAGTTTACGCTCATGGCAAGCACTCCCTTCGTCGAATCATCGTTTTTCGTTACGCAACTTTTTCAAAGTGCGTAACCCACTATGACACTTTCGGTTATCCGAAAGATGTCAGTGGGCTCTCCGAGGGGGATACAGGGCGCTGCCCTGCTTACTGCGGTAAGCCACCCGGCAGAGCTGCCCTTTGAAAAGGGCACCCTGCACCCCGCCTAAACTTTGAGCTACCGGCTGAAAAGAATCAGCCGTGTCGATGAGTGACGATGGTGACGGTCTTTTCTCGGGCGGTAATTCATCGTCACCACCGTCACGGACCGTCACGCAGTCGTTTCCTGAAGGACCAGTTTTATGGTTCTACCGTCATGACTGCGCTTGCTTTCATAATAAATTCCATAATCTTTTAATAATCTTCCGGCGTTCACATTCAGCTTCCGTGACAAATGGTTCGGTAGCATCTGAACGCCCAGGGTATTCGCAAGTTCCGTAGAAGTTCCTGTCCAGGTTGGATTTTCGGTTGTTATAAACTGAGAAATCTGCTCCAGCAAAGGTTCCGGAAATTCTTTCCAGAGTTCTGTTTCAGTCCGGTCAAACTCCCATAAAAGTGTTTTTTCATTACGTTCAAGATAGATTGTCTGTTCCGGCTGATCTCTTCCGGTAACATCAAGGGTTGCTCTGTTATCTGTGCGTTTTTCCTTGCTGAAAACAAATGCACCGTCTGCCGCTCCGAGCAGACCGTTGGTTCCGGAAATCATATCGAACTTATCTTCCGACGGAAGCTTCCGCACATGGTGAACCGTAACAATGCAAACTCCGAATTCATCGGAGATTTTCTTTGCATTTGCTATAAGTTCATAGTCCTTTGCGTAGCTGACCTGGGTTTCCGCTTCTCGAACTTTCTGCAAAGTATCGATGATTATAAGGGTTACATCCGGATGTTTTTTGATGAACCCTCTCAGCTGATCTTCAAGTTCCTTCCCGAAAACTCCTGCGGAAACCGAAAGATAAAAATCGTCGGAACTTTCTTCTCCGAACATTCTGTAAAGCCTTTGCTGAAGCCTTGGATAGGTATCCTCGAGAGCAAGATAGAGAACCGAACCTTTTGCCACATTCATATTCCAAAGGTTTTTCCCCGTGCTCACGTGATAACCAAGCTGGAGCATCAGAAAACTTTTGCCGAGCTTTGATGCTCCGGCTATGATATAGGTTCCGGGATAAAGCAGACCGTCGATAATCGGCGGTCTGCTCAAATAAACGTTCTCATAAAGCTCGCTCATGGTAACTGTGCTTAAGGGCTGGAAGAGGTCCTCATTTAAAGGTTCCTCTTCCAAAAGTTCCACGGTCTTGCCAAAATCATTAAAATCGTTTATACTGTAATTGCAATCTTGCGATGGCTGTTCCGTATCTGCGCCAACAGATACATTTGGAACAGTCATTATTTTTTTGTCCAATTTACCTCACCTTCTTTTGGAAATTCATCATTACAGATGCATTTTCCTTCGAAGCCGGGTTCTGATAAATTTC
>JAFXBK010000084.1 GCA_017521825.1 Oscillospiraceae bacterium
ACACAGAGTGCAGGATGTAGACATCAGCTACAATCACATCGGCATACTCCCCGCCAATTTACTCTATGACATTATGAACGGAAAAGCGGCATGATTACTCATGCCGCTCACCGAAAACAATATACTGTTTTATTGGACCGCTCCCGAGGACGCTTTTATCTTTTCAAATTTATAATACTGTAATAAATCAAAACAAGGCCAATGCTTAAAAGCAAACCGCCGATGATATCCGTAAGCCAATGCACCCCGGAAATCAGTCTTGCAGTAACCATAAAAACGGTAAAAATGCTTATCAGCCAAAGAAATGTTTTTTTTAAGCGTACGTTTTTAATTCTTCGCTTAAACTGAATCGCCGAGGTCGGCATAATACACATAACAAGAAGCGTTGTTGAGGAAGGGTAGGACGCTTCGAGAATTCCATCAATTAAAACAGGGCGGTAGTTTATTACAAAAACCTCGAAGAAAAGAAAAATCGACGCCAAGATAATGTAAAATCCGCCGAGCAAAAGTATATCAAAATCAACTTTGAACAAATTTTTGCGTTTTAAAAGCTGAATAAAACCAAAAACAGCGAACCCGAACATAATAAAAATCGGAATAAACCCAAGCCAATCCGTCAGAACGTATAAATCCATGTTCACACCGGTAAGGTTATGGAAAAATTCGTTAAGCGTTGCAAAACCGATATTTGAACCATTCGGGCCGATAGCTTTAACGTCAATAAATTTAATAAAAAGCGTCCACAAAACAAACGCTGCAATGCTTCCAAAACCGGAAAGCAAAATTTTTCTGTTCATTTTAAATCCGTCCTTTACATTTTTTATTAAAGCATAGACGGATAAGGCGGAAACATAAAGAATTGCGGCGTCACATTGCCGATACTTTCCGTGTCAGCGGCGTTTAATAAGCATAACAGCTTTTATTGCAAGAAAAACGAAGGTTAAAAAAGCGGCATATGGCTGAAGAGTCATAATAAAACAGATTGCGCCAAGTGCGCCGAAACCAAGTGAAAACCAGCGTTTATATTTAATCCAAAAATCTGCTTCGCAACTTTGCAAGGCAAGGATGAGAATTCCAATGAGGAAAAGTGAGAAAATAACGGCAAAATAAGCGGCTTTAATATATCCGGAAGTGCCGGAAAGGGAAAGGAGGGAAACCTCCTTAATAATTTCACCATTTCTTTCTCCAAAAAACGGAAGAAATAAAAACAATATCATACTCAAATCCAAAAGACCGAAAATAATATCGAAAAGGCGGCTTTCCCTTTGCTTAAAATCTTCGTCTGCAACCGCAAGAATTTCTTCGCCGGAAAGAAGTTCGTCGATTGAAACGGAAAAATATTTCGAAATAGCTTTGAGAGATTCAATGTTCGGAACGCCTCTTCCGGATTCCCATTTTGAAACGGCGGTTCGGGAAACATATAAAATTCCGGCAAGTTCTTCCTGGGTAAGGCCTTTTCGTTTCCGAAGTTCCTGCAATTTTTCGCAAAGTTCCATAATAAATCAGTTCCTTTATGCTAAATGGGCAATCCCGCTTCGGGACTGCCCATTTTTTTAAAATTAATTATTTATCGGTGGGTTTCATGGTGGGGAAGAGAAGAACGTCACGGATGGAAGCGCTGTCGGTAAGAAGCATTACAAGTCTGTCAACGCCGAAGCCAAGTCCGCCGGTAGGAGCCATACCGTATTCAAGAGCGGTTACGTAGTCGTAGTCAACCTGCGCTTTGCTGGTGGGGTCAAGTTCAAGACGTTCCGCAACCTGACGTTCAAAACGGCCTTTCTGGTCGATGGGATCGTTAAGTTCGCTGAATGCGTTGCCGAATTCGGTTGCGTTGATGAAATATTCAAAACGTTCGGTAAATGCGGGATCTTCCGGTTTGCGTTTTGCAAGGGGGCTGATTTCTACGGGGTAATCGTAGATGAAGGTAGGCTGGATAAGGTTTTCTTCAACGAATGCATCAAAGAATTCAGCAAGAATTGCGCCTTTGGTGGGAACTTCCGGAAGTTCAACGTTGTGTTTTTTGGCAAGTTCAATGGCTTCTTCGTCGGAAGCAACTTCGGCAAAATCAACGCCGGAATATTTTTTGACCGCTTCGATCATGGTAAGTCTTTCCCAGTGTCCAAGGTCAATTTCGGTTCCCTGATAATTGATTTTAAGGGTTCCGCAAACGTTCATTGCAACGGTTTTCATCATATCTTCAACAAGGTCCATCATGCCGCGGAAATCGGTGAAAGCCTGATAAAGTTCAATGGAGGTGAATTCGGGGTTGTGTTTGGTGTCCATACCTTCGTTACGGAAGATACGGCCGACTTCGTAAACTCTGTCAAGACCGCCAACGATAAGGCGTTTGAGGTAAAGCTCAGTTTCAATGCGGAGAACCATGTCCATATCAAGGGTGTTGTGATGGGTAAGGAAAGGTCTTGCGGAAGCGCCGATTTCAAAAGGAGTAAGGATAGGGGTTTCAACTTCAAGGAAGCCGCGTCCGTCAAGGAAGGAGCGAAGCTCGCGCATAATCTGGCTGCGTTTGATGAAGGTATCTTTTACTTCGGGGTTGATGATAAGGTCAACGTATCTCTGTCTGTAGCGGAGTTCCTGGTCTTTAAGGCCGTGGAATTTTTCCGGAAGGGGAAGAAGAGATTTTGCAAGAAGAACAATTTTGGTTGCCTTTACGGAAATTTCGCCCATATGGGTGCGGAAAACAATACCTTCAACTCCGATGATGTCGCCGATATCCCATTTTTTGAAATCTGCATAATCTTCTTCGCCAACCATATCTTTGCGGATATAAAGCTGGATTCTGCCTTCTTTATCCTGAAGGTCCGCAAAGGAGGCTTTGCCCATTCCGCGTTTGCTCATAATGCGTCCTGCAAGAGAAACGGTCATGGTGCTTTCTTCGCCTTCTGCGGGGTCAACGAAAGTTTCTTTAATGGTGCCGGAATAACCGGTTACGTTAAATTTGGTGATGGTAAAAGGGTCTTTGCCTGCTTCGCGAAGAGCAGTGAGTTTATCGCGGCGAATCTGGAGAAGTTCGGAAAGCTGTTCTGCAGAAAGTTCCTGCTGTTCCTGTTCCATAATCTGTTCAGCCATTTATTTTATCTTCCTTTCAAAAGGTTATTTTATTGCATAATAGAACATCTTATTTTAACATATTTAAATAAAAATGACAACAGTTAAAACAAAGAAAAAGCCCGCAAATGCGGGCTTTTTTTGGATTTTAATATTAGTAAGAAAATCCGGTAAGGATAAAATGTCCATCTTCGGCTTTTTCAAAATTATAAACGGCGGGTTTAAGAATTTCCGAAACCCAAAGGGCATTTTCTTTGTTTAAAGGAATTTCGGAAACAGTTCTTCCATCGGTATTCAAAAGGTAAAAATTAAGTCCGCCGCCGGGATTACCGTATGCCATAATAGTTTCAACCGTGTAAACTCCGTTTTCTTCGTAATATGAAATAATTTGGGGGTAGCTCGGGTTTGTCATAATTCCGTCGAAAAACTGGATCAACAGTCCAAGTTCTTCAAAATATCTTATTCCGTGATTGGGAATACTTTGCGGAACAAATTTTGCTTCTTCACCGAAAAGCCAGCGGAATGTTTTTTCAACATCCGAAACCGAATAAATTTCACATGGAACGTATGCACCGTTGCTCAAGTCATGCAAAAAATCAAAAGTGACATTAAATGCGTGGTTTTCATTTTCGGGATAAGCGCGCCAGGGAGTTTGCATAATTGCTGTCCAAAGAAGTGATTTTTCATTTGCTTCGCAAATGTTTTCAAAAGTTTCGTTTGCGGAAAAAGAACTGCTGTGGATATTAAGAATAGCTATAGCTTTTGCAAGTTCAACTGCTTCTTTATCTTCACAAAGATACTGAACAAAAAGTTCTTCTCTTTCTTGAATCCAATGATTTCCGTTTATGCACCATTCCGCTTTTTCTTCAACAAAAGGAAGTTCGGATTTATCCGTTCCGGTCAAATCCGGAACTTCAAAAGTGAAGCAAATATCCTCATAAGGTAAAGGTTTATCAAATTCGCTTTCTCCGGTAGGGGTGGAATTTTTTAAGTTTTCATAATATTCGTAATCAATTTCCGTTTTTTCCTCTTCCGGTTCGGAAACGATCGGCTTTGAAGGACCATTCGAACCGGGTTCGCTGATTTCCGGCTGTTCATCAATGGGTTCGGAAGGGCTTGAGCATGCGGTTAAAAGCAAAATAAGAACCATGAGCACGGATATAATTTTTTTCATAAAAATACCTCATTTAATATGGTTGTAGCGTAAAAAGTTTTTTTAAGAAGCCATTTCGTTAATAAGCTCAATAAGTTTTTCGTCTGTAAGGTCAGCGAATCTGTCAACCGGATTCTTAGTAAAACCAAGGGGTTTCCATTCGCCGCAATCATAAACCATATAAACGCTGCTTTCGATAATTCCGTCGCGGGCTTCGTTATAAAACTGGCTGGAATGATATTTTCCGTAAGTCGGGGTCGGTTCATCAACAACTTCCATTTTCCAGCGCTTGCTTATGCAAAGAACATAGCTTGTCAGCGTTCCGGTGGTAAGATTATCTTCGCCAACGGAGGGCATATTTATAAACCAGTTCGTTTCGTTGATGTTCGGAACAATATCCAGAATTTCATAGCTTATTACGTTGGGGTCGTTTTTTAAAGTTTCCTCAAATTTTTCCCGAACCTGTTCGGCCGCAAGCAAAGCTATTTTATCATCGGGTTCAATGAAAGTATGAAGGGGAAGTTCTTCTTCGGTTCTGGCATAAAGCTTTTCAAAAATTTCTTCATCGGAATAGGAAAGATCGTTCCATGGCCATATATTACTGTTCCAGAATTCCCATTTGTGGCCGTTAACAGATGTATAATCGTATTTGTTATTGGGGTCAAACACCATACAAAGATGTCCTTCGAGAGGTTCGTTCCAATCGTGGTCCGGGTAGGAATTCAGATAATCGAGCCCTTCCTTTGCCTTTATGTTACAGCGGTAACGAACTACAAGAAAATTGTTCAAAAGGTCATCATGAGTAATGGAATCGTTATATTGCCATGTGTTTACTATCCAGTTCGTGTTTGCAATATCAACTTCAACTGCGGTTATTTCAAAACTTTCAATTTCTTCGTTTTCGGAAAAATTTTTTTCAAGATAGGCCAACGCAAAATCAACCGCACTTTTTGCAAAATCGCTTTCAGGGTCAATGGTGCTGTAATTAACAACCCCTTTGCGGTAAGCATAATAACTTTCGGGAACCTTAAGGACTGGCGGCTCTTTTTCTTCGGTTTCTTCCGAAGAACTTTCAAAACTGCTTTCGGAAGAAGCTTCCGGTTCGCTCTGCGGTTCATCAATAATCGGTTCTTCCGGAACAGAACACCCGCAAAGCAAAAGAAAAACCAGAATTAGCGCAACAATTTTTTTCATTAAAATCACCAATCCTTTTCGATGATGTAATCTCCGATAGGAATTTCTGTTACGTTTCCTTCAACGTCTTTAACGAAAGCTAATTTGTCTTCTGCGGAAAATTCAATGTCAATCATATCAATATCAAAGCGCTCGCTCAATGCGTTTCCGTTTTTGTCAACAAACCAAAGTCCGCCCGGCAAAATTTCACCGTTTTCGTCGCGGCAGATAAGCGGAGATTGGTGTTCCGGATAATCGATTTTAGCAACGCCAACGAATCCTTTTTCGTAATTTTCTCTGTCAATCGGATGAAAGTCAATATAACTGTAATTTTCGCAAAGCAAATTACATTCGCTGTCATAAAGTCTGTAAGCGGTATAACCGACCATTGCGCTGCGGGTGCTGGCGATAATTCTGTCACCAAGAACGGGAATTATGTAGCTGTATATTTCCGGAAGAACAATATTTCCTTCGGAATCCGCAAGACCGATGTAAGTTCCAAATCCGGAAGCATTATAATTATATTCAATTTCGTCAAATTCAAAAACAGTTCTTCCGTTTTTCCCTTTTTCGTGAACCCATTCTTCTTCAATTTCTCCGCTGTCGGAAAAATCATAAATGTAATAATTTCCTTCAAGGGTTACATAAAGCTGTTTTGAATCGGATTTATAAAAATCGTCAACAGGGAAGGAAAGAAGCATGTTTCCTTCAAAATCGAAAATATCATAGAGGGTTCTTTCGGTTTCGGCGGTTCCGATAACTGCGCCGTCTTCATTCCATTCAATACAACGTTTTGTTCCGTCTTTAAAACCAAGAGCATAGAACATTTTTCCGCCAAGTTTACCGATTCTTTTGAATTCATCATAATTTGCGGGAAGAATTATTTTACCGTCCTTTTGAACGCCGTATTTTTCATCGGCAGTTTTAAAAATGCAGCCTTCAAGAACCCTTGAACCTTCGCCGAGTTCGCTTGTTTCTTGTTGTTCGGTGGGTTCGGAAGGGCTTGAGCATGCGGTTAAAAGCAAAATAAGAACTATGAGCACGGATATAAGTTTTTTCATAAAATTACCTCCCTTCAATACAATAGTAACATAAAAAAGCCTTTTTGTTTCAGTTATATATAAAAATTTACAGAATTTGTTGATTTGAACAAAATGCAATAATAAAATTTGTGTATAAAAGAAAAAAGCCCGCAAATGCGGGCTTTTTTAATCTTTTTCGGTTTATCAGCCGATGCTGATAACTTTGAATTTTGCGGTATCGCCGCCGGGAAGAATTGCTTCGGCAACTTCGCCGACTTTTTTGCCCAAAAGAGCTTTTCCAACGGGGGATTCGTCGGAAATTTTTCCAAGGTCAAGGTCGGCTTCGGTGGAACCTACGATAACGTATTCAAGTTCTTCCTCAAATTCCTCGTCATAAACTTTAACGGTGGAACCAAGGGAAACGGTGTCTTTAACGATTTCGTTTTCGTCAAGAATAACAACGTTTTTAAGCATAACTTCGAGGTCGGCAATTCTTGCTTCAACAATGGCCTGTTCGTTTTTTGCTTCGTCATATTCGCTGTTTTCGGAAAGGTCACCATAGCCGCGTGCTACGCGGATTTTATCGGAAACTTCTTTTCTGCGAACGGTTTTAAGCATTTCGAGTTCTTCTTCAAGAGCTTTAAGGCCGCTTGCAGTTACAACAACTTTTTTATCCATTTTAAAAATACCCTCCTTAGGGAATCACAATGTTTCAATTATATTCGTACAAGATGAAATTGTCAAGAAAAATTATGTCGAAAATCAGCCTTCGGAAGAAGTTTCTTCGGAATTTTCGCTTTCTTCCGGTTCAGAAAAAACAACGGAGGAAGCGGCAATTTCGATGGCTTTTGAAAGCTGGACGTCAACACCGGTATCAAGCAGGGAAAGATCGCTGAAATTAAGGGTTGTGTAATCGTAAGCAACGATGTAATCCGGAGTAATTCCGATTCCTTCCCAGGAGGTGTTGGAATTTGAAAGATAATATTTTCCGATGGTAAGCTGAATTGCGGAACCGTCATCAAGCTTAAAAATCTGCTGAAGGGAACCGTAACCTGCGCTCTGGCTTCCGACAATGCTTGCGATTCCAAAATCGCGGAGGCCGGCGGCAAAAAATTCCGCAGGACCGGAAGTCATTTCGTTAACAAGAACAACGGTCGGAATAACGGTATCGCGGGAATTAGAAGTATAAAGAACTTCCTTGTTTCCGGTCTGATATTCAACGTAAAGAATATCGCCCGCGGGAGCAAATTTATCGATCATTTCAGCCGCGGCGGAATCCGTTCCGGTGTTAACGGAGCGAACGTCGATAACAAGCGCCGGTGCGCCGGCAGAAATTGCTTTTTCAACAGCCTTGCTGAACTGGTCGGGGGTTCCTTCGGAAAAATCGTTGATGCGAATATAATGAATATCGCTGAAGGTGGTGGTAAAAACCGTTGTGGGAACAAGAACACGCCTTGTTATTTCCATTACGGTGTCTTCGCTGTCGCGGCGAACGGTAAGGGAAACTTTTGTACCCGCGTCGCCGGTAAGAAGAGCTTCCGCCTGGGAATAGTTATCTTTGCTGAGGTTTATATCATCAACTTTGATGATAAGGTCGCCGGGAACAATTCCGGCGGAAGCGGCGGTGGAACCTTCGTAAACGTTATCAACGTACATATATCCGTCGCTGTCCATGGAACAGATGATTCCGACGCCGGAAATGGTTTTTCCGGAAGCCTCGATAAACGCCGAATATTCCGCGGCATTCATATATTTTGCATAGGGGTCGTTTATTCCGGAAAGATAACCTTTTGCAACGGCATCCATAAGGGTGGCTTCGTCAATGGCTTCGCCGTGGTTATAACGGACATAGTTATCAATTTCGGTGAATTTTGCGAACATGTTTTCGCGTTCGGTAATGCTGCTTACCTTATTGTTAAAATTGCGGAGAGCAAGAACCATTGCAAAAGTAAAGGTTATTGTAATCGCAATAAGAATAAGAGTAATGGCAGTACCAAGGCTTATTTTTTTACCCATAAATTTCTCCTTAGATAAAAATTAGGTAATGTAGGAAATGGGGTTAACGGCGGAGCCGTTTTTGCGGACCTCAAAATGGAGATGCGCGCCGGTGCTCCAGCCGGTGTTTCCGACTTTTCCTATCTGTTCACCCATAACAACAATGTCGCCGACCTTTACGTTGATTGCGCTGAGGTGGGCATAAAGGGTTGTAATGCCGCCGCCGTGGTCAACGATTATGTAAGTGCCGTAGCCATAGGAATAGCCGTTATAGGGACATGTTTTTGTGTGAACAACCGTTCCGGTGTTTGCCGCAACAACGGGTGCGCCGTGAACTCCGGAGCCGGTGATATCAATGCCGGTGTGGAAATCGGTGTTGTTAAAACGCCAGCCGTAATAACTGGATATTTTGGAAAATCCGGGAACCGGCCACATCATTTCACCGCCGACATAGGCTTCGTTGGAAGTGTTAAGGTTTTTATAAATATCAAGAAGCTCCGCCTGGATCTGTTTTTGCATTGCGGAAAGTTCGGCATAGTTTGCTTCGTATTCTTTCTGCATTGCCGCAAGGTCCTGGATGGAACTTTTGGCTTCTTTAAGCTGTTTTTCAAGTTCTTCCTGCTCTTTTTCAAGGGCGGCTTTTTCTTCTTCAAGGGCAGCTTTTTCCGCTTCAAGAACAACTTTTTCTTCTTCAAGTTTCAAAAGTTCGTCCCGAAGTCCGGAAACAATTTCCTTATCGTGCTCCGCAATCCTTTCAAGATATTCGCTTCTGGTAAGGAATTCGGAAACGCTTTTGGAGGAAAGGAGCATAACAATGGAGTTTGCGGTGTCGGAGTAACCTCCGGTCATATAAATTGCGCGAACTCTTTCACGGAAAAGCTGAAGGGTATCTTCAATATCCTTTTCCTTGTTTTCAATTTCCTGTTTTTTCTCGGAAATATATTTGTTCGTAAGCGCAATTTTTTCAAGACCGACATCAATGGCCTTTTGGGTTATGCTGATTTTTTCATCAATGGTGTTTGCAATGGCCTGCTGTTTCTTTTTGTCGTCCTTGATGTTGTTAATTTTGTTGTTATAGTCTTTCATTTCCTCCTGGATTTTGATCTGTTCATCCTGAAGGTCGGAAATCTGTTCGCGGTATTCTTCATCCGAAGGGTTGGTCTGGGAAGGTGCTTCGGCTTCGGAAGCGGGTGCACCTTCGGTTGCAAAAACAACCGGGGAAGCGATTATCATCAAAGCGGAAAGACAAAAACAAAGAACGGAAATAAGGAATCGTTTAAAAGTTTTTTCGGTCATTTTGTCCTCCTTATTAAACTTTAAGGTGTTTTCCGATAAAGGCAACACAGCCGAAAATTCCGATGAATGCGCCGCCGCCGATAAATCCTATAAGCAGATACTGCGAAATTTCGGAAAAAGGAACAAGTTCGGAAATAATCTGGCCGAACCATGTCGCGGTCTGGGAAGAAACCCATTTTACAAGATAATCATAAGCAAAATAGATTATTCCGTAGGAAAGCGCACCGGAAAAAACTCCGAGGCTGATTCCTTCAACAATAAACGGAAGACGAATGAATCCGTTGGTGGCACCAACATATTTCATAATGTTGACTTCGCGTTTTCTGCTGAAAACGGTGATTTTAATGGTGTTTCCGATAATCATAAGGGAAACGGCAATAAGAAGACCGATTATAATTGTTCCGCCGATATATGCCATGTTTTTAACGCCGGTTATAACTTCCGCAACTTCGGTAAGGGCGGAAACGGAATCCACTCCAAGGAGGGATTCGAGATGCATAACGGTGTTTTCAAGGTCGGAAACATCGGTGAAAGTGATTCGGAAAGAATCCGGAAGGTTGTTGTCCTTCTGATATGCGTCAAAAAGCATACCGTCATCGCCCATGGATTCCATCATGGAAAAAAGAGCATCCTCTTTGGAAATAAATTCGATGGTGGAAACTTTTCCGGTGGCGATTATTCCTGCGCGGACTTCTTCGATTGCGGCGGAATCAAGGTCTTCCTCAAGATAAACAATAGCTTCGCTCTGGTCCTCAACGGCATCTACAATGCTGGAAACGTTAAGGGAAAGAAGCGCCGCCGCACCGATTAAAAGCATGCAGGAAACAAGAACGCCGACGGAAGCAAGGGACATAAGCCGGTTGTTCCAAAGGTTTTTAAAACCCTGTTTTACAAGATAAAAGAAACTGTTCAGCATGAATAAGCCCCCGTTTCTTTTGTATCGTTGATAACGGCGCCGTTGTTGATGGTTATAACACGGTGGTTAAACTGTTCAACAAGGTCGTGTTCATGGGTTACCATAACAATGGTTACGCCAAGCTTATTGATTTCATTAAGAAGGTCAACAATCTCGTAGGAAAGTTCCGGGTCAATGTTTCCGGTGGGCTCGTCCGCAATGATAAGGGAAGGGGAGTTTACAAGGGCGCGGGCAAGCGCAACGCGCTGCTGTTCGCCGCCGGAAAGTTCTTCCGGTTTGCATTTCATTTTTGAAGCAAGACCCACAAGGTTGAGCATATAGGGAACTTTGCGTTTGATTTCCTTGGAAGGAACATTGGTAACGCGAAGCGCGAACGCAACGTTGTCGTAAGCGTTCATATTGGGAATAAGGCGGAAATCCTGGAAAACAATGCCGATGGAACGGCGGAATTTCGGGATTTTATATCTTGCCATTTTTCCAAGATTTTTTCCGTTTACTTTAACAACTCCGGAATTTGCGGTTTCCTCCCTTAACATAAGTTTGATAAGGGTGGATTTTCCGGCGCCGGAAGATCCGACGATAAAAACGAATTCGCCGTCATTGATCCTAAGGCTTACGTTATCGAGCGCAACGGTTCCGTTAGGATACTTTTTGGTAACATTCTGAAATTCTATCAAGTTTGTACCTCTCAATTAAACGGTTTTGGTTTTAATATTTTACGGGATTTGCGGAAAGATATTTTTTGACCATAAGTGCAACTTTAAAGATGATCGCGTGGTCAAATTCGCGGAGATCAAGGCCGGTAAGCTTTTTGATTTTTTCAAGACGGTAAACAAGGGTGTTTCTGTGAACAAAAAGTTTACGGCTGGTTTCGGAAACGTTAAGGTTGTTCTCAAAAAATTTCTGAATGGTGAAAAGAGTTTCCTGGTCAAGGCTTTCGATGGAACCTTTTTTGAAAACTTCTTTAAGGAACATCTCGCAAAGGGTGGTGGGAAGCTGGTAAATAAGTCTTGCGATTCCAAGGTTGTTGTAGCTGATGATGGATTTATCGGTATCAAAAACTTTTCCGACTTCAAGAGCCACCTGTGCTTCCTTGAAGCTCTTTGCAAGGTCTTTGATTCCGGTTGCAGCGGTACCGATACCGACGTTTACCCTGGTAAAAAACTCGCTTCCGAGAGTATCAACAATGGAGCGTGCAAGTTTTTCAAGGTCGGCGGTTTCAATGCCGGGTCGGATTTCCTTAACAAGAACGATGTCGGATTCGCTTACGCTGAAAACAAAGTCCTTGGATTTATCCGGGAAAAGGTTCTGGATAATATCGAAAACGGAAATATCGTTTACGCTGAGAACGCGGATAAAGAGAACAACCCTCGAAACATCGGTGGGGAAGCGAAGTTCCCTTGCCTTGATATAAATATCGCCGGGAAGGATGTTATCGAGAATTACGTTTTTGATAAAGTTTGCGCGGTCATATTTTTCGTCATAATATTGTTTGATTCCTGCAAGAGAAACTGCCATAAGAGAGCAGAACTGTGCGGCAAGTTCATCGGTTCCCGCAACAAAAACCGCAAATTCGGGTTTTTCTTCGGAACCAAAAGTTTTATATGTAAATCCGTCGCGAACATGACATTCTTCGGTGGAACCGAAATCAGTAACAAGAAAATCATTTCTTTCGCCGGTGCGCGCAAGGTCGCTGCAAGCGACAACAGAAGCGCAATCATCAACAACGCCGACAGTACGACCGATACTGTCATGCATCTGGTGTATTATACCCTGAAATAATCTGTTTGACATTAGTACCCCTCTTTCAATAGAACATGTTATTAAAAATGTCCATTACATATTTTAAAGGATTTATAAAAATATTTCAATACATTTTAGTAAAAAATTCATAAAAATTCACATTTATTTTTATTAGTGTTTACCAGTTAACATGTCTGTTTGCATAAAATAAGCACAAATCCTTTGTGCAAAACGTAATTTTTTTAAAAATATGCCGTTTCGGCTTAAAAAACAAAGCCCGCGCTTAAAAAAGCCGGGCTTTTGTGCAAATTAATGGAAATAAAATCACAGGCCTATCACATTTTCAGAAAACACTTTTTCCTCATCCGCGTCAAAAATTTTCTCAGAATTTTCCTCAAAACGAATGAATGAAAGTCTGTGCGGACTGAATTCCTCTATGTAATCCATTGTTTCCTTTCCGGAAATTTCGTCCGAATAATAAATCCGTCTGCTTTTTTTCATAAAATCACCTCTATGTATTTTATGAAACTCTCCTAAAAAACGTCAAATCAAAGGGTGTGGTAAAAAAGGATAATATCCTCGTAATGTCCGTCCTTCATGTGGAATCCGCCGGGAATCGTTCCAAGCCGGATAAATCCGAGTTTTTCATAAATGTGGATAGCCGGGTGGTTCGCCGCAACAACCGCGTTGAACTGCATAAGCTTAAAACCAAGCTCCTTGGCCTTTTCAAGAGAATGGGAAACAATGGCTTCGCCTATATGTTTTCCGCGGCAATCCGCTTTTACGGCGTAACTTGCGTTGGCAATATGTCCGCATCTTCCGATATTGTTTGGATGAAGGATATAAAGTCCGACAATTTCGCCGGTTTCGCTGTCCGAAGCAATGCCGGTAAAATCCTGTTCGACAAAAAATTTTTCCGCCTCTTTTACAGAAAGACCTTCGAGCTGGGGGAAGGCAACTCCATCCTCAACAACCCTGTTCCAGATTGCGGCGGCATCTTTTGCGTCTTTTTTTGAAAATTTTCTTATTGTTATCATTGTTGAACACCTCCGGGAAACTAATTATATTGTATCACATAAATTTCCGAAGGTATATGTTTCGACCGAAAAAACATTTTAAAAATAATATAATTTTTCAGGAAGGGGATGCTTTTTTGGTAACGGTATATGTGGATATCCTTCTTGCGATAAATCTTGCGGTGGATTATCTTGTTCTTTTTGGAACGGCAAGGCTTGCGGGAGCAAAATTTGTAAGAATCCGCGGGTTTTTGGGAGCGGTTTTGGGTGCAGTTTATTCGCTGATTGTTTTCTTCGGCTTTTCAAAAATTGTTTTTGCCGCAACAAAACTTGCTGCCTCGGTTTTGATGGTGCTCATAACTTTCGGAAAAAGAAAATTCCGGGAATTTTTAAGGCTTCTGATAATTTTTTACATATGCGGATTTTTATTTTCCGGCTTTATGATGCTCATAAATTCTTTTACAAAAACAGATTCGTTTTTTGTAAAAGGCGGGATCGTTTATTTTGAATTTTCCGCTTTGGAAATAGTCCTTTCCGGAACGGCCGCTTTTGTTATAACAGAAATTCTGCAAAGACTTTTCAGAAGGGGAGAACCGGAAGGAACCTTTTTGGCAAAGGTTTTTTGCTTCGGAAAAACCGCCGTGCTCAAAGGATTTACCGATACGGGCAACAACCTTTCGGAACCTCTCAGCGGAACTCCGGTGGCGGTAACTTCGGCAAAATCCTTTGAAAAAATCCTTCCGCCGAAAATGCTTTTGGAAATAAAAAACATGGATTTGAGCACGGAATATAAATTAATGCTTATTCCATGCAAAACCGTTTCCGGCTCGGTGCTCATTCCCGGTTTCCGCCCGGAAAAAGTTGTGATTATAAACGGAAACGGTGAATTTGAGGCGGAAAATATAATTATAGCCTTTTCGGAAAATGCACCGGAAAACACTTTGATAATCGGTAAAAACGTTATTTTAAAAGAAAAAATCTTTTCGGAGGTATAAAAATGAAAATATTTGAAATAACAAAAAGGGTTTTTGAAAAGGTTCTGCAAAAATATTTTAGTAAACCGATTTTTTATATAAACGGACCGGATAACCTTCCGCCGCCTCTTTCAAAAGAAGAGGAAGAAAAGGCTTTTGAGCTTCTTGAAAACGGAGATCCGAAAGCAAAAAACATGCTTATAGAACATAACCTTCGCCTTGTTGTATATATCGCAAAAAAATTCGAATCCACCGGAATAGGTATAGAAGACCTTGTTTCCATAGGAACTATAGGACTTATCAAAGCGGTAAATACTTTTTCACCCTGTAAAGGTATTAAACTTGCCACATACGCTTCGAGATGCATCGAAAACGAGATTTTGATGTTTATCCGCAAAACCCAGCCCCAAAAGAACGAAATTTCCATAGATGAACCGCTTAACGTGGATTGGGACGGAAACGAACTGCTTCTTTCTGATATACTCGGAACGGAAAACGACGTTGTTAACAAAGGAATCGAACAGGATGCGGAAAGAACGGTGCTCAACGAAGCGGTGGACAGATTGGGAGAAAGGGAGCATAAAATAATGGTGCTCCGTTTCGGCCTTAAAGGGGAAAAGGAGCACACACAAAAGGAAGTTGCGGATATGATAGGCATAAGCCAATCCTATATTTCAAGGCTTGAAAAAAAGATTATTTCAAAGCTGAAGCGTGAACTTGAAAAAACGGCAATGTTCTAATCGAATTTCATGGATTAAGTCTCCAGATCATAAAATTGAGATATCCGGCGAAGCAAACCCAGGCAAAATAAGGGAGCAAAAACCACCCGGAAAGTTTTTTGATCCTGTAAAATTTAACCATCGTTATTCCGATGAGCACAAGAAGAATCAAAAGCCAGAGGAACGCCGCAAAATATTCCCGGAAGTTAAAGAAAATAAGCGTCCAGCAAAAATTAAAAACAAGCTGAGCACCGTAAAAAAGCAGTGCGGAATCAATCTGCCTTCCGTTTGAGCACCAAACCATTGCCGCCGCAATTCCCATGAGCACAAAAAGAACGCTCCACACAATTGGGAAAAGTTCCGGCGGCGGAGAAAGGGCGGGACGGTTTATTGCGGAATAAATGGGCATACTGTCTTTGGTAAGAAAAGCGGAAAGTCCGCCGATTCCAAGGGCAAACGCAACGGAAATAACATACGGGACAAATTTTTTGAACATAAAAACACCTCCGGAAAAATTATACGAAAAACCGGGGAGGTTTATACACACGAAAGGACGTGATAAAATGTTCGGAAAGAAAAAGAACAAAAACAAAATAATAGTTCCGCTCAACAAAACCAATCCCATTGCCGAAGGCGAAAAAGGAACAGAAAAAACTCTTGAAGACGCAGTAGAAATGGCAAAAAAATGGGTTGACGAAAACAAACTCTGAAAAAAGCCTCTGTTTTTTTGGTTAAACAGAGGTTTTTTTACAAAAAAACAAATATTTATAAAAAAAGCTGTCGATTATGCGGATTTTGTGCTATAATATATTCGTCTAGTTGTATATAACTGGAAGGAGTGAAAGAAATGGACGAAATCTGCAAAGAAATACGCAGAATGACAGTTGAATGTATCGGAAGCATCGGAAGCGGACACATCGGCGGTTCCATGTCGATTGCCGAACTTATGAAGGTGCTTTATTTCGACAAAATGAACATCGATCCGGAAAATCCCAAAATGGAAGGCCGCGACAGACTTGTTGTTTCAAAAGGTCATGCCGGCCCGGTTGTTTATGCAACCCTTGCGCTTAAAGGATTTTTCCCGAAAGAATGGCTTTATACTCTCAACAAATTCGGAACCAATCTTCCGAGCCATTGCGATATGAACAAAACCCCCGGCGTTGATATGACTGCCGGTTCTCTTGGCCAGGGTTTTTCCTGCGCGGTTGGTATCGCAATAGGTTCCAAAATTAAAAAAGACGGCGCAACCATCTATACCGTAATCGGCGACGGCGAATCCCAGGAAGGACAGATCTGGGAAGCAGCAATGCTTGCCGCAAGCAAAAAGTTGGATAACCTTATCGGTTTTACCGATTACAACGGAATGCAGCTTGACGGCAACGTAGAGGATATCAACTCCCTCGGAAACCTTAAATCCAAATGGAAAGCATTCGGATGGTACACCCAGGAAATCGATGGCCACGATTGCGAAGCAATTTCCGCCGCAATCGACCGTGCAAAGGCAAAAAAAGGCCAGCCTTCCATGATTATTCTCAAAACCGTAAAAGGCAAGGGAATAAGCTTTGTCGAAGCCGCGGGCTTTAAATGCCACAGCATGACCATGAACAAAGAAAATGTCGAAGCCGCGCTTGCGGAACTTCAGTGAAAGGGAGGCGGATTTTGTTATGATGATGAGAGAAGCTTTCGGAAGCACTATCGCTGAACTTATGAGAAAAGATGAACGCATCTGCGTTCTTGACGCCGACCTTGCAAACTGCAACGGAACAACCGCTCTCCGCAAGGAATTTCCTGAAAGAGCCTTCGATGTTGGTATTGCGGAACAGAACATGGCTTCTGTCGCCGCGGGACTTTCTTCCTATGGATTTATCCCGTTTATTTCTTCTTTCACTCCTTTTGCAACAAGAAGAATCTGCGACCAGATTGCAATTTCCATAGCTTACGCAAAACAAAACGTAAAAATCGTCGGTTCCGATCCGGGAATTTCTGCCCAGCTTAACGGCGGAACCCATATGAGCATGGAAGATATCGGCGTTCTTCGTTCGATTCCTACCATGGTTATTTTTGAACCGGTTGATAACGAACAGATGATCCAGGCTCTTCCCCAGATTGTTGATTACAACGGCCCTGTTTATATTCGTATGTTCAGAAAAGAATGTCCGGAAATTTTCGGAAAAGATTATAAATTCGATCTTTTCAAAGCCGATAAAATTAAAGAGGGAAAAGACGTTACCATTTTTGCTTCCGGAATTATGGTAAAAACCTCTCTCGATGCGGCGGAAAAACTTAAGGAAGAAGGCATTGACGTTGAGGTTATCAACGTACATACCATCAAACCCATCGACGCAGAAACCGTTGTTGAATCTCTTAAAAAGACCAAATGCGCGGTAGTTGCGGAAAACCACAACATTCTCGGCGGCCTTTTCTCCGCTGTTTCCGAAGTTGCGGTACAAAACTGTCCCGCACCGATTATTCCGGTTGGTGTTAAAGATGTTTTCGGCGAAGTAGGAAAACTCGGCGAACTTGCAGAAAAATTTGAAATGACCGAAAAAGACGTTATAAACGCGGTAAAAAAAGCTGTTTCCGCAAAATAACAGAAAGGCAAAAAATCTATGAAAAAGAAAACCAAAAAACCTTTGTTTGACCCCAGATGCCCAGGCGCAAAAATGATTTTCTATGGCGCAATTCTCCTTATCGTTGCCGGCTGCATCAACGCATACGTTTCCTGGATTCTTGTTGTCGGCGTACTTTTCAAAGCCGCCGAAACTGCGGATGTTCTCGGAAGCACCATAACCCTTTGCGCCCAGGTTGCTCTTGCGCTTCTTGTTGCGGTTGATGCTATTAACCACCGCAACCACCCGAGCAAAGCAAAAGGAATTATCCTTAAGGCTGCCTGCGTTTTCGCAATCGCGGTTATCCTTATGATCCAGGGCGACACCACAGCCGGAGGTGTTTCCACCGGCCTTATCGTTGCGGCCTTCTCCTTTGCGGGTTCCGCAATTCTTACTATCGGCGGATTTAGAAACGCAAAAGTCCTCGGTGGAAAAAAATAATTGAAAAGAAAAATCCTCTGTTTGAAAAAACAGGGGATTTTTTTTATTGATAAAAACATAAATAGGGTGTATATTTAGGCCGTAGAGAGTACTTTGATACTGAAACCGGAACATAAACTAAAAGAAGCCATAAATTATGTGTACGGAGATTATCCTGAATTATTGCAATTAGCAGAAGATTATCTTAGTTCTTTGAAATTGAAAGGATAAGTAAAAATGAGAATAGAAAAAAGAATTGTTTTTAACACAAAGTATGATGAATCGGCTGGAAAAAAAGCATTTGAGATTATGGATAAAAAATACCCAGGGATGAAAGATACTGGAAGTTTCATTGTTAAATTATTTGAAGATGACCCAAAATACAAATTGTTAATACAATATTTAGAGGAGAATAATTTTTCAAAATTCATAACAGATGATGAAATGTTTTCTAAAGAGGAGATGCTTTCAGCACCTATAATGCAAATGAAACCAGATTCATATACCGAAAGCCGCCCTATGCCTAAGAAAGATTATGGATATCTTAAAGAATCATATGACCAAAACAGCGGTTGCGAAATTTGCACAAAAGGAAAAATTCAGAATAGGCCTTTACAGCTAATAGAAAGAACCAGTTTAGGGAAAAAAGACATTGTTGGTCTGAGATGGACAAATGGTTTTCTTGTTTCAAAAAGATTTAAGGAACTTGCAGAGGAAGCTGGGCTTACAGGGTGCGAATTTTGGCCGATTATTAAATATAAGGAAAAAAAGCCTTTTGAAGAGATTTTCCAACTTAAGATAACTGGAGTTATGCCAAAAATGGCAAATGAAACAAATATTATTCATGATTTTAGCGTGTGCAATATATGTGGTCATGAAAAAGTCTATCCTAAAGGTCGCATTTATTATAATACAAGCGATTTAAGAGATATCCCAGATTTTGCCCTTACTCATGAATGGTTTGGTATGTATTGGGATATTTGGCAATGGCCTTTTATGTCACAAAAGGCGTATCGTTTTTTTAAAGAAAACAAGATAACAGGTGTAAGGTTTTATCCCCCGGAAATTCTTGACAAATAATATTAAAGCCCCTTATTTGAGGGGCTTATTTCTTTTTCTTCTTTCGCCAAGAAGCAAGTAGGAACCGTCATAATTTCTTATGACAGCTCCTGTTTTAATTTGGTGTATTCCGATTTTGTTCTATCTATCTTCCGTATTTCTTCAAGTCAAGAGCCTGACCGCATCGGTCGCAATATGCTTGATATTCCCGTTCAAGGGTTATTCCGCATCTTGGACAGACCGGATATTCATACCCTTCGGCGCAAGCAAAATTTCTGTAACCGCTTTTGGAATTCGATATTAAAAAAATAAAAAAACGCAGGTCATTGACCTGCGTTTTTTATTTCTTCATAAATTTTTTCAGAAATCGGAAGGAATTCTTCCGGTTTTATTTTAAGAACTTTTCTGTCATAACTGAAAATTCCGTTTGTTTCGTCCTCAACGTCGAAAATCTGCGTATAAATTGCGGCGCAAAGTCCTTCCTTTATTGCCGGAATTATATCCCGTTCATAAAGTCCGGTAACGGCGGAAACAAGTTCCTCGCGGCTTTTGAATTTTTTATAACCGTATTCATCACCAACGTTAAAACGGTGGTTTTCCGGCGCAAAAGCGTAGCCGCCGAATTCCGTAAGCACAAGAGGTTTTTCGGATTTATAAGTTTTAAAAGGCTTAAAGTAACAATGCTCGCTGGAAACGTCGCTTTCGCCGCCTTTGAACCAGCCGGAATAGGAACCGATGAATCTGTCGGGATCCAGTTCTTTCATTTTCCGATAAGCTTCGGTGCTTTCGAACTGGCCCCAGCCCTCATTAAAAATGGTCCAGTAACAAACCGAAGGGTGGTTTTTAAGCTGTTCAACGGTTTGTTCCATGGCTTTAAGAAAGGCTTCCCTTGTTTTTATGTCCCGGTGAAGTTTTCGGTCGTTTTTGCGTTTAAAACCGGCGGTGGGTAAGGCGGTGTCACGGAAAAAACTGTAATCGCCGTTATTCACCATGTCCTGGAAAACTATCATTCCGAGCCGGTCGCAATCGTAATAAAACTGTTCCGGTTCGATTTTTATGTGTTTTCTTAAGGTGTTGAATCCAAGGGATTTTGCCGCAAGGATATCCTTTTCGTAACAAATGGGGGAAGCAGGGGTAAAAATTCCGTCACTCCAGTAACCCTGATCAAGAAGTCCATGGAAAAAATAAGGTTTTCCATTAAGGCAAAGCCTTGGAATTCCACCGACTTCTTTGATGGAAAGAGTCCGGAGCGCAAAATATGTTTCAATTTTATCTTCTCCGGCGGCGATTTCACATTCATAAAGGTAAGGATATTTTGGCGACCAGACTTTGGGGTTTTTAATTTCGATTCTTGCTTTTCCGCCGGAAAAATTTTCGCTTATAACCTTTTTCGAGGTTTTTACAAAAATTGTTCCTTCGGAAATACCTTTTATCGAAAATTCCGCAAAATCTTTTCCGGTTTTGATATCAACGGAAGTTATATGTTTTTCCGGAACGCTTTCGATCCATACGGTCTGCCAGATTCCGGAAACGGGAGTGTACCACATTCCGCCGCGTTTTGCGCTTTGTTTTCCGTAAGGAAGAACAAAGGAACTCATTTCGTCCTTTGCTTTAACAATGAGCACGTTTTCATTTTTGAGCACGGAAGTTATGTCAAAGGAAAAATGCTCGTAACCGCCCTCGTGCTCACCAATGAATTTTCCGTTTAACCAGACGGAGGCGAACTGGTCAACTGCGCCAAAATGAAGAATTACTTTTCCGCGGTTAAAATTTTCCGGAAGCGAAAAAACTTTTTTATAAAAAAGATATTCTTTTTCGGGAATATCCCGGTGAATTTTGGAAAGAAGCGATTGGGGAGGGAAGGGAACGATTATTTTTTCTTTAAAAAATCCCGGAATGGCGCTGTTGGTGGATGTGCAAAATTCCCATTCACCGTTAAGGCAGAAAAAAGAATCTCTTTTCATCTGTGGGCGGGGATAGGTGTTCCATGGGATTTTCGGAAGATTTCCCCCTTCCTCGGTATATAAATCAGCAAAAATTTCTTTTTTCATTTTTTCTCCATATCAATTTCTGTCGTAATTTGTCCGTATTCATCGGAAAATCTGTCGCATATAAAAATCTGTACTAAAACCGATTTTTCGTCTTTCAGCGAATCAATAACGAAAACTTCACCGTCACTTATGCCGCAAGGATAAAGCATCTCCGGAATAAAGTTATCCTTTTTTGCAAATCCGCCAAAATCGTTTCCCGGGTTATTAAGCCGGAAAATTTCTATGTAATCACAGGTTTCGTCAAAAGGCGTATATACTTTTCCAAAATATTCGGCAGGATATTTTTTTCCGCAAAGTTCAATTTCGGTGGCGGAAAGCGGTTCTATAAGGTCTTTTATAAGTTTTGGAACAACTTGAATTTTGCTTCCGAAATGATTTTTAATCATAGAACACATATTTTTGGAAATTCCGAAGTTGCCGACACATTCCGAAAAAACATGAGCTTCGCCGTAAAAGCCGACTATGTCGCCGTTAACGGAATCGAATTCCCGGATAAAATTTTCCGCCATTTCTTTTTCGCGGTTGCCTTCGATATAATCTTCGTCAGCGGTTTTTTTCCAGGCTTCGTAATATTTTCTGCCTTGTTCGATATTTTCGAGCGCAAGGTGATATTCTTCCGAATTCGGCAGGATACTTTCGAGATATCTTTTTCCGGTGGTGTTATAGGCATGGCCTATATCTGTTCCGTGAAAAACGGTTTTTGGACATGATAGCTTGATTTTAATAAAAAACTCACGGTCGAAAACGGAATTTCCTGCGGTGCCTTCGTTATCGATCCAAAGTTCGTCAAGAATGGAATCATCTTCGGATTTTATCCAAAGATTAAGAAACTGCGCCTCGTAATACGGTATTTCCAGAAAAAGATGGCGCAATCCACCATCATAAAATTCTTTCCAGATTTCAAATTCCTTTAAACAAACGGCTTCGGAACCGTGGATTTCCCCAAAAAGATAAGCTGTTTTTGTCATATAATCTCTCCTTAATATATTTTTTAAAGAAGAGTAAAGCGCATGGCATTTCATCCTTTCGAAATATACTTAATAAAGGATATCACATATAAAAAGAACTGTAAAGCCAAAAAAGAGCAAAAAAAATCCCGCAGTCTTTCGACTGCGGGATTTTGGTCTGAGTGACGGGACTTGAACCCACGGCCTCTACCACCCCAAGGTAGCGCGCTACCAACTGCGCCACACCCAGATGCTGTTACATCAGCGAAGGTTATTATAACATAGCCGCCGATAAAAAGCAAGTATTATTTTCATTTTTTTGCAAAAATTTTTAAAAAGTCACGCTGATTCGTAATCAGCGCGACCTTTTTAAAAATGGAGCTAGTGACGTGACTCGAACACGCGACCTGCTGATTACGAATCAGCTGCACTACCGACTGTGCTACACTAGCGGGTTATATTTAATTGACTGTAATATTATATATTAAAGAAGGCTTTCAGTCAAGAACATTTTTAACAGCAAAATTTTAAAAATTCATAAATTATAAGTAGACATAAGGGAATGTTTATGTTATTATTTCTTGAGATATTATCGAGGAAAGGGGAAAGGCTTTCTTGTTAAGAAAAAACAAAGCTGTTGTAAGAACAAAAAAATACGGAAAGCTTATTCGAATTTCTGCGATTTTTGCCGCAATAGCAATTTCCGCCGGTCTAATTGCATACGGCTGGCAGCAATATGAGGAAGAAAAATATCCGGAAGGAACGGAAATGGATTACAGCCTTCCGAACGCATTTATAGATTTTGCAAGGCTTATAAATGATTTTATAACCCAGAACGCAAATCCGGAGGAAACTCCTTCAGAAGTTAACGCCTCGAAGCCGGAAAGGGAAGAAAAAGATAATATTATAATTGTAGGTTCCGAAGAACCGGAAACCTCCGGAGAAAATCCGGAAAGTTCCGAACCGGAAGAACCGGAAATCCGGGGCGGAATTGTTCCGCAAAAGGATAACGCGGGTTTTTATTCCTTTAAGGATACTCTTTTTGTCGGGGATTATTTCCTTTCCCAGGTTCACAGCCTTGGATATTTCGACAGATCCAAATTTGCCTATACAACGGATCTGGATATGAACACAATGCTCACCAAAAAGGTTCTGAAACTTAACGATGAATATGTAACCCTTGCGGATTACGCGGAAAGTTTTAAGGATAAAGATATAGAAGCTGTTTATATAATAATTTCCGCCGAAAGCGTTTCCTGGATGGACGTTCCGACCTTCGTAAAAAAATATACTGCCTTTGTTGAGGAAATTGTTTCCTCTTTCCCGGAGGCACATGTTTATGTCCAGCCGATTCTTCCCATAAATGAAGAAAAAGCGGCCAAGCGCGGATATTCGGTCACAAACGAAAAAATAAACCGGATAAACGAATATATCTATTCGCTGGCGGAAGAAAGAAGCTTCTGGATCCTTGATATGGCAAAAAATTTTGCCAACGAAAACGGAACCCTTCCGGAAGAATATACAACAAATGGAATCCGTTTTGAAAAAGATACCTACGAAATCTGGTCAAACTTTGTTGTAACACATAAAGCGCATTAATAAAAAAGCCGGGCCTTTTGGCCCGGCATTTTTTTGTCTTGATTAGTAGTTTTTAGCCTGGATTTCGAAATATGCCTGAGGATGTGCACATACAGGGCATACAACGGGAGCGGATTCACCAACATGGATGTGGCCGCAGTTTGCGCATTTCCAGATAACGATGGAGCCTTTCTGGAAAACTTTGCCTTCTTCAACGTTTGCAAGAAGAGCACGATATCTTTCTTCGTGTTCAGCTTCAACTTTGGCTACGCCTTCGAAGCGGAGAGCAATTTCCTCAAAGCCTTCTTCGCGAGCTTCTTTTGCGAAAGTTGCGTACATGTCGGTCCATTCATAGTTTTCGCCTTCTGCTGCAGCAAGAAGGTTTTCAGCAGTGGTGCCGATTCCGCCAAGGTATTTGAACCAGAGTTTTGCGTGTTCTTTCTCGTTTTCAGCGGTTTCGAGGAAGAGTCTTGCGATCTGTTCATAACCTTCTTTTTTTGCTTTGCTTGCATAGTAGGTGTATTTGTTTCTTGCCTGAGATTCGCCTGCAAATGCGGTCATGAGATTCTGTTCGGTTTTAGAGCCTTTGAGTTCCATAGTTTTTTCTCCTTTTTCAGTAGATTTATTATCTTCATTTTGAAGGGGTACAAATTCAGATGCGCCGTGTTTGCAAAGAGGGCAAACAAAATCTGCGGGAAGTTCTTCGCCTTCGTAAACGTATCCGCAAATCGGGCAGCGCCAGCCTTTTTTAACCTTTGGGGGCTGGGGTTTGGGTTTGATGTGGTTCTGATAATAGGTATAGGTTACGGATTCTTCGGAAGAAAGGATTTCCGCCTCGGTTACGTCCGCAATAAACATTGTGTGGGTTCCAAGGTCAACTTCTTCCGCAACTTTTCCGGAAACAAAAGCGTTGATGTTTTCATCAAGGCGAAGAACGCCGTTTTCACAGCGGCGGGTTTTAACGCCCTCAAATTTATCTGCATCTTTTCCGCTTCTGAAGCCGAAGTTCTGGAAAACCCCGAAAGGAACGGAAGTTGAAAGAACGGAAACGGTGAAGTTACCGGTGTTTTTAATCATATCGTGGGTAAGGTTAAGTTTGTTTACCGTAACGCTTACCCGAAGTGGGGTATCGGTAACCTGGGAAAAAGTGTTGATGATGCATCCGTTATCTTTTCCGTTTTCGTTTGCGGAAACAACGTAAAGACCGTAGGAAATTTTAAACAATGCTTTGATATCCATTATAATCTCCCTTTTTAAAAAATTCAATCTTATTTTTTATAAACACAGTCGGAACAAAGTCCGCTGAAAACAAGGCGATATCCGGCGATTGAAAAACCGTTTTCCTCCTTAATGCGTTTTTCAACGCCTTCGAGTTCCGGAACGGAAACATCACAAACTTTTCCGCATTTGTTGCATCTTAAATGATGGTGCACACAAAGCGTTGTGTCAAATCTGTCTGCGCCGCCGGGAATCTGAAGATGAAGAATTTCGCCTTCTTCGGAAATTCGGTTAAGAATCCGGTAAACGGTTGCCTTGCTTATGGAAGGGAATTCGCTGTGAACACATTCATAAACCTCGTCCGCAGTCGGATGATCAAGAGACATGAGTGCGTTCATAATTGCGGTTTTCTGAATCGTGTTTTTCAAATAATCACTTCCCAAATAAGAACTGTTTGCAATTAGGATTATAGCAAATTATCTGAAAATGTCAATACTATTTTTGAAAAATTTTTTATTATTTAAACAGATTTTTTCGGAAATATTTTCCTTTGATATATTTATAAAAAAACGCCAAAATAATGTTGCAAACGCGAAATTAACAAAGAGGAGTGTAAATTTAAATGTCCAGTTCCAACAAACAGGCAAAAGCAGCTCTTGAAAGATTTAAACAGGAAGCAGCAAACGAAGTAGGCGTTAACCTTAAAGATGGTTATAACGGCGATCTTACTTCCCGCCAGGCAGGTTCCATCGGCGGCCAGATGGTTAAAAAAATGATCGAATCCTATGAAAATGGAATGAAATAATCTGTTCCGTTAAAAAATAAAAAAGCGAAGCGTTTTTGCTTCGCTTTTTTATTATAAATTTTTGTTGAATAAATTTACAAAACATTGACGGAAATAAAACTGTTGTGATATTATCAAAACATATAACCATATTTATACTATATATTCGTTTTAATCTATTGACAGAGGGTGTATTTTCTTGCTTTCAAAGTTCAGCGTAAAAAAACCTTATACGGTTTTTGTCGGTGTAATAATAATTCTTGTTCTGGGAGTGGTCTCTTTTTTAAAGATGACTCCGGACCTTCTTCCGAACATAGATTTTCCTTATATGATAATCACAACAACTTATGCCGGTGCTTCACCGGAAGAAGTTGAAAACACCGTTACAAAACCCATTGAGCAAAGCATGGCAAAGCTTGATAATATAAAAAGCATTTCTTCAACTTCTGCCGAAAACTATTCCATGGTAATGCTTGAATTTACCGACGGAACCGATATAAATATTGAAGCAATAGATATTACAAATGCTCTTACCCAGCTGGAATCCGGTTGGAACGATATGGTCGGAACGCCTATCATGCTCAAGATAAACCCCAACATGCTCGCAACGGCGGTTGTTGCGGTAAGCGTGGAGGGCCTCGAGGAACACGAGCTTACTTCCTTCCTTAATAAAAACATTCTTAACCAGCTCGAAGGAATCGAAGGCGTTGCTTCGGTAACCGCCGATGGTATGATAGAAAAAAGCGTTGAAGTAAAAATTTCCCCGGAAAAGCTGGAAACCCTTAACAAAAGAATCGAAAACGAAATAATCCGCCAGTTTGACGAAGCTTATGACGAAATTGATAAGGCGGAAGCCCAGCTTGTTAACGGAAAAGAAGCCATAAGAGTTGGAACCCTTGAGCTTGAAAAAGGTAAAAAAGAGCTTGAAAAAGCAAAAACCGAAGCAGAAAAACAGCTTTCCGAAGGTGCCGCGGAACTTTCTTCCGCCCAAAGGGAACTGAACGCCGCAAGAAAAGAACTTGATAAAGCAAAAGCCGAGCTTATTAAACAAAAGGAAACCATTTACGAAACCTATGCTCAGATGCTTGTTCTTAAAACAACCGTTGCGGGAATGGAACAGAACAAACTTTTGCTCCAAAAAAGCCTTGCTTCCCTTAAATCGGTTGAAGAATACGTTCTTTCCGGCGAAATAAGCACCGAAGATATAGACAAAATCATTTCCGAAATGACCGAAGGGGAATATACCTCTCTGGATCTTCTCAGAAAGGGAATGGAAACAATCCAATGCGGAATCGACGAAATAGATTCCTTCCTCGGAAACATTGATAATACCCTTAAAGAGCAGGGATACAGCCTTGAAACCCTTGACAAAGCGGTTGATGATATCGAATATGCAATCCGCAATATGGACAGCTTTTTTGAGGAAATCGAAAAAGGCTATAAACAGCTTGACGAAGCCCAGGCTATGATTAACGAGGGAAAATCTGCTCTTGCGGCAGGTGAAGCGGAAGCCGCAAAACAATTTGCCGCCGCAGAAAAAGAAATCCAGAACGGCGCATCCCAGCTTTCCGCATCTTCGGCGCAGATAAAATCCGCCGAAAAGGAACTTGAAGCGGGTAAGGAACAAATCGACGCCGCCCTTGAAGAAGCAATAAAAGCCGCGGATGTTTCCGAAATGATTAATATAGAAATGCTTGCAACGATTTTCTATGCACAGCATTTTGAAATGCCTGCAGGATATGTCAAAGACGGCGATAAAGAAGTTCTGGTCCGCATCGGAGATAAATATGACAGCGTTGAGGATATCGGAAAAATCGTTCTTTTCGATATGGGAATCGAAGGAGTTGACGCAATCGTTCTGGAAGATGTTGCGAACATCGAATATACCGATAACTCCGAAGAAACCTACGCAAGCATAAACGGAAACCGCGGCGTAATCCTTTCCTTCACAAAACAGTCGAACTACGCAACGGCGGAAGTTTCCGAATCCATCCAGGAAAGATTTGCGGAACTTGAAGCCAAACACCCGGGCCTTAAATTTTCAATCCTTATGGACCAGGGCGATTATATCGATATAATAATCAGCTCGGTTCTTGAAAATATGGTAATCGGCGCGGTCCTTGCGATTATAATTCTTGCAATTTTCCTCAGGGATATAAAACCGACCTTAATGGTTGCTCTCAGCATCCCGATAAGCGTTGTTTTCGCAATCGTTCTTATGTATTTTTCCGGCGTAACCCTTAACATAATTTCGCTTGCTGGTCTTGCCGCCGGAATCGGTATGCTTGTTGATAACTCCATCGTTGTAATCGAAAATATCTACCGTTTAAGAAATCTCGGACTTTCTCCGATAAAAGCGGCGGTTTCCGGTGCTTCCCAGGTTGCCGGCGCAATAACTTCTTCAACCCTTACAACCGTTTGTGTTTTCCTTCCCATTGTTTTTGTCGAAGGCCTTACCAGACAGCTTTTCCAGGATATGGCTCTTACCATTGCGTATTCGCTTCTTGCGAGCCTTATAATTGCCCTTACGGTAATTCCGGCAATGGCGCCTTCCGTTTTGAAAAACGTCAAGGAAAAACATAAGGAAGAAAGCAAAGGAATGAGAAGATACGGAAAATTTGTTCTCTTTGCTCTTAAAAACAAGGCTCTTGTAATCATTCTGGCGGTTGCGCTTCTTGGTACAAGCGCTTATGTCTGCATCAGCCGCGGCTTTATTTTCATGCCGAACATGGAATCCAACCAGCTTACCGCAAACATCAGTATGCCGGAAGGATCCGTTCTTAAGGATACTGCGGAACTTTGCGATGAATTCAGCGCGGATGTTGAAAACATCGCCGGTGTTGAAACCGTGGGAACAATGCTTTCCGGCGGAATGGCAAGCATGGTGGGTATGAGCGGCGGAGCTTCCGACGTAACCTCCGCAACCATGTACGTAATCCTTAATGAAGAAGGCGAGAAAAACGCTTTTGAAATAACGGAAAAAATTTCTTCCGTTGCCGAAAAATATCAGGAAAAAGCCGAAATTTCCGTTACCGGCGGAATGATGGATTCCATGAGCATGCTTACCGGAAGCGGAATTACCGTTAACGTTTACGGCGAAAGCCTTGAGGATATCACAAAAACCGCCTCTGAAATAAGCGAAAAAATCAGTGCGGTTGAAGGAATTTCCTATGTTTCCGCCGGCGAAGAAAAAACCGAACCCACAATCAACATCAGCGTTGATAAGGAAAAGGCGATGAAAAAAGGCCTTACCGTTGCCCAGATTTTCCAGGAAATTGCAACCCAGCTTACAAAAAGCGCCACCGCGGCCACTGTTGAAACCGATGACGGGGATTATGACATAATCGTAATATCTGAAAAGGCAGAAAACTTTACACGCAAAGATATTGAAAATTATGTGTTTGAAGTTCAGAAACAGGACGGAACAACCGAGGAAGTAAAACTTTCCGAAATTGCGAAAATCCTTGACGGAAAAACCCTTTCAACAATCAACAGAAGCGCCCAGAGAAGATATTTAAGCGTTTCCGCGGGTATTGAAGAAGGAAGAAACGTAACAATAGTTTCCGCAAAAGTTCAGGAAGCTCTGGCAAATTATAAGGCACCGGAAGGAATTTCCTATGAATTTTCCGGCGAAAACGAAAGCATTATGGAAGCCATCTGGGAACTTGTAAAAATGCTCGGAATCGGTATAATCCTTGTTTATCTTATAATGGTTGCCCAGTTCCAGTCCCTTCGTTCTCCGTTTATAGTAATGTTTACAATTCCTCTTGCGTTCACCGGCGCGTTCTTCGCCCTTGTTATCTGGGGCCTTGAAATAAGCGTTATCGCAATGATAGGTCTTGTAATGCTTGTTGGTATTATTGTAAACAACGGTATTGTTCTTGTTGACTATATAAACCAGCTTCGTGAAGAAGGAATGCAAAGAAGGGAAGCTATCATCGAAGCTTCCAAAACAAGGGTTCGCCCGATTTTTATGACCGCTTTGACAACAATCCTTGCCCTTGTTCCGATTGCGTTCGGAATGGGCTTCGGCGCAAGCCTTATACAGCCCGTTGCGGTCTGCTGCATAGGCGGCCTTGTTTACGCAACGATTATGACTCTTGTTGTAATTCCGGTTATGTATGAAATGCTCTCCAGAAAGAAAATGAGGATTATCAGTAAAGAAGACCTTGAGATTTCGGATCTTTAATGCAAAAAAACGGCGGGTTCAATCCGCCGTTTTTTATTGCTTAAATTTACTTTTTATGATAAAATTTAACTGTAAAATCCGAAAGGAGGATTTAAATTATGGATTATAAAAACCTTGTAAAAGAAGCTCTTGCTGCAAGAGAAATGGCATATATCCCTTATTCCGGTTTTGCCGTAGGCGCGGCACTTTTGACCGAAGAAGGAAAGATCTATCGCGGATGCAATATTGAAAACGCCGCTTTTTCCCCGACAAACTGCGCCGAAAGAACCGCATTTTTTAAAGCAGTAAGCGAAGGCGAAAGAAATTTTGCCGCAATAGCCATTGTTGGAGGCCCCAAAGGCAATCCTCCGGTGGATTATTGCTATCCCTGCGGCGTTTGCCGCCAGGTTATGGCAGAATTTTGTTCCGATGATTTTGTTGTTATAATCGGAAAAACGGAGGACGATTACAGAGTTCATAAATTAAGCGACGTTCTTCCTTATACTTTCAGAGAACCGGATCTTCATAAATAATCCCGAAGGCGGTGTTTTATGAACAAAGGCGCAGTAATTTATGTTGCAAGGCTTCTTGCGGAGCGTTTTATTGCGGCGGGTTTGTTCTGGATCGCGGCGGGAAGTTTTGATCTTCGCTCCGGGATATTCTTTTCTGTTTATGTTCTGGTCGCCCTTGTTTCCGTAATAATAATTTACCGCAAAAATCCCGAAACGCTTAAGGAAAGGGGAAAGGTTAAAACAAATTCCCCTGGGTGGGATAAAATTTTGCTTTTGATTTTCTGGCTTTCTGCGTTTTTTGTGGTTTACTACGCCGCAGGAAAAACCGTTCCGCTCGGAATGGAAATTGAATTTGATTTTATTGCCGGAATGGCAATATATCTTGCTTCCGCCGTTATCACGGTAAAAGCAATGCTGGAAAACACTTTTCTTGAATCCACCGCAAGACTGCAGACCGACAGAAATCAAAAAGTTATCGAAACCGGGCCATATTCCGTGGTTCGCCACCCGACTTATTCCGCGGTTCTTATGTGGTGCGTTGCGGTAAGATGTATTTTCCCTTCGGCGGAAGTTCTTATATTGGCTTTTGCAATTTCGGCGGTTATAATCATAAGAACAAAACTTGAGGACGAAATGCTTTTAAAAGGTCTTTCAGGCTATGAAGAATATTCAAAAAAAGTAAAATATCGTCTTATTCCTTTTATATGGTAAAAAAATCCCGTGCTCAAAAATGAGCACGGGATTTTTTTTGAGCATCAGCCGCATCCGCAGGAACAAACGCCGATTCCGTCCGTTTCCTCAAGTCTGGGCGGGAAAAATTCGCTTGTGGGGAATTTGATGTGCTTGAATACTTCGCAGGGGTCGTCGGTTGTGGTAACACATTCTTTTCCGGGAATGCAGAAATCATAAGCGGGAATAAGCATCTGAACTCTGCGTTCAAGCTGAACGATTGTGAAAAGGCCCAGAGTTATAAGAACTTTTCTTCCGCAATTCGGAACAACAAAATTTCCGCAGAAGCAATTTGCCACACATTCCGGGAAGTTAAGTTCGCATCCGCCGCAGTCACATTCGCAGCAATCCGAGATCCGGCTCGAAAGAACAATGGGAGTAACCGCCTGAACAACCGCCCTCGGGCTGTCGGAAACATTTCCGTTTCCGCCGAAAGGCATTTCGGAACTGAACACCTTAACGTTCCCTTCGCTTCCGTAAAGGATTACTTTTTTGGAAAAAAACGCAAGGCCGGTAACAGTATCCGCTGTCGAAACCGGGGTATAATACGCCGAAAGATTGACAAGGAAATAGAAAGTCATATCAACGGAATAAAAACCGCGGTTAAAGGGAATTGGTTCCACTTCAAGGAACACGTTAAGTACTTCGACGCTTTTTGCTTTAACCGAAAGCGCCCGGTCGATTTTTGCCTGTTCGGCTTCGGTGAAATAAACCTGAAGATCCTCAAGGCAATCTTTGTCCGAGCAGGAATCATATATGCGTCCGGCGTCTATGCAAACTGCCTCCTTAAAGGCATTGCCGTTTGTTTTTTGCTCTGCCATAAAAATCCTCCTATCAAAGTGATAAAAAGCTGCCTCTTCCTTCAAAATGAAGCAAACTCAATATATTTTATGAAAAGGAAGGATTTTTGTTCACTGTTTAAAATCTTAAATCCGAAATTATATCCTCAATATGTAAAGGATGAACACCTTTTTTAGCAAAAAAAGCCGCAAGTTTTTTTGCTTTTTCTTTTCCGCAGTTTCCTATAACCGCTTTTTCATCAAACGCACCGCCACAGATAAAAGATTCTATCCCGTAAGAATTTTCTTCCTTAAAAACGCGGTATCCAATTTCAAAATTCCTTTTCCGGTCAGCTTTTGTCTTATAAACAGCAAGATATTCCATTTTTAAAACCTCCTCCGGGAATTATCCCTGGTTTGATTATATGCCTTTTATATAAAATAAATCCACCGGAAAAAACTGGCTATTACCAAAAAGAATAAAAAGCGTGCCGCAAGGCACGCTTTTTTGTTCATCTTATTTTTCTGCCTTCAAGGTAATATCGCTTTTCAAAAGGATGTCCCATGGCAAAACTTTTTCGTACAAAAACGGTGTTGTTTTTAATAACATCAAAAACGCTGTCCCGGTCAAATTCCCTGTAGCAAAAGGCAATGCAGCCCGGTTCTTTTCCAAGTTTTTCACAGGTGTCCGCATCGTGAACGTATTCGATAAACGCTTCCGGATGGCTTTCCAGCCAGCGGTCCAGAATCGGCTGTAATTCCTGAAGGGAAGGAAGGTTTAAAAGATCCAACCCCATCTCCGAAAGTGCCTTTTCCGGGTCGGAAACGCCGGAAAGAAGGCGGTTCATACATTCGTAAGGCATGGCCGGGTCATAAAGATTTATGATTTCCGCAAGGCAGAATCTTGCCGGGTGGTTTTTCTGTTCTTCCGGGGAAAGGTTCTTTTTTATTTCTTCCCAATAACATTTTGCGGTGGCAACGGAATGGTTTCCGTCACCGATGGCAAAAGAAAAAGTTCCGCCGTTTTCGGTAAAAAGTTCGGTAAGTATATCTGCGATTTTTTGATAAACTTCCTCGCTTACAATTTTTGTTCCGCGGATATGTCCGCCGCCTTCCATAAGGTCAAAATCATAGATTTTGGGAAGGGAGGAAGTTTCTTTTTTGAGCATGCTCATAAATTTATCCTGTTTGTCAACTATAAGCATAAGAACATGGGGAAGTTCTATCGGTGCCTGTTTCCTGATTTCAACCCTTGGAACAACGCGGCTTATGTCGGTTCGCTCGGTGACTTTTATTAGGTTGCTGTGGCCGGGGTCAAATTCATATTCTTCAAGGTCAAAAGCCGCAATAAGGCCAAACCTTGTTCCGTCCGGGGTATCCCTTTCCGTAAAAATAAAACCTTCGCCGATTTCCTCAAGGGTTCCGTCGGAAAGATATTTTTCCATGGCTTTTGCGCGCTTCTTATAATCTTTGTCACCGGAAAGAAGCCACGCTTCCGGAAGTGTCATATGGAGGGTGGAAGGAGCCTTGCCAACATAGTTTTTAACTCTTTCCCAATAATCCGGCTGTGCGGCGTATTGGTCGCAGGCAAGAACCGCATATTTTGAATAATCAATACCGTTTTTCGGCAAAAGGATGTTCGGAATTTTAACGCCGAGTTTTTCAAATTTTTCTCTGTAATCCATTTAATCCTCCTAAAAGGAAAGGCGGAACCGAAGTTCCGCCTTATTTTTTAAAATATCAAAGAACACGAACGCGGAGTACGCCGTCGATTTGTTTAAGCTGTTCAACAAGTTCGTCGGTAACGTCCTCGTCAAAGTCAAGAATAGTGTATGCTACGCTGTCGCGGGATTTGTTGACAAGGTTTTCAATATTAAGTCCTGCGGCGGCAACTTTTTCGGTAATGGTTCCGAGCATACCGGGTTTGTTGTGATTGATAAGGGTAATTCTTGCGCCGGCGGCCCTTGGGAAGGAAACTGCCGGAAGGTTGACGGAGTTGACTATGTTTCCGTTTTCAAGGTAATCCATAATCTGTTTTGCGGCCATTTTTGCACAGTTTTCGTCCGCTTCGGGAGTACCCGCTCCGAGATGAGGCGTTGCAAAAACGTTTTTAAGCTCAAGCTGTTCCGCGGTGGGGAAGTCGGTGGCGTATGCTTTGACTTTTCCGCTCTTAAGAGCTTCAACAACTGCTTCGTTGTTGATAACGGGGCCGCGGGCGTAGTTGATAAGGTAAACGCCGGGTTTCATCATATCAAACTGCGCTTTACCGATATAATCTTTTGTTTCCTCGGTAAGGGGAACGTGGATGGTTATGTAATCGCAGGTTTTATAAATTTCGTCAACGTCATTGGTAAAGTTGAGATATGCCCGAAGTTCTTTCTTTCTTGCGGGAAGAAGATAGGGGTCATAACCAAGAACGTCCATTCCAAGGTCGCTGCAGGCTTTTGCCATTCTGGAACCGATGGAACCAACGCCGATTATACCGATCTTTTTGCCCATAATTTCCGGTCCGCGGAAGGCTTCTTTTCCTTTTTCAACTTCCTTTCCGGGTTCGGTGGTGTTAAGACCTTTTACCCATGCCGCAGCGGCTTCGACGTTTCTGGAAATCATAACGATTGCCGCAATGGTAAGTTCCTTAACAGCGTTTGCGTTTCCGCCGGGGGTGTTGAAAACAACAACGCCTTCTTCGGTAAGGCGGTCAACGGGAATTGTGTTAACTCCGGCGCCAACCCTTACGATCGCCTTAAGGTTTTTACCCATATCAACGTTGTGAAGGGGTGCGGAATGGACCATAATTGCGTCCGGCTGATCAAGAATATCGGTGATAACGTATTTATCCTTGCTATACATATCAAGGCCTGCCTGGCCGATTTTATTGTAAGTATTAATAGTAAACATAAGAAATTATCTCCTTTAAAAAAGATTATTCCCTGTATCCCTTTTCAAAATCAATCATGCACTGTGCAAGACATTCAACGCCTTCGATCGGCATTCCGTTATAAATGGAAGCACGGATTCCGCCGACGGAACGGTAGCCCGCAAGGCTTATCATTCCGCGTTTTTTCGCCATTTCGAGGAATGCGTTGGTGCTTTCGTCATCGGGAAGGGTAAATGTTACGTTCATAATGGAACGGCAATCTTTATCGGCAATTCCTTTATAAAGTTTGGAAGAGTCGATAACGTCATAAAGAATCTGTGATTTTTTGATATTTAGTTTTTCAAGTTCGGAAACGCCGCCCTGTTCCTCGACCCATTTATAAACAAGACCGCACATATAAATTGCGAAGGTTGGCGGGGTGTTGAGCATGGAACCGGTTTTGTCCATGGTTTCGTAACGGAGAAGGGAAGGTACGATCGGATCGATATCCGGAAGAACGCTTCCGCGTTTAAAAATCGCAACGGCAACTCCGGCGGGTCCCATGTTTTTCTGTGCGCCGGCATAAACAAGAGCGTAATCTTTAACGTTGATTTCCGTTCCGAGTATGCCGGAAGTCCAGTCGCCGATAAGCGGAGTGTTTCCGTGTTCGGGAAGTTTGCGGTACATGGTTCCGCTGGTGGTGTTGTTTCCGGTTATATGAAGATATGCGGTTCCGGGAAGAATCATGTCGTTTGTAATTTCCGGAACGCTTGTTTTGGTATCAACAATTTTATAAGCATCGCACCATCGGGAAGCTTCTTCAAATGCTTTTTTGGAAAAAACGCCGTTAACTGCGTGTGCGGCTTTTTGTCCCTGGCGCGCATAGTTCATCGCCGCCATTGAAAACTGCATTGTTGCTCCGCCCTGGCAAAAAACAACCGCATAATCATCGGGAATATTCATAATGCGGCGAAGGGTTGCTTCAGTTTCTTCGATTATTTCTTCGTAAGGGCGAGATCGATGGCTCATTTCCATAACACTGCAGCCTGCACCGGGGTAACATACCAAATCGCGCTGTGCCTGTTCAAGGACGGAAAGCGGAAGAGCCGCCGGGCCTGCTGAAAAATTGAATAATCTTTCCATAAGCTTTTTTACACCTCCGAAAAAATAATAATTGCCTTTATAATAGTACTTTTTATATTATTTTCAAGCATATTATACAAAATTTGTAGGAAATAACGAAAAACAAGTTAATATTTATACATATTTATGCGCTTTTATAGTTTTTCTGCAAAATACATGTGTTTTTCAGACAAAAACGATATTGAGAAATTTTATGGATTGTGATAGAATTAATTAAACGAAAGGAGCTGAATATAATGCCGAAGAAAAATTCCAGAAACACAAAAAGCAAAATTGTCGATGCGGCATGGCGCCTTTTTTACGAACAGGGTTACGACGACACAACCGTTGAGGATATAATCGAAGAATCCGGAACATCAAAAGGTTCTTTTTACCATTATTTTGCGGGTAAAGATGCCTTGCTGAGCTCGCTTTCCTACCTTTTTGATGAAAAATATGAGGAAATAGAGCAGGAAATCGACCCGGAAATGGGTTCTTTTGAAAAACTTATGTTTTATAACGAACAGCTTTTCGGAATGATCGAAAACCGGATTTCCATCGATCTTCTGGCGCGGCTTTATTCTTCACAGCTTATAACAAAAAGCGAAAAACACCTTTTGGACCGGAACAGAACCTATTATAAACTTCTCCGCCTTACTATTAAAAAAGGGCAGGAAAAAGGCGAACTTCGGGATGACGTGACCACCGGAGAAATCGTAAAAGCCTATGCCCTTTGCGAACGGGCGCTTCTTTATGATTGGTGCATCTGTAACGGCGAATATGCTCTCCGCGAATATTCAAAACGCATGATGCCAATATTTATGAGCAAATTCAGAAAGAAATGATTTAAAAGCCGTGGCATTGCCATGGCTTTTTTTACAATAATTGCAACAAAAAAGGGAATTTCAGCCACTATTTATTCGGAGGTGATTTTTATGAAAAAACTTTATCTTATTCTGCTTTTGATTTTTGCGCTCTGCGCCTGTTCCGTAACCGAAACCCAAGAAGAACCTTCTTCATCTTCTTCCGGTTCTTCCCAGACCGGACCGAAAGTAGATATAAAAATTACCGAATTTGAAAATTTTAAGGTGGAAAAAACTTCGATAGGCTGGGATGTAACCTTCCGGGTTTTTGATCTGGAAGGGAACCAGATCGGAAATGATTATGAATCTTTTGAAGAAATTTTATGTTTTACAGATTTCCTCGAAGAAAAATATTATGCCGCAACCGTTACCGACGGAACAAGGCTGGATTATATTTCTCATGAACTTGACCCTTATTTTGAAAAGGTCGAGGAAGTTCCCAATACCGAAAGCTGGATTCTTAATGAATACGGCAAACCGCTTACGGATATTCCTTTTGATTATTATGAATTCAGCCAGAAGGATGTGGGTTGGGGAAACGAAGGCTTTGATGCTTTTTACGGATTCCGTAACGGCGATAAATATTGCTACGAAATAAAGGACGGAAAATTCGTCCATAAATATACCGAATATGCCGGCGAAACCGGAAACGAATATTTCGGATATAAAGAAACGGTCGCTTATTACGGTCTTGGAATGAACGTTGGTTACGGAGTGAATGATTCCGACGGAAGCGTTATTTTTGAACCTTTCCATTCAAGAATTGATTTTCCCTGCGCCGACAGATTGATTATTTACTCCGGATATATGGCGCATAATTCTTATCCTTATGAACATATGGCACATGTAACCGATATAGACGGAATTATTTATTCAAGCTATTCCGATGTTTATTTCTTCGATTTTGATGAAGGTTCTGTATGGATTGCTTATTATGCCGGGGATGATTCCCACCTTGAGAAACGTTTTGATAAATATAAAGGTTACCTCGGCGAAGGTTATTGGTTTATCGATAAAGACGGAAACAGGATCAGCCCTTGCTTCAAAAGTCTTTCCGTAAACGGCCATGGAATCGGATATTTAAGCGCGATGAAAAATAAAATCAAGATTTCTCCAAACGATTTGGTAAAAGCGGAGGACGAAAACGGAAATCCCGTTGAATTCAAGCTTAAAGAATATCTTATCGACACCAGTATAATTTATCTCGGGGTTGCCGAAGATACTGAAATTTATCGTAAAACCGTTGAAACCGATAAAACCAAAAAAGATCTTCTTGAAGGAAAAGACGGAACTTTGAATTTGGTGGCAAAAGTTCCGGAGGTTGAATATTGGGTAACGGATAAGGAAGGCAATCCACTTATTGATCAGCCGTTTTACGACATTGTTTTCTTTGAAGAAATAGATAGCGGCGACCCGGAACAATATAGATTCCCGGGAATCTGGGGTTGCTATAAAGGCGATTTTTACATTTACCGTTTTACGGAAGGAAAATTTGTGCTTGAAGAAATTTCAAAAGCCGGAGAATTTGAAATATCTGAGGGACATAAATATGAGGAAAACTATAAAAATTATGTTTGTACAACATATGATTACGGAGTTTTCAGAGCGTATTATGGTCTGAACGATAGAAATGGAAACGTAATTCTGGAACCGGTTTTTTCCTATGTTCCAACAATAGTGTTCGATGACAGAATAATCGTTTGCACGAACAACGGAAGCAGAAACAGCGGTGAAGATGCTTTCGACACTATGATGGATTTTGACGGAAACGTAATTTGCAATTATTCGGGTATTTATTTTTATCATTTTGAAGACGGTTCGTATATCGGAATCGGTAGATATATCGGATACGGAGATGATTGGGGACATATTCTTTTGGACAAAAACGGAAAAATCCTTGAAACAGGATGCCGTTTTATCGATAAGGACGGAAACGTTTTAAGCCCTTGTTTCGATTTGTTTGAAATCGAGGAATTTTCAGATTATTGGACTTATGATGAAATAATAGAAAATCATCTTAACGATACCGTTGCTTTTACGGATGAAAACGGAAAAGAAATAGAAATAACATTTAAAGATTATATTTGCAAAGAATAGTTATTTACATAAAGTAAAACTCACTAAAAACGATATATTTTTGCGCTATATTGAAAGGTGGACGGTTTTATGAAAAAATTTTGCATAGTTTTGTCTTTGATTCTGATTTTTTGTTCCTGTGGAAAAGAACCCGAAAGGGAAGACCTTACATATATTGCGGAATCGGGAAAATATGTTGATGAACTTGGAAACAGAATAAATTTTAAAGAAGATATTTATTCTGTAAATCTCAATTATGCAATCGGTTGGGACGTAAAAACGCTTTTACCGGTAAAAATTTATAAAGGCGATAAAATTAACGGTTTAATGGTAAACGAAATAAAAAGCGAATACCTGTTTTATAATCCGGTTGAAGTGGATATTTATGGAACCGTTTCGGAATTTTCGGATGAAAATGCGCCACTGTTTTTCCATGAACAATCAATTGAATTTGTAAGCAACAATGAAAACAAAATAAATGTTCAAGGATATTTTGTCTTTGAAAACGAAAGCGTTGTATTTTATCCAAAATTATCTGAGGAAAATTTCTATTATTTGCATAATCCGCAATATTCATCGGATGATGATTTCGATTTTATGTATAATGACGAAATTAAAATTCAGCCAATTACAATATATTGCAATGTTTCCGATGAAAACGGAGAAAGCGGACACAGAATTACAAAAGAGGATATTGAAAAGAAACTGAATTTGGAAATAGAAGACGATACAAAATATGTTGAAGCCGAATTATCTTTTCAGTGGCTGAGATTCGAAACCAATAAATCAATGCAGGACGAGAACCCAATGAGAACAATGGCGTACGGATATGTTGAAAAAATAAAATAAACTTAAAAAACAACCAAAAACCGTACCGATATTTTGTAACTAATGCTAAAACCCGCGGAATCCCGCGGGTTTTTATTTCTGCCAAATTGCCAGTTTACATATTGACAGATTTAAGTTATTATATATAACAGAGAAATTTTGACAGGAGTGTTTTTTAATATATGGAAAGACATGTTAAAAGAATCGGTATTCTTACTTCCGGCGGCGATGCGCCAGGTATGAACGCCGTAATCCGTTCCGTTGTAAGAACCGCCGCAAGTAAAGGTATCGAAACCGTCGGCATCAGAAGGGGATATAACGGCCTTATAACCGGCGATATAATCCGCCTTGATTCCGACAGCGTTTCAAGAATTATAAACAAAGGCGGAACAATGCTTTATACCGCAAGAAGCGAAGAATTCATGACCGAAATCGGACAGAACAAAGCCGCCGCAACCTGCAAGCAGTTCGGAATCGACGGAATTATTGCCGTCGGCGGCGACGGAACTTTCCGCGGACTTTATGCCCTTTCTAAACACGGCGTTTCCGTTGTTGGTATTCCGGCAACCATTGATAACGATATCAGCTGCACCGATTACTGCATTGGATATGATACCGCGGCAAACACCGCCGTTGAAGCAATAGACCGCCTTCGCGATACAATGCAGTCCCACGACCGCTGCTCCGTTGTTGAGGTTATGGGCCACAGAGCGGGTCATCTTGCTCTTTATGTTGGTCTTGCAACTTCCGCAACTGCTGTTCTTGTTCCGGAAAAGGAATTTGATTTTGAAAACGATATTGTTGAAAATATCAGAAAAGCAAGACTTAACGGTAAAACCCATTTTATGATCATCATGGCCGAGGGCGTTGGAAAAGCAACAAAAATGGGCGAACGTATTGAGGAAGAACTTGCGCTTGATACCAGGGTTACAATTCTCGGACATATCCAGCGCGGCGGAAGTCCCTCCGCCCGTGACAGAGTTACCGCCGCTGCTATGGGTTATGAAGCGGTAAAAGCTCTTTCCGAAGGAAAAACAAACCGCGTAATCCGTTCCGTTTCCGGCGAGTTCGAGGATATCGATATAGTCGAAGCTCTTAACATGAAAAAAGGTCTTGATGAAGAACAGTACGAAGTTCTCGAAGCAATGACCGGTATTTACCATTGATTAAAAAAAGTGTCCGCTTTTGCGGACACTTTTTTCTTTTCGGATTATTTTATAAAATGGATTTTTTTCTCGCTGAACTGGTCTCTCGGTTCCGGGTTTTCGGAAGGGTGGCCAATATGGATTATGTTCAGCGGAACCAATTTTTCCGGAAGGGAAAGAGCTTCACGAACGTTTTTTTCTGCGGTTTTCATTGGGTGAACTCCGCACCAGACTGCACCAAGTCCGAGGTCGGTTGCCCTGAGCAAAATATTTTCGGTAGCGGCGCTGCAATCCTGAATCCAGAAAGGAGAAAGCTGGGAAGGGAGGGCTTTTGAAAGATTTCCGCAAACAACTATTGCAAGCGGCGCGGTTATTTTGGAAAATCTTGCGGCCTTGCGTAATTTTTCAAGAATTTCTGGATTTGTGACAACAAAAAATTCCCATGGAGTTTTGTTGCAGGCGGAAGGTCCGCTCATTCCCGCATGGAGAAGTTTTAAAACATCTTCTTCGGAAACCGGTTCTTCGGTGAATTTTCTTACGCTTCTTCTTTTAAGTAAAACTTCGTTAAGTTCCATAAAACCGTCCTTTCAATAAAACACCTTTTTGAGCACGTATTTTCCGGTAACCGGATCCTTGTTTTCATAATCCGCAAAAACGGCGGCTTTTTCGCTTTCCAAAAGGGAAAAACCGCGTTTGATTCCGGGTTTCCGGCGGTTTTCTTCTTCGGATTCTATTGCAATTCGGATTTTTTTGATTTCCGGGTTTTTAACTTTGAGCACTTCCGGAAGCTTTCCGGAAGAATTTGAGCACAGTCTGTCACAAATCATTTTATCCTTGAGCACGGAAGGCTCGATTCTATTGAGCTTTGAAAGATAGCCGTAGGCCATTTCGGTATAATCGTCAAGCGAAACCAGCGGTTTTGAATGTTCTGCCGCATAAATTCCGAAATTCCTGAAAAATTCAAAAGGCGTAAATCCTGTTTTTTCAAGAACATATTCAACCGTTCCGATAAATCTTCCGCTGTTACAAAGCCTTTCGAGGGCGTCTTCAACTTTATGCAGAAGCAAAAGGTCTTTTTCATTGGTCCATTTGGTGGAAATAACTTCGTAAGGCGGTTCCTTTGAAAATTCGCAGGGATATTTTTCAAAATTTTCGCGCATCTGAGCACCGCGAAGAAGTTTTAAAAAACCAAGCTGGAGCATATTTGAACGAAGATTATAACCGATATCGAAACTGTGCTCAAAACTTTCCATGTTCTCAAAAGGAAGGCCGGCAATAAGGTCGATGTGGATATGAAGATTTCCCGGCGCAAGGAGTTTTTTTATATTTTCGATAAGTTTTGCGGTGTTTGTTTTTCGGTTGATGTAAGCAAGCGTTTTTTCATTAAAACTTTGCATCCCGATTTCAAGCTGGATGGAACCTTTCGGCGCGGAATTAAGGATTTTAATGGATTCATCATCAAGAATATCGCCGGCAATTTCAAAATGGAAGCAAACGTTTTCCGGAATACCTTTTCCGTGCTCATCGATTACGAATTGCCAGAGTTCCTTTGCACGGGCTTTGTTTGCGTTAAAAGTTCTGTCAACAAGTTTAACGGTCTGGGTGCCGCTTTTCGCAAGCAAAAGCATTTCCCGTTTTGCCCGTTCAATATCAAAAAAGCGAACTCCGCCGCATCTTCCGGAAAGGCAGAAGGCGCAGGAATATGGGCATCCGCGGCTTGTTTCAAGGTAGGCGATTCTTCCGTTAAGATTTTCAAAAAAATCATCGCAATATGGGGAAGGCGGTTCGCCTTCGGCAATATAGGGTTCGCTTATAACGATTTTTTCGTTTTTTCTGAAGCAAAGTCCGGGAACAGATTCTGTATTTCCGGAACTCAAAGAATCGCAAAGCGAGGCAAAAGGATATTCGCCTTCGCCGGAAATAAGATAGTCGCACCAGGAAAGTTCTTCCAGAATTTCTTTAGCGTTATAGGAAACCTCCGGTCCGCCGAGAACTATAACGGAATCGGGAAGAGCGTTTTTTAACATTTCGCCAAGTTTTTTTACGTGGTTTATGTTCCAGATGTAACAGGAAAGACCGATTATATCCGGATTTTCGGCGGTGATACGTTCAAAAATTCTTTCAATGGGTTCGTTTATCGTTCCGTCGATAACCTTAACCGGGTACTTTTCGGCGCAAAAGGTTTTGATACCTGCGGCAATGCACCAGGGAGAAAGAGGCGAATGAACATATTTGGAAGCAACCGAACAAAGTACAATTTTGTTAATTTTATCCGTATTTATGCCCTTCTTTCAAATAATACTTGAAAATACAGCAGATTGTGCTAAAATAAATTGGACTATTAATATTATAACAAATAATCCGATATTGTAAAGAACGGAGGTGTTTTGTTTGGTTCATATATATTTTTGCGATATGAACAATTTTGAACACCTTTTGGAAGACTGTATTTTGCTTTTGCCAAAAAACAGAAGGCGTAAAGCGGAAAGACTTTACAGCGAAAACAGCAAACTTCTTTCGGCAACGGCGGGTCTTATGATGAAAAAAGTTCTCGGAGTTACCGAAGATTGGATGGTCTTGAAGGGAAAACACGGAAAACCTTATATTGAGCACGGACCTTTTTTCAGCGTTTCCCACAGCGTAAGGTATTCCGTTCTTGCGGTTTCGGAAAATGAAATCGGAATAGATATAGAAATGCACGAAAACCCGCCGGAAAGAATTTACGGACGTTGTTTTTGCGAAGAGGAACAGATTTTTGCAAAACAGAGCACGGAAAATTTCCAGCGCCTTTGGAGTGCAAAGGAAGCGGTGCTCAAATTTTTGGGAACCGGCTTTTCCTATTCGCCAAAAAATTTTTCCGTCCTTCCACTTTCCGAAGAACATGAAATTTGCGGAAAGAAAATCCGTCTTTTTTGTTCCGATATCAATGGCGCGGTGCTCACGGCGACTTTTTGCGGTGAAGAAGAATTTGAATTTACGGAATTTTTTCCGAAAGACCTTATATATTGAGAGGATTTTATGAAAACAGAAAGAAATTTCCCCAAAGCGATAATAACAAAAAAAGGCGAAAACTGGGTAACCGGCGGTCACCCCTGGATTTATGATGCGGAGGTAATTTCCGTCGAAGGGGAATATGAAAACGGTTCCCTGGTCGATGCGGTTTCGGAAAAAGGAAAATATATCGGAACCGGATTTATCAGCAGCGAAAGCAAAATCCGTATCCGCCTTGTTTCCAAAAACGCAAACGATAAATTTGATAGGGATTTTTGGAAAAGAAGAGTAAAATACGCCTGGGATTACCGAAAAACCGTTATGGGTGAAGATGTTGGCTGCTGCCGCTTTATTTTTGGGGAAGCGGACCAGTTCCCGGGTCTTACCGTGGATAAATTCGGCGATATTCTTGTTACCCAATGCCTTTCCATAGGAATGGAAAAAATCAAAAACATTGTTTTTCCGCTTCTTTATGAGGTCCTTTCGGAGGATGGAATAAAAATTCGCGGAATTTACGAACGGAATGACGTCGCAATCCGTAAGCTGGAAGGAATGGAAGAAAACAAAGGCTGGTTTTATCTTTCTGGCGTTCCGGTTCCGGATTCCACCGAAACCGAAATTATCGAAAACGGAATAAAATACAGCGTAGATTTTGAAAACGGACAGAAAACCGGTTTTTTCCTTGACCAGAAGTATAACCGGCTCGCAGTTTCCAAAATAGCTAAAGGAAAAAGGATTCTGGATTGTTTTACCCACACCGGATCCTTTGCGCTTAATGCCGCCAAAGGCGGCGCAAGCCATGTTTGCGCCGTGGATATATCCGAATCCGCAATCGAAATGGCAAAGCGAAATGCGGAGCAAAACGGCCTTACAGACGTTATGGAATTCCGCGTTGCGGACGTTTTTGATTTGCTTACAAACCTTGATAACAAAGCGGAAAAATTTGATTTTATAATCCTTGATCCTCCGGCCTTCACAAAATCCAGAAAAACCGTTGACAGTGCTTTTAAAGGCTATAAGGATATCAACTTCCGTGCGATGAAACTTCTTCCAAGGGGCGGATATTTTGCAACGGCTTCCTGTTCCCATTTTATGCCGGACGAGCTTTTTGTAAAAATGCTCCGTTCTGCCGCTAAAGATGCAGGCGTTGAACTTCGCCAGATTGAAGCAAGACAGCAATCTCCCGACCACCCGATTCTCTGGAATGTTCCGGAAACGGATTATCTTAAATTTTATATTTTCCAGGTCATCTGACCGCAAAGGAGATAAATATGAACACAGAAAATTCTGTTATAAAATTCATTAAAGAGTATGGCCTTCTTACCATAGCTTCGCTTCTTATGATTCTGAGCACCTGGCTTTTTAAGTATCCCAATAACTTTACATTTGGCGGTGTAAACGGTATTTCTATACTGCTCAGTAAGATAATCGAAGTTCCCGCAAGTACCCTTAACCTTGTAATGAATATTGTTCTTCTTGTAATCGGATTTGTGGTTCTGGGAAAAGTTTTTGCGGGAAAAACCCTTTATGTTACGCTTCTTTCAACAGTCGGCCTTTCCGCGCTCGATCTTATACATCCGATAACGGAACCCATTACCGATGAACCGGTTATCGAACTTCTTTTCGCGGTTGCGCTCCCGGCGGTTGCTTCCGCAATCCTTTTCAACATGGATGCCTCCAGCGGCGGTACGGATATTGTTGCTATGCTTCTTAAAAAATATACAACAATGGAAATCGGAACGGCGATTTTTGCCGTTGACATTATTATTTCCGTAAGCGCGTTTGTTGTTTTCGATTTTGCAACCGGTCTTTATTCTCTTACCGGTCTTTTTGCAAAAACGCTTATCATGGACGGTGCCATCGAAAACCTTAACCTTTGCAAATATTTCACCATTATCACAACAAATCCGAAGCCCATCTGCGATTTTATACACCACGAACTCCACAGAAGCGCAACCATTTATAAAGCGGAGGGAGCATATTCCCACACCGAAAAAAACATTGTTCTTGTTGTTCTTAAAAGAAGCCAGGCGGTACGTCTTCGCCGTTTTATAAAAGATGTTGAACCCACAGCTTTTATGATGATAACCAACAGCTCCGAAATTATCGGTAAAGGCTTCCGCGGATTCAACTGAAAGGCGGAAGATTATGAAAAAACTGATAAAAAAATATTTCTATCTTGTTCATATTCTTTTAGGTGCCTTTATTCTTGCCTTCGGAATGTATAACATACATTCGCGGACGATTATAACCGAAGGCGGAATCTGGGGAATAGAGCTTCTTCTTGACCATTGGTTCGGACTTTCGCCTGCGGTAACCGCGCCTTTTCTTGACGGAACCTGCTATCTTCTGGGCGTTGTTTTCCTGGGAAAAGAATTCATTCTTAAATCTCTGGTCGGAACCCTTAGCTATTCCGCATTTTATGCTGTTCTTGAACAGTTTCCGCCGCTTTTGCCGGATTTGAACTCGGTTCCTTTGGCTGCGGCGGTAATCGGCGCGATTTTTGTTGGAATCGGCGCAGGAATTGTTGTTCGCCAAGGGGGTGCCTGCGCAGGTGACGATGCTCTTGCTCTTGCAATATCAAAAAAACTTAAATGCAAAATTTCAACTGCATATCTTTCAACGGATATGACCGTTCTTTTGCTTTCGCTTACCTACATTCCTTTCCGCCAGATAGCGTATTCGCTTATAACGGTTCTGCTTTCCGGCTGGATAATCGAAAAAGTGCAAAACTTTAGGAAAAAAGATTCTGTTGGTGCGGTTTTGTCACAGGATATGTGATATAATTGGTTTGTAAAAAAGCGGAAAGGAGTGCTTTAAATTGGAAGGAAGAACAAAGGAAAAACTTCTTTATATTCTCGAAAGACTTCGTAAAACGGATGAACAGCACCCTGTTAACACAAACGACCTTATTGCATATCTTACGGAAAAAGGCATTGCCGCGGAAAGAAAATCCGTTGCGAGAGATATCGAAGCTCTTCGCCAGGCCGGTTATTCCATAATCCTTTGCGATGAATATAAGCGCGGATATTATATGACTGACCAGCTTTTCGAGGATTATGAACTCAAAATAATCGCGGATGCTGTTTCCGGCGCAAAATTCATCACATATGAGGACTCCAATTCAATAGTAGAAAAACTCTGCGAACTCGCAAGTCCAACCGGAGAAGAAATTATCCGCGAACACACCTTTGTTGATGAAAAAATCAAATCGAAAAACAAAAAGGTGCGCTTTAATATTGATAGGGTAATAACAGCTATCAAAACCGGAAAACGAATTACTTTCCAGTATTTTGAATTTGCCGCCGACGGAAAAATGCAGCTTAAACGCGACGGTCATATCTATGAAATTTCGCCATATTATCTTTGCTGGGATGACGACAGCTATTTTTTGATCGGCAACAGCAAAAGCCATGACCACCTTATCCATTTCCATGTGGAGATGATGACGAATGTCGAGATTACGAAAACGCCAATTCGTCCGAGGAATGAAATTGAAGAACTCCGCGGAAATTTTTCAATCGGAGATTATATCCGAAAAAGTGTTAATATGTACGGCGGCGAAGCCGTAAAACTTTCCCTCGAATGCAGCGAAAAAATTGCGAAGGACGTTCACAGGGAATTCGGCGAGGAAATCATAACAAAACCAATCGGCGAAAGCCGCTTTATAACAGAAGTTAACGCGGCGGAAGGGGAAGGGCTTATCCGCTGGATAATGCAGTTTTCCGCCGATGATATGAAAGTTCTGGCGCCGGAAAGCATAAGAAACGAAATCAAAGAAAGAAGCGAAAAGCTTTTTAAACTTTATGAATAAAAAAAGCGGAAGGCAAAGCCTTCCGCTTTTTAGTGCGTTTTTTATAATCCGAAGCTTATTGAAAGCGCTTCGTCAATTTTGTTCATGGAGCCTTCGTCAAGGTGTCCCATGTGTTCTTTAAGGCGCTGTTTGTCGATGGTGCGTATCTGTTCAAGAAGAACGATGGAATCTTTTGCAAGCCCGCAATTTTCCGAAGAAACGGAAATATGGGTCGGAAGTTTTGTTTTATCTTTCTGGCTTGTTATCGCCGCGGCGATAACGGTTGGGCTGAATTTGTTTCCGACATCATTCTGAACAATAAGTACCGGACGGATTCCGCCTTGTTCCGAACCGACCACAGGGCTCAGGTCGGCATAATAAATATCTCCTCGTTTAACGGTCATTTTTATCACTCCGTAATTTTGTTGCGAAGATATTATTGCCGCAAAAACCTTTTGCTAAACATATTCGCGTTCTATACTATTGATAAATTTCCGTCTTCGTGATAATATAATAAAGTTAAGGAATATATTTGATTTTTTAAGGCAGAAAGGAAGTTTCAATGCCCGAAATAAATTATATTGAAAAAGTGCGCGAAATTCTTTCAAAAAAAGAAGGCGAGCACCTTGCTTATGTCCATACTTATGGATGTCAGCAGAACTTTTCCGACGGCGAAAAGCTGGAGGGCCTCCTTGAACAGATGGGTTACAAAATAACAAATTCCGCAGATGGCGCGGAATTCGTTATTTTCAACACCTGCGCGATAAGAGAAAACGCCGAAAAACGTGTTTTCGGAAACGTGGGAATCCTTAAAAAGGCCCATGAGGAAAACCCAGGTATGATAATTGCCGTTTGCGGCTGTATGGTCCAGCAGGAACATATTGCCAAAAAGTTCCGCCAGAGCTATCCTTTTGTGGATATTGTTTTCGGAACCCATGCGGCACCAAGGCTTCCGGAGCTTGCGTATAAGCATATCACCGCAAAAAAACGCCAGTTTGATATAGGCGAAGGCGAAGGCTGTATGGCGGAATATCTTCCGATACACCGGGACGATGATATGAAAGCAAATCTTCCGATAATGCATGGATGCGATAACTTTTGCACATACTGTGTAGTGCCGCTTGTTCGCGGAAGAGAAAAGAGCAGGGAACCGGAAAATATTCTTGCGGAAGCAAGAGAAATCGTTGCGGCGGGCTATAAGGAGATAACTTTGCTTGGCCAAAACGTAAACTCTTACGGAAAAGGACTTGTAAAGGGAATTACCTTTGCAGAGCTTCTTCGCGAAGTTAATGCAATTCCCGGGGATTTCAGAATAAAATTCATGACTTCCCATCCAAAGGATTGCACCCGCGAACTTTTAGAAGCAATCCGCGACTGCGAAAAAGTTTGCAATTACATTCATCTTCCGGTGCAAAGCGGTTCAAACGATGTTCTTCGCCGGATGAACAGAAGATATACCGCCGAGCATTATATGGAGCTTGTTGATATGGCAAGGGAAATTATTCCGGATGTTACAATAACAAGCGATATAATCGTAGGTTTTCCGGGTGAAACGGAAGAGGATTTCGAGGCCACCATGGAACTTTCCAGAAAAGCGAAATGGAGCATGACCTATAGTTTTATCTATTCAAAACGCGAGGGAACAAAAGCCGCGGTTATGGAAGACCAGATTCCGCACGAGGTTTCTTCAAACCGTTTCCAAAGGCTTCTTGATCTCCAGACTGAAATCAGCCACGAGATCAACGCTTCTTTTGTAGGAAAAACAACAACGGTTCTTTTTGATGATGAAGTGGACGTTGGAGAAGGCTATATCAGCGGAAGAAGTTACGAAAACCTTGTTGTTCGAGCTCCAAGAAGCGACGTAAAAAAAGGTTTTGCAAAAGTTTATTTAAAAGAGTCCCTTGGCTGGGCACTTGACGGAGAAATTATTAAAACGGAGGAATAAATAAATGACTGTTATCGAAATGGCACGCGAACTCGGTAAAAAAATCCAGCAGGAGGAAAGCTATATTGCACTTTCCAACGCTCAGAGAGCTGTTGAAGAGGACGATGAACTCCAGGAAAAAATTGCCGAATTCAATATGAAAAGATATGAACTCACCCAGGAGATCACCAAATCCGAACGTGACGATAAAAAAATCGAAGAACTTGACAAAGTTGTTCACGAACTTTACGACGTTGCAACCAACCACGAAAAAATGGTCGCATATAACGACGCTCAGGACGAATTCAACGAAATGTTCGAATATGTTCTTCATATAATCCAGATGTCTGCAACAGGCGACGATCCCGATACTATTGCAAGACCCGAACAGGGCGGATGCTCCGGCGATTGCAGTTCCTGCGGCGGTTGCGGCTGATTTAATAAACAGGAGGAAAAAACAATGGATAAACAGGCTATCGCAAAATATCTTGACCACACTCTTCTTAAAGCGGACGCAACCCATGAACAGCTCCGCGCCGTTTGTGACGAAGCAAAAAAATACGGAGTTGCCGCTGTTTGCGTAAACTCCCTTAACGTTTACTTCGTACATAAAGAACTTAAAGGCACCGGAATCAAAACCTGCTCTGTTGTAGGTTTTCCTCTTGGTGCAATGGCTTCCGCTGCAAAAGCATTTGAAGCCGCCTGCGCTATTGAGGACGGCGCAGAGGAAATTGATATGGTAATCGATATTGCTTCCGCAAAAGTTGGCGACTGGCGCCGCGTTGAGGACGACATTGCAACTGTCCACAGCGCCTGCGACGGAAGAGCAATTCTTAAAGTTATAATCGAAACCTGCCTTCTTACCGATGAAGAAAAAGTTGAAGCCTGCCTTGCGGCAAAACGTGCCGGCGCGGAATTTGTTAAAACTTCCACCGGTTTTTCCACAGGCGGCGCAACTGTTGAAGATATTCGCCTTATGCGCGAAACCGTTGGTCCGGAAATGGGCGTAAAAGCTTCCGGCGGCGTTAAAACTTTCGAGGCTGCATGTGCAATGGTCGAAGCCGGAGCTTCCAGAATCGGAACTTCCAGCTCTTCCAGCATTTGCGACTGATTTAATTATAGAAAGTAATACAGCAGTGCACTCGTTTTTTTACACAAAAAAACGAGTGCTTGTAATTTTACGGTAAAATAATAAAGAAAGGGAAAAAGCTTGTTTTTTTAAGCAAGAATAAGCGTAAAATGAAAAGAATAATTATCGCAATACTGCTATTGTGTATTGTTTTTTCCGGTTGTTTTTTAAACAATATGCCGGAAGAAAGTTCAGATAAACAAAAAACAGGTACCATTTATCTGTATGGAGAAAAACATAATAACGAAAAAATTATGGCATTGGAACTGGAACTTTGGCAGAAATATTATAACGAGCAGGGTATGCGGCATCTTTTTGTTGAATACAGTTATTATACGGCACAGCTTCTTAACCAGTGGATGCAGGCAGAAGGCGATGAAATTCTTGAAGATATTTTTAGGGCGTGGAACGGAACAAGCGCAGGCGGCGAAGCAAACAGAAACTTTTTAAAAACAATAAAAGAAACCTGCCCGGAAACAGTTTTTCATGGAACCGATGTTGGTCATCAATATAATTCCATCGGAGCAAAATATCTTTATGAACTTAAAGAAAAGGGTCTTGAAGATACGGAAGAATACATGCTTACCCGGGAAGCCATGAAGCAGGGACGCAGTTATTACGGAAGCGACGAACCCAACCATGCTTTCAGAGAAAACGCCATGACGGAAAATTTTATCAGAGAATTTGAGGCTTTGAACGGAGAAAGCGTTATGGGAATATATGGTTCCGCGCACACGGCATTGGATTCTCTTAATATTACCGGCGAAGTTGACTGCATGGCTAAACAGCTTTTTGCAAAATACGGAGATAACGTGATAAGCGAAAATCTTTATGAAACGATTTTGAAAAATGCGGAACCTATAAGCGAATCTTTTGTAATTATTAAAGAAAAAGAAATAAAAGCCTTTTATTACGGAAGTGAAGATATCAGTACTTATTTTCCGGAATACGAAAAACGTGAATTCTGGCTTTTGGAAGATGCTTATGATATTCTTTCAGAATATGCCTTAAACGGAAATATGCTTCCGCAGGGCGACTGGCCTATGCTTCTTAAAAAAGATACCGCCTATATGATAGTATATTTTCTGAAAGACGGAACACAGAAAACAGAGTATCAAATCTGTGACGGAACGGAATTTAATAAAGAATTATGCACTTATGAAGTTACCTTGCAATAAGATAAAAATCCCTGCCTTCCGGCAGGGATTTTTTTAAATAATCTGTATTCTTCCGTCTTTTTCTGGATTCTTGCGGACAATTTTCCTGAGAGCCTCCATTTTTTCATCAAGCTCTGCACTTAAATCGGCGCAAAGCGCAAGTTCCGCGGCCATTTCATCAGTAAAATTAAAATCCTTTTTGTAATGAATCTGGTGCTCAAGGCTTGCCCAGCAATCCATCGCAATTGTGCGAAGCTGGATTTCAACCTTCATCATGCGTTTTTCCCTCACAAGGAAAATGGGAATCTCTATAATAAGGTGTAAGCTTCTGTAACCGCTTGGCTTTGGATTTTTTATGTAATCCTTCATACGGATAAGGGTAACATCATCCTGGCTTAAAAAGGCTTCTGCAATGGTATAAACGTCGCTTGGAAAAGAACAAACAACCCGGATTCCCGCAACGTCGTGAAGCTGTTCTTCAATGTTCTGCATTGTAAGTGGATAGCCGTATTTTTTAAGTTTGTTGCGTATGCTGATGGGCCTTTTAAGACGGCTTTTTACGTTTTCGATGGGGTTTCGGTCAAAGCGAAGGGAAAATTCTTCGTTAAGAACCTTGAATTTTGTTTCAACCTCCATTATGGCGCATCGGTAATAAGCCATAAGTTTTGCATATTCATGGGCGCGTTTTGCAATAAGATAATGAGCTTCTTCGCTTTCAAAAATCTCTTCAAATTCTTTTTCAAGTTCACGTTCGTTGGCAAATTCCTGGGACATGGCGCAGATCCTTTCGAGGCTTATTTCTGTAAAATCAGTATAACATATATTTATTAAATTTTCTCTTTTTTTGAAGAAATTATTGTTGACAAAACAACCAAAAATAAAGGCATTTTTTTGGTATAAAAAAAGCCCCGCAAAGCGGGGCTTTAATTATTTACCTATCAAAGGAAAAGGGGAAGGAATACAACAGCTACTACGGTCATGAGTTTGATAAGGATGTTAAGGGAAGGACCGGAAGTATCTTTGAAGGGGTCACCGACGGTATCGCCGACAACAGCAGCTTTATGGGGTTCGGAACCTTTGCCGCCGTTATGACCGTTTTCGATGTATTTCTTTGCGTTATCCCAAGCGCCGCCTGCGTTGGACATGGTGATTGCCATGAGAACGCCAACAACAAGGGAACCGGCGAGAAGACCGCCAAGAGCTTCAGTGCCGAGGATAAGACCAACAGCAATGGGGCAAACTACTGCGAGAGCGCCGGGAAGGAGCATTTCTTTAAGAGCTGCACCGGTGGAGATGTCAACGCATCTTGCGTAGTCGGGTTTCTGAGTTCCTTCCATAATGCCGGGGAATTCACGGAACTGTTTACGGACTTCTTCGATCATCTGGTTTGCTGCTTTACCAACAGAGTTCATGGTAAGAGCGGAGAAGAGCATCGGAAGCATACCGCCGATAAGGAGGCCTGCTACTACGGTAGGAGTAAGAAGGTCGATTTTGTCGAGGTTTGCGATCTGGGAATAAGATACGAAGAGTGCAAGAGCGGTGAGAGCTGCAGAACCAACTGCAAAGCCTTTACCAACTGCTGCGGTGGTGTTACCAACGGAGTCGAGGGTATCGGTGATTTCGCGTACTTCTTCGGGAAGTTCGCTCATTTCTGCGATACCGCCGGCGTTATCGGAGATAGGACCGTAAGCGTCAACTGCGATAACAATACCGGTGGTGGAAAGCATACCTACTGCTGCGATTGCAATTCCGTAAAGGCCGAATGCATAGTAAGCGCCGAGAATTGCGATTGCGATGAGGAGAAGCGGGAAAACAGTGGAGGTAAGACCGGTTGCAAAACCGCTGATAATGCAGGTTGCGGAACCGGTTTCGCACTGCTGTGCAATTTCTTTAACGGGTTTGAAGTCGCCGGAGGTGTAGAATTCGGTGATTTTACCGATTGCAACACCAACAACAAGACCGATAACAACAGCGATGAAAGCACCGATGTTGCCGAAGCAAGCCTGGCTGAGGAAGAAGGAAGCTGCGATTACGATAGCGGAACTGATGTAAGTACCAAGGTTAAGCTGGCTTGCGGGGTTATTGGTTTTACCGTTTACGAAGAATACAGCGATTACGGAAGCAATGATACCAATTGCAGCAAGGAAGAGGGGGAAGAGGGATCCGGTTACGGGATCGAGAGCAACTTCGCCAAGAAGTCCGCTGTTGATGGTAGGAATTGCAATTGCAAGGGTGATTGCGGAAACGATGGAACCAACATAGGATTCGAAAAGGTCGGAACCCATACCGGCAACGTCGCCTACGTTATCGCCAACGTTATCAGCAATAACTGCGGGGTTTCTGGGGTCATCTTCGGGAATACCTGCTTCAACTTTACCAACAAGGTCTGCACCGACGTCTGCTGCTTTGGTATAAATACCGCCGCCAACACGTCCGAAAAGTGCAACGAAGGAAGCACCAAGGGAGAAACCGGTGATGATGGTTGCACAGTCTGCAATGGTGATGTTGGCAAAAATGCCGGTATCAAGGTTGCAGATGATGAAAACAACGCTTACACCAAGAAGGCCGAGGCCAACAACGCAAAGACCCATAACAGCGCCGCCGCGGAATGCGATTTTAAGTGCAGCGGGCATACCGCTTTTGCTTGCAGCGTTGGTGGTGCGGACGTTTGCATCGGTTGCGGTTTTCATGCCGATATAGCCTGCAAGAACGGAGAATGCAGCGCCGAAAAGGCATGCGATTGCAGCGATGGGGCTGATGAAGATTGCTACGATAAGAAGGAGAGCTACTGCGAAAGCAGCAACCATTTTGTACTCGCGGCCGAGGAAGGCCATTGCGCCTTCACGGATATAACCGGAGATTTCCTTCATTCTGTCGTTGCCTTCGTCCTGTTTGCCGATCCAGCTTTTAAGCACGAGAGCGACAACAAGAGAAATGACACCGATAACGGGAACAGCATAGAGAAGATTTTCCATAAGCTTTGTTCACTCCTGTTCGTGTTTCTTATTTTGGGCATTTTGCCCACTGTTGTATATCAACACCTTATTATACATATTTTTATATTATTAAGTCAATAGAATATTCAAAAATTAGACCAAAATTATTAAAAAATTATCACAATTTTGTCAAAAGTTCTTGTTAATGTTTGTTCACAAACTGACAAAACCGTTAATACAAAATTAAATTTTGTATTAACGGTTTATAAAAATTGCACTATTTTGATAAAAACTGTTTTATTCCTTCAACCCATTCGATTATTTTAAACCTTAGTTCAAACCCGTTTCCGGAAATAAAGCCGATATTTTCGTCATATTCTTCTATTTCGTTTTCCGCGCCGGGAATACAAAGAGCCGGATACATTACGCACCACCAGTTTTTTCCTTCTCCGTTTCCGATTATTATCCTTACTGCATCGTAATCACCCGCAGGAAGGGAAAAACCTTCATAGCTCCTTGTTTCAAACCACATTTCTGTAATTTCCACCTGGACGGGATAATCAAAACCTTCCGAAGCCACAACGTTTTCCGCAATAGCTTTGATGTCGTTTGCGGAAAATTCCGCCGCGGAAAGTGCTTCGGTTTTTCCGGAAACTTCGGCAAAAAGTTCGCCTGTAGCTTCAAGAACGGCGTCCCTGACTTTAAGCTTAAGTTCCTGGTCGGCTTCACTGTCGGAATTTGCAATTATATGAAGCCGGAGTGTTTCGGAACGGATTTCGTTTCCGGTTTCAACGGTTTTGTTTACCGATGACGAAAGCATCGTAAAAACAAGCCCTATAAGAAGAAGCGATTCAACACCTTTCATTTTTCTGCCCTTGGGATAAGCGTTATATCTGTAAAAACTCATAAAAAATCCGCCTTTGCTTTTGATAAAAAAAGCATTGGCGGAAATTTTTATTTTTATACATCAAATTTTAATAAAATCGATTTTGTTTCCGTTTTCTTTGATTACCTTAATCAAATCTTCAAAGGAAATCCAGACAGTGGAAGTGTTCTGGTTCGGGTGAACGCCGACGCAGGGGAAATCCATAAATTCGCTGTCGATGATAAATTCAACGGAAGCATCCGTATCGTTTATAACGCCGAGAGGCGAAACGGAACCTTTTGTAAGGCCAAGATATTTATCCAGCCTTTCCGCGGAACCGAAGCTGACATGTTTTATCCCGAGTTCGTTTTGGATTGCTTCAAGATCGGTGTGCTTATCTCCGAAAACAAAAACAAGAAAATGTCTTTTTCCTTTGTTATCACGAAGGAAAAGGTTTTTACCGACAACGCCTTTGTTGAATATTCCGAGGGAATCCATTTCTTCCATGGTATAGACGGCCGGGTGGTCAACGCGTTCGTATTTTATTCCAAGCTTCTTGAAACGTTCGTAAACGGCGGCGCTTTTGTCAATCTGAACGCCGGATTTTGTCGGCCTTGAAAGATAAACGCGGCTGAATTTTTCGGAAAGAGCGTTTTTTGCAAAAACGGCTTTATGTACAGAATCAAAAATTCCGAAAACTGCGGTGCCGCTTCCGGTCATCATGGAACCAAGAGCGCCAAGACTGAGCATTTCGCTTTTGATTTCACCTATAATGGGATCTTTGACGGTGTGCTCAAGAACGTTATAAAGTTTTCCGGAAAGGGAAGCCGGGTCTTTTTCTTCCAAAACCGAAAGAAAACCGGATAATTCCGGGTGCTCAAGAGCGTAAAGCCGGTGCTCATCATAATATTTATAACTTTCCGGCGTGCTCATGCTGATATCCGGCTTAACAATAACAAGCCAGCAATCCGCCATTTCGGGAAGGGAAGAAAGTTTTTCGCCAATTCCTTCCGCAAGCATGGTTCCGCCTTTTATGGAAAAGGGAACGTCCGCACCGCATTTTGCGCCGACTTCACAAAGTTCTTCCTCGGAAAGAGGTTCATCAAAAAACTTGTTCAGACCGAAAAGAACAGCAGCAGCGTCGGCGCTTCCGCCGGCCATTCCGGCCTGCATCGGAATGCGTTTATCGATACTAATTTTTGCGCCGGATTTAATTTCGGTACGTTCAAAAAACAGTTTTGCGGCTTTGAACGCAATGTTGTTTTCTCCTTCCGGTGCGTTGTTATTGCAATCAACCGTAATTTCGTCGTCTTTTTCAACTTTTACGTAATCAAAAAGGTCAACGGTTTGCATTACAGATTCAATTTCGTGATATCCGTTTGGAAGTTTTCCGACTATATCAAGAAAAAGATTTATTTTGGCCGGAGCTTTTACGCTGATGCTTTCCATTTTTAAAGTTCCTCAAGAAATTCTTTGATTCTTTTTGTTGCTTCCATAATGTGGTCAAGGGAATAAGAATAGGAAACTCTTACAAATCCTTCGCCGGAAGAACCGAAGGCACCTCCCGGAACAACCGCAACCTTTTTGCTGTGAAGAAGTTTTTCGCAAAATTCTTCCGAAGTAAGGCCGGTGGATTTTATGCACGGGAAAACATAAAACGCGCCTTCGGGGGTAAAACAATCAAGCCCCATATCGTTGAAGGCTTTGACAAGAAAACGCCTTCTCATATCATACTGGCGTTTCATTTCCTCAACTTCGTTGTCACAGTCGCGCATTGCAACAATGGCGGCATACTGGCTTGTTGTGGGAGAACTCATTATCGCGTACTGGTGGATTTTGAGCATCTGCTGAATTATCGGGGAAGGACCAGCAACATATCCAAGGCGCCAGCCGGTCATGGCATAGGCTTTTGAAAAACCGTTTACAATAATTGTGCGTTCTTTCATTCCGTCAATTTCCGCAATGGAAACGTGGCGTTCGTCACCGTAGGTAAGTTCCGCATAAATTTCATCGGAAAGGACCATGATGTCGGTTCCCCGGAGAACTTCGGCAATTTCCTCAAGGTGTTCTCTTCTCATAACCGCGCCGGTCGGGTTATTGGGGAAAGGAAGAACAAGAAGTTTTGTTTTCGGTGTAATCGCGGCGCGAAGTTCTTCAGCAGTAAGGCGGAAATCGTTTTCGCGCTTTGTTTCAATGGTTACAACTTTTCCTCCGGCAAGGCGGCAGATAGGATCGTAACAAACAAAAGAAGGAATGGGAAGGAGCATTTCGTCGCCGTTATCAATAAGAGCGCGGATTGTCAAATCTATTGCTTCTGAACCGCCGACAGTTATAAAAATATCGCTTGCGTCATATTCAAGGTTAAATCTTCTTTTAAGGTATTTCGAAGCTTCCTGGCGGAGTTCGATAAGGCCGGCGTTTGCGGTGTACCAGGTGCGGCCTTTTTCAAGGGATTTTATACCTGCCTCGCGGATATGCCAGGGAGTTCTGAAATCCGGTTCGCCGATGGTAAGGGCAATAACGTCCTTTACCTCCGCCGCAAGGTCGAAAAATTTACGGATTCCGGAAGGTTTTAAGTCCATTACCTTTTCGGAAAGCACACTTTCATAATTAATCAATATTCAGGTGCCTCCTTTCGTCTTTTACCTCTTCGGAAAAATTAAAGAAATGTTCCTTATAACGTTTAAGAACAAAGTTTGTCGCGGTGGAAGTTACGGAATCAAGGGTGGCAAGGCGTTTTGCAACAAAAAGGGAAATATCCTTAAAGCTGTGTCCGCGGATAATTACAGAAAGGTCATAGCTGGAACTGCTCATAAGCCAAACGGTCTGAACTTCGTCAAAACGCATGATTTCCGCGGCAATTTCATCATAACCGTGGTCACGCTTGGGCTGAACTTTGAGCTCAATAACGGCGGTGCAATCGTTGGGATCGATTTTTTCCCAGTTAACAAGTGCGTTATAACCGACGATTACGTTTTCTTTTTCATATTCTTTAATTGCGGCGGCAATTTCTTCTTCGGTTTTTCCAAGAAGTGCGGAGAGCTGATCGGTGCTGAGTTTTGCGTTCTGTTCAAGAAGTTTAAGAAGCTGGTCCATAATATTATCTCCTTTAATTGATTTTTATAAGAACGGGTTTGCGTTTTTCGTAATAACAGTAGGAAGAAAAGCCCGCTTCGTTAACAAGGGCAATTCCTTCGCCAAGGTCTGCGCCGAGAGAACCACAGCTGTGGGAACCGGAACCAACCGTTACAAATTCTCCGCCAAGTTCGCGGAACATTCGAAGATATCTTACCGGGGGAAGGATCATGTTAAGTTTTCCGCGGAGTGCGGAAGTGTTTACTTCGAGTGCCTTTCCGTCTTCGGCAAGTTTTTTAAGAATAACCTCGATAATGTCGTCACAATGGCGAATAGAAAAATAAGGGGCGGATTCGCTGTTTACATAGCGCATTGGAAGGGTAAGCTGGCTTAAAACGTCAAAATTTTCCCATTTTGATGTTTCCAAAAGGTATTTGTAATAGGATTCCAGAAGCTTTATAATTTCGTTTTCGGAAAGTTTGGAATAATCAATATCGCTGATTTTCCTTCCGTCGGGATATTTTTTTACCGAAGCAAGAACAAGGTCAAAAGGAGTGCTTGCGATGATCTTATCCGCTTTTCCGATATTATCAAGGGGTTGTCCGACCTCGATTCCGTTGGAAATTATAAGCGAATCTTCAAAAACGGAGCGGGCTTTATATACGCAGTAAACGGATTCCCGAACTCTTTCGGAAAACTGCATTTCGTCAAAGCGGTCGCAATCGCAGCAATCCGTTACGGCAAAACCCATAAGTCCGCGGTTTACCGCCTGTTCGCAAAGGCTCATCATGGAATGAACACCCCTTGGGGAACAGTCGCTGTGAACGTGACCGTCAAATCTTTTTTGATAATACATAAAGATCGCCCTCTTTCTATAATATTCTATAATAACACATATTATAAATTTTGAAAAGAGTTTAGCGGACAGAAATTGAAAAGCGATTTTAATAAAAACTGCCGGTAAAATAAATCCGAACAAAGAAAAAACACCCTTGCGGGTGTTTTTCTTACTTTATAAGGCTTTTTCCACGCCATTCCTTTGAAGGAGAAATACCGATCATATCGCAAATCGTTGGCGCAACGTCAATTATATTTGCATTTTTGAATTTTTCCTCGTCAATTTCGAAATCGGTTTTGATGAAAAGGGGAATGGTCATATCAATGGGGTCTGCGGTGCCGTGGGTGTGGTCATGGCCGCCGTGATCCGCAAGAACAATTACGCTGTAATCTTCCGGAATGTTGGACATGATTTTTTCAATAAGTCCGAAGGAATGGTGCGCGGCTTTATAATATGCTTCGGTTCCCCAGCCTTCTTCGTGGCCGATGCTGTCGGTGGTTTCAAGATAAAGAAAAGCAAAATCAGGTTTATATTCATTAATGAATTTTTCACAGTCATCCTCAAGAAGTTCGGTAACTTTTCCGTGCGGAAAATATTCCTCCGAAACAAATTTTCCGTAACAAAGGGAATATGGTTTATAAAGATCCTTAAGTTCGCCCCAGCTGTAGAAAAACGAGGTGGATTTTCCGCTATCACGCAGCTGCTCAAAAAGTCCTTTTCTCTCGCCGGGTACGTAGGTGTTACCAAAAATACCGTGCTCATCCGGCGTTCTGCTTGTGAAAAGCGAAAAATGACAGGGAAGGGTCCAGGAAGGAAAAACAGTTTGAGCATCCGGGTTATAATGCGCCGTGCTCATAAGTTTTTCCGCAAAAGGATGGCCGCATTTTAAAACCGCATCCGGTCTCGTTCCGTCACAAAGAATCATAAGAACCTTGTTTTGCATAAAATCAACGCCTTTCTGTTAATCAGACTGCATACTGGCTGTTATAGATTTCGTAATAAAAACCTTTCTTTGCAAGAAGTTCCTCGTGCTTTCCGGTTTCGACGATTTCGCCGTTATTGATAACAAGAATCAAATCCGAATCAACAATGGTGGAAAGACGATGGGCAATTATAAAGCAGGTTTTTCCTTCCATAAGCTTATCCATAGCCTTTTGTATAAGGATTTCGGTTCTTGTATCAACGTTGGAGGTTGCTTCATCAAGAATCAGCAAGCGGTGGTTGGCCAAAAGCGCCCTTGCGATGGTAAGGAGCTGTTTCTGTCCGCCGGAAATGTTGGTGGTATCGTCGCCGATAACGGTATCGTAACCCTGGGGAAGGGTGCGGATAAAATGGTCGCAGTAAGCTTCGTCGCAAGCGGAGATAATTTCCTCACGGGTTGCTTCCGGTTTTCCGTAGGCAACGTTTTCCGCAACAGTTCCGCCGAAAAGCCATGTATCCTGGAGAACCATTCCGAAAAGTCCGCGGATATCTTCCCTTGAAATTTCGGAAATATCGTATCCATCAATGGAAATTTTACCGCTTTGCGGGTCATAAAAGCGCATAAGAAGGTTAACTATGGTTGTTTTTCCTGCGCCTGTGGGACCTACTATCGCAACGTTCTGGCCGTGTTTTATATCAAGATTAAGATTTTTGATAAGCGGTTTTTTTTCGTCGTAGGAAAAATTTACGTTTTCAAATTTTACGTTTCCGGAAATTTCGGTTTTATCGATTTTTCCTTCATCAGGTTCTTCCTCTTCAAGGTCAAGAAGAGCGAAAACTCTTTGGGAAGAAGTTATTGCGCGCTGAACATCGCCAAGGCCTTCCGCAATCTGTTCAAGGGGAGCGGCAATCTGTTTTGCAAAAAGAACGATTGTAACAATGGTTCCGACGGAAACTCCTTCGTTAAGGATAAGCCAGCCGCCAAGAAGGTTTACCGCAATATATGCAAGGGAATTGGTGAACGCGATGCATGGGCGAACCGCCGAAGAAATAAAAGTTGCCTTCACCTCGGCGTTGCGCTGACGAAGGTTGATTTCTTCATGCCTGCGGAGAGTTTCGCTTTCCCAGTTATAAGCCTTCGTTGTTGCGTAGTTTGTATAGCTTTCCTCAACAATGGAATTGAGTTTTCCCGCTTCGGTAAAAAGTTCATGGAAGTGTTTTTCGCTTATGGCGGAAATTTTGGAAGAAAGATAGACGGAAATCGGGGTTATAACAAGGACGGCAAGGGAAAGCCGCCAATCCTCAAAGAACATCATAACGGTGATTACGATAATTTGTAAAAAACCGGTGGAAAGAGTTTCAATCATCGTGTGGATTGAGGTTCCCATGTGGGAAACATCGTCCGTCATTCTTCGAAGTATCTCACCAACAGGCGTACAGTCAACAAACTTTACAGGCAGTTTTTTGATTTTTTCGGAGATTTTGATGCGGATATTGCAGGTAAAATAGCGGCTTACAACGTTGTTCAAAAGGTACATGTTGGCAAGCCTTACCAAGCTTAGCAAAACATAAACTATTATAAGCGGAATTATTCCGGAAAGAATCATGCCGGAAAAATCTTCGGTAACAAGTTCTCCGGACCAGAAATCGTAAAGCTTCTGAACAAGCTCTCCGAGAAGTTTTGGGGAAACTACGGTGAAAATAATCGAAAGAAGGCAAAGAAAACAGGAAAGGATAAGCCATCCCCAAATGGGTTTTGCTTCCTTATAAATTCTTATAAGCGATTTGACGCGGTTTTGTTTTGTTTCTGCAATCATTATTTTGCACCTCCCGTCTGGGAAGCGTAAATTTCCCGATATATTTTACAGCGTTCCAGAAGTTCCGTATGTTTTCCGGAATCTACAAGAAAACCGTTATCCATAACAAGAATAAGGTCGCTGTTCATGGCGGATGTTACCCTCTGGGTAATAACAATCTGGGTTTTGCCGGCGGCTTTTTTGGAAAGCTTTGTGCGAAGTCTGGATTCGGTAAGGAAATCCAGGGCGGAAAAGCTGTCGTCAAAAATATAAATCGGCGCGTTTTTAACAACGGCCCTTGCTATGGAAAGTCTTTGGCGCTGGCCGCCGGAAAGGTTTTTGCCGGATTGGTTAAGTTCGTGGTCAAAACCATCGTCAAGACCTTCGATAAAATCCGAAAGTTCAGAAATCTCCGCGGCTTCGCGGATTTCCTCATCAGTTGCGTCGGGTTTTCCCATAAGGATGTTGTCCTTTATCGTTCCGGAATAGATTGCGGAATTCTGGAGAACACAGCTTATATTTTTGCGGACGGTTTTATGGCTTAAGGTATCCGTGGAACGGTTATCGTAGATGATTTTTCCTTCGGTTGGCATCCGGAAACAAAGCATAAGGGAAACAAGGGTGGATTTTCCGCTTCCCGTTCCGCCGATTACCGAAACTTTTTGTCCCGGTTTGATTTCAAAGGAAACGTTGCTGACAGCGGGTTCGGTTGCGCCGTCATATTTAAAAGAAACATTATCGAAAACAACGCTTCCGGAAAATTCAAGAGCTTCTTCGGGGATTTTATCGTCATATCCCTCGGCGGAAACAACTTCGCCGATTCGGTTAGCGGCAACTTTTGCGTGAGGAATCATAACGATTACAAAAGCGGCGTTCATAATGCTTGTCATAACAAGAGTAACATATTGAATAACAGCAAAAATATCACCGGCGGAAACTGCGCTTGCGCCGGTTTCCATTCTGAAAGCGCCGATATAAACAATGAGCACCACGGAAAAATTGAGCAGGAACATCGCAAGGGGCGCGATTATTCCCATGCTCACGTTGGATTTTATGATGTTCATAGCCATTTTTCTTGTGGCTTCGGAAATTCTTTCGTGCTCATGCGCTTCCTTATCAAAAGCGCGGATAACGCGGATTCCGCGAAGGCGTTCGCGCATTATATCGTTTTGTCTGTCGATAAATTCATCGGCAATCTGCCAGAGCGGTTCGATTTTTCTTCCAATTAAAATAACAACCACAAAAACAATCGGAACAAAGAAAAGAAGAATAAGCGAAAGAAGGACGTCCTTGCTTAACGAAAGAGCAACGCCGCCGATAAAAAGAACCGGAATTGTAATTATATTTCCGCAGAAAATAGAAGCAATCCATCCGAGAGTTTCGGTATCGTGGGTGGAACGGGTTATAAGTGCGGCGGTTCCAAGTTCGTTCATTTCTCCGAAGGTCATGGTGTTTACTTTTGAAAAAACCATTCTTCGAAGGTCGCAGCAAAAACCGGCGACAATTTCGGCGGTTATTTTTCTTCCGATAATTACGGTAACAAGTCCTGCAAGGGAAACAAGAAACATATAAAGGCAGTTTCTTTTAATAAATTCCATATCGGAAAGGTAGATGCCTTTGTCCACAATTTCGCTCATTATGGTGGGGAGCAAAAGTTCGCAAACTGTGGCGGCGGTCATAAAAAACAGAGCAACCGGAATTCTGTTTTTATAGTTTAAAAGGTTTTTAAAAATCTTCTTCATTTTTACCTCACATAATAAAAGATTTTTATAACGCGAAAAACCAATTTTCAGTATATCACCGGAAGGACTTCTTTTCAATAAACCGTTGGTATATTCAACAATAAAAAAGCCCTTCCTTTAAGAAGGGCAAATTTTTATTCCGTTTTTGCGGGCCACTGACAATAAATGTTATCTTTTGTATCAAGGAGAACGGTCTGCATATACGAACTCCAACCGGTACCTTCGGTTGCGGCAATAAAATCTTCCGCAAAGGAAAGATCAAGATCCGAAAAAACTCCTCCGAAATAAGCAACGTTGAGCTGGGCGCTGAAAACGCTGTATTTTTCTGCAAGTTCCGGGTCGTTAACAACGGAATAAATTGTTTCTTTTGCTTGATCATAAGCATTGTCATAGAAAAATGCGTAACCGAATTCGGGATAATTCAGAAGATTTTCGTCTGTACTTCCGATGCTTTCAGCATATCCCGCGACATCTGTTGTTTTGGATTCATATTCCCAGCTTTCGCCGGAAAATTCAATTACTCCGTAGCGGTGAGGATAAACGCAGAACGCGCCGCCGACTATATCAGTAAGAGTTTCGGTCTGGACATAATGCTGGGTGTGCAGATGTCCGCAAAGATAAAGTGATGCGCCATATTTGGTTATCAATTCAGCAACTTCTGTTCCGTTTCCGAGTTTATATGTAAAATCAAAGCGCGGATTATGGGAAAGAAGGCTGTGGTGACCGGCGACAATGGGGTGGTTTTCTGCTTCTTTGCAGGCAATAAGCTGCTCTTCAAGCCATTCTGTTGATTTTTTGCTGAGGTTTCCGAGAGCAACGCCATAAGTTACGTTGGTGTCAAGCATAAAAATTCTGGTTCCTTTTCCGGTATCGTAAACGTAGGAAAGGGAATTGGGGTCATAGGAAACAGCTCCGGTATAGCCGAAATCGGCATATATCTCTTTAAAATCTTCCGGAGTGATAAATTCGGCTATTTCGGGTTCACCATTTGGGAAGGTGAAAGCATATCCGGTGATATCATGGTTTCCGGGAAGAACAAGAACTTTGATTCCTGCTTCGGAAAGGGTTTTAAATTTTTCGGCCAAAGCAAGGTGAGAAACCTTTGCTCCGTTAAAAACAAGGTCGCCTGTTGCAACAATGAAATCCGGCTTTTCAACAAGCATTTCCTGAATAAACGCATCAAGAAGGTCTTCGTTATATTGTATCTGTTTTCCGGTTCCGTTTGAATCATTTGCTTCAAAAAAAGTTCCTTCATAAGAAAAATATTCGTTTCCGGTAAAATGAGTATCGGTAACGGTAACAATTTTTAAAGGCTTTTCTTTTGGCGAACAAGCGCAAAAGGAAAGAAAAATGGAAAGAATAAGCAGAACAGAAACAAATTTTTTCATAAAATCCCCCCAGGAAAAATCTGGTTTGATTTTATCATAAAAGAAAAAGATACGCAATAAAAAACAAAAAAGGTTATTTATATTTTCCGCTGATAATATAAAAACCGGTGTTGTCCGGAGAGATTTCGATATCGTAACTTCCTTTCGGAATACAGAAATCCTCCTCCGGGTTTTGCCTTAATATGAAATATTCATTATAAACATATATTTTACTGGGAACCAACGATAAAACGTATTCTTCAAGGGTTAGTTTGTTTTCAGCGATTATTTTTGAATGGGGAAGACCCACATAGCGGATATGCCAGGGTTCGTATGGTATTCCGGTGGGTTTTTCTCCGTAATAAGGGTATCTTATTATAAAACCATAATTCTGACAGAAGTTATTTACAAACTGTCCTTCTTCGGAATCAATAAAACCCATTCCGGCATGATATTTTACGTAAACATCAAGAGCAAGGCCTGTAAGATGTTCGCTGGAATATATATCCGCGGCATATTCGTTTCCGGAATCTATAATTTCACTCTGTTCTTTTGGGGTGCGAAAGGAACTCATAATATATAAATTTGTTCCGAATTCGTTATAAATTTTTTCTTTAAGACTAATATAACCTTTTACTGCAAACGGGTTCATAACAACGCCTTTATATTCAGTAATTTCCGGCGAATAGTTTTCCGGGAGAGGATGTTCTTTATTCACAAGCATAAGGGAATCGGAAAGAACCGCGCCGGTTTCCAAAAGTTTTTTGGCGTTTGTTTCTTCCGTTAAAATCTCATCCGTCGGAGCGGGTATTGATTTATCGGAAAAATCCGAAAGATAAGTTTCCATAAGATAAAATTCTCCGGGAAAAAGTTTTGCGGCGGTAAAAATCAAAACGAAAACCAAAATAATAATTACTGTTGACCGTTTTAAAAGTTTCAAACTCAAAACCTCCTTTTCTAAAAAATTTTACCAGTAAAAATTTTAAGAAAAAAGCAGGGAAAACTTTAAGAAATGCTTAAGATTTTTTTAAGATGAAAAAAATTAAAAAAATTTTCAAATTTATGTTGACAAATTCTTTTGGATATGATAAGATAACATTCGTCGCTGAGATGCTGGTGTAGCTCAGTTGGTAGAGCAGCTGATTTGTAATCAGCAGGTCGGGGGTTCGAGTCCGTCCACCAGCTCCACCAAACGACGCAATTTAATATTTTATATGGGAGTGTACCCAAGCGGCCAAAGGGGGCAGACTGTAAATCTGTTGCAAGTTGCTACGGTGGTTCGAACCCACCCGCTCCCACCAACAAAAAGCTCATTCTTCGGAATGAGCTTTTTTGTCATATACAAACCGTTTTGTAAATGTTATAATAAAAATCAAAGGCGGTGATAAAATGAAAACAGTATATTTTGCCGGAGGGTGTTTTTGGTGTATTACGCCGACTTTTAAAGAAACGGAAGGCGTTTTTAACGTAACAAGCGGCTATTGCGGCGGAAACGAAGCAAATCCGACTTATAAAGACGTTAAAAGCCAGAAAACCGGACACAGGGAGACCATTAAGATCGATTATGATTCGGAAAAGGTTACTTTTTCCGAGCTTTTTGAAATTTTCCTTGGCGGGGTGGATCCTTTTGATTCCGAAGGGCAGTTTATCGACAAAGGCTTTTCCTACACCCTTGCCATCTATTATAATGATATAAATGAAAAAGAAACCGCCGAAAAAATGATTTCGGAACTTGAAGAAAAATCCGGAAAAAAGGTTTTTGTTTCCGTTGAACCTTTTAAAGCGTTTTATACGGCCGAGGAAGAACATCAGAACTATTATTTAAAACATCCGGAGGAATTTGAAAAGGAACTTATTGAATCCGGAAGAAAAAAGCCCGAATAAAATCGGGCTTTTTATGCTGGTAAAATTCTAAACGTTGTGCTATACTCAATTTATTCCAAATGAAAAGGAGAATGCAAAATGACCGAAGAACTTACTGCAAAACTTGCTGAACTTGCGGAACTTCAAAGAAAGCTTTACGCATTCAGATATGCTACTTCTTCTATTTATCTCGACAGCGCAACCGTCGCACCGAAAGATACCGAAGAGGGAAGAAGCGAGGCTCTTGGAATCCTTACCGGATATATGTACGATCTTTCCACCAAAGCCGAAACCATCGAACTCCTTGAGTATCTTAAAGAGCACAAAGATGAACTCACTCCCCACCAGGCAAGAGAAGTCGAACTTCTTCTCCGCGACAATGAATTTATGAAAACAATTCCCGCGGAAGAATATATCGGCTATCAGAAAGTTCTCAGCAAAGCTGAATATGTCTGGCATAAAGCAAAACTTGAAAGCGATTTTGAATCTTTCAAACCCTATCTTAAAGAAGTTTTTGATTATAATATCCGCTTCGCAAAATATTATAAACCGGACGAAGAACCGTATAACACCCAGCTCAATATGTACGAGCGCGGTCTTACCATGGAAAAATGCGACAAATTCTTTGCAACTCTTCGTGAACATATTGTTCCGCTTCTCAAAAAAATCGTTGCAACCGGAAAGAACGAAACCCTTCCCGTAAAAACCGGTTTTTCCATTGATAAACAGAAAGAATTCACCAAATATCTCATGGATTTCATGAGCATCGATCCTAACCACTGCGTTTGCGGCGAAACCGAGCACCCCTTCACTCTTGAATTTACCAAAGACGATGTCCGCATCACAACCCATTATTATGAGGACAGCTTTGAATCCTCCATGTATTCCGTAATTCATGAAGGCGGCCACGCTCTTTACGAACTCGGCGGCGGAGATGAACATAAATATACCGTTGTTGCCGGCGGCGTTTCCATGGGAATCCACGAAAGCCAGTCCAGATTCTTCGAAAACCTTATCGGAAGAAGCGAAGCTTTTATTACCGCAATTCTCCCGAAAATCAAGGAACTTTTCCCGGAACAGTACGGCGATATCGATGCAAGAACCGCTTATGAAATGATCAACAAATCCGAACCTTCGCTTATCAGAATTGAGGCAGACGAGCTTTCCTATTGCCTTCACGTAATGGTTCGCTATGAAGTTGAAAAGAAAATGTTCGCAGGCGAAATCACCGTTGATGATATCCCGGCAGAATGGAACAGACTTTATAAAGAATATCTTGGCGTTGACGTTCCGGACGATGCTCACGGATGCCTTCAGGACAGCCATTGGTCCGGCGGCAACGTTGGTTATTTCCCGTCCTACGCGCTCGGAAGCGCTTACGGCGCACAGATGCTTGCAAAAATGCGCGAGGACGTTGATGTTGAAGCGGCAATCGCTTCCGGAAGCCTTAAACCCATTGCGGATTGGCTTAAAGAAAAAATACATAAGCACGCAAGCATGTATGATCCGGAACAGCTTTTCGAAATGGTTTGCGGCGCTCCTTTCGACCCGACCTATTATGTTGAATATCTTGAAAAGAAATTCAGCGATATTTACGGAGTATAATTTATATTTGATAAAAAAACAGTCCCCGTTTCAGGGGACTGTTTTTTTATGTTTTTCGTTTAATAAGACGGATAACGCGCGGACGGTTATAGCGCTGAAGAATTACAAAAATCATGTCAAAAGCACCGGAAAGAACAGAAGTGATAAAGAAAATCCAGAAATCTCCGAATGGAATTGTCAGAAAAATCGGCAGAAGCGCCAATATAAAAATTACTTCGTGAACAATTTCCGCAATGCACATGGACCTGATTATTTCATCGAATGAATTTTTTTCAACGTCAAACTGTTCCGGGTCAAAGGTGGGAACTTTTTGCTTCCATTTATGAACATGGAGCTTTTTGTAAAGCTGTTTTTCAAATTTTTTCGGAGCGAACCATTTACTGTTGCAATCAATCCGGTTCTTAAAAACTTTATCAACGATATATCCTGCTGCAAGACGCATGACAAAATGATAAAACGTAACTCCGAAAGTTATTGATGCGGAAAAGAGAAAACCGCTTTTGTAAAACGTATTTGCCAAGACAAAAACGGCAAAGCAAAAACCGAAAACCCCCGTCAAAGCAAACAGCAGCTTTTTGAAGCTGCTGTTTTGAGCACGGGAATTGTTATTTTTGAGCACGGTGCTCATTTTGTCTATTCACCGTAATATTTTGCGATAAGCTTGATCATTTCGACAGCTTTGTCCATTTGTTCAACGCTTGCAAATTCAAATTTGCCGTGGAAGTTGTAACCGCCGGTTCCAAGGTTCGGGCAGGGAAGACCCATGAAGGAAAGAACACAGCCGTCGGTGCCGCCGCGAACGGGGTTGGTAACAGGTTCTGCGCCAAGTTCGCGGATTGCTTTCTGTGCGGTTTCGATAAGGTGCCAATGGTCCTTGATAATTACGCTCATATTTTTGTAATCGTAACCGGTTTCGGCAACAGCGGTTCCTTCGCCGTAACGACGGTTGATTTCCTCAGCGGCGCGTTTGATATACTCAACGCGATAGGTAAGTTTTTCGGAATCGTGGTCGCGGATGATGTAATAAAGGTCGGCGTTGTCACAGGTGCCTTTCATTCCGGTGAGGTGATAGAAACCGTCGTAACCGGAAGTGTGGCAAGGTCTTTCAACTTCCGGAAGAAGGGAATCAAATTCCATTGCAACAAGAGCAGCGTTTACCATTTTGTTTTTTGCACTGCCGGGATGAACGGAAATTCCGTTGAAAGCGATATGTGCGTGTGCGGCATTGAAAGTTTCGCATTCAACTTCGCCGAAAGCGCCGCCGTCAAGAGTATAAGCGTAATCTGCGCCGAAGCGTTCAAGATCAAATCTGTTTGCGCCGCGGCCGATTTCTTCGTCCGGAGTAAAACCGATCATAATTTTTCCGTGTTTGATTTCGGGATCGGCAAGAAGTTCTTCCGCAGCGGTAAGGATTTCCGCAATTCCGTTTTTGTCATCAGCGCCGAGAAGGGTGGTGCCGTCGGTTACGATAAGATGCTGGCCCTTGCATTCTTCCATTTCCGGGAATTCCTTGCAGGAAAGATAAATCTGTTCTGCCTCGTTAAGAAGAACATCGCCGCCGTTATATTCAACAATCTGCGGTTTAATATTGGTAAAAGGAACCTCGCGTACAACGTCCATATGGGCAATAAAACCGATTACCGGAGCATTTTCAAAACCTTCGGAAGCAGGAATTTCGCCATATACATAACCGTTATCGTCAATGTTGACATTGCTGATTCCCATTTCCTTCATTTCGTCAACAAGAGCAAGACCGAGAATGGTCTGTTCCGAAGTGCTGGGGCAGGTTTCGCTTTCCTCGTCGGAAGCGGTAGGATATTGAACGTATTTGAGAAGTCTTTCGTATGCTTTCATTTTATACCTCCAAATTGTGTGAAAGATGTGTACAAGTGTAAATTAATTTAATACATTAAATTATATCAAAACGCATCTGATTATGCAATGGAAATATGCCACTAATTATTTGTTGAAATTAAATAAAAAATATCCCCTTATGTTCAACAAAATAGCGATATTTGCGAAAATCCATTTACAAAAAGTGTAAAAAAAGTTATAATGTGGCCAGTGCAAAAGAAAAAATGTGCACTAATTCTATTTCAGAGAGAAGGAATAAAATGCGTACCACTCTTAAACTGATTGCAATTCTTGCTTGCCTCGCACTTGTTCTCGCAGGCTGTGGCGCCGGCGGTGAATCCGAGGCTGTTGACCTCAACTCTTATACCCTTGATGAAATTATTGCAAAAGCACAGGAAGAAGGAGACGTCCAGTCCGTCGGTATGCCTGATACTTGGGCAAACTGGGGACTTTCCTGGGAAGGCCTTGCTGCTGAATATGGTCTTACCCATACCGACGCAGATATGAGCTCCGCAGAAGAACTTACCACTTTCGCAAACGACAGCACTAAGGACATTGGCGACGTTGGTCTCGCATTTACCAAACAGGCTGTTGAAGAAGGTCTTGTTCAGTCCTACAAAACCAGCTATTGGGATTCCGTACCGGATTGGGCAAAAGATCCTGACGGTCTTTGGATGATCGCTTACACCGGTGCAACCACCTTCATTTATAACAATGATATTTGCGATGAACCCATGCCTGCTTCCTGGGCAGACGTTCGTAACGGTTCTTACAAACTTACCATCGGCGACGTAGTTGGCGGCGCAACCGGCCAGGGCGTTGTAGTTGCAACTGCATACGCATTCGGCGGCGACCTTGATAATCTTGAACCCGCTTTCGAATTCTGGACCGAAATGGCTGAAGCAGGCCATATCGACGCAGGCGACATTCTTCCCGCAAGAATCCAGGCCGGCGAAGTTGAGTGCGGTGTAACCTGGTCCTACAATGCTCCCGGATACAGAGACGGTGCAGCAAACTATGACATCACCATCGGTATTCCTTCCGACGGCGCAATCCTTGTTGGTTATGCTTCCATCATCAACAAAACTTCCGATACTCCTTTCGCAGCAGCTCTTGCAAGAGAATATATCTTCTCCGATGCTGGCCAGATCAACCTTGCTAAAGCAGGCGCAATCCCCACCAGAACCGACGTTGTAATTCCTGAAGCAGACCAGGTATTTGCTCCCGAAACTTACGCAAACGCAGTTGGTATTTCTGATCCCGAAGCATATGCAGCAGCTTGCGAAGAAATCTCCATTTGGTGGAACGAAAACATTATCCCGCTTCTTAACAGCTGATAATAATTTGTCTTAAATCTGATTTTACTCCATGAGTAATAAGAATGGGGCGTACTTTTAAGCACGCCCCATTTTTTGAGTGAGGTGTGACCTATGAAGAATGCTTCCGGCGGCAAAAAAATGACAAGCAGATATACATATCTTCTTGTTCTTCTTCCGTTCCTTATTGTTGTCGTGCTTTTTGAGCTTTTGCCGCTTTTTATGCTCATAATCGACAGTTTCGGTTCGGACGCAGATAAAACGGTTCTTTTTACTCTTGAGAACTATAAAAAAATATTTACAACTTTAAGTTATAAAACCGCGATAAAAAACAGCCTTATTATAACAGCTGTTTCAACTATTGCCGGAATTGTCATTGCTTTTCTGGGCGCACAGGCAGCTCATAATTCCCGCGGAAAGTTCAGAAACGCGTTTATGACCGTTCTTAACATGACTTCCAACTTTGCGGGTGTTCCGCTTGCTTTCGCATATATGATCATCATCGGAAACTCCGGCGTTCTCAAACAAATTGCCGAAGTTTACGGAATTGAATTCATACAGAATTTTGATCTTTATTCAAGCAGCGGTATTATTCTTATGTATATCTATTTCCAGATTCCGCTTTCCACTCTTCTCCTTATTCCGGCGTTCAACGGAATAAGAAGGGAATGGCAGGAAGCAAACATGCTTCTTGGCGGAAGCAGCAGCACTTTCTGGTTCAAGGTTGGTATTCCGGTTCTTATTCCAAGCCTTTTCGGAACCATAAGTGTTCTTTTTGCAAATGCCCTTTGTGCGTATGCAACCGCTTATGCACTTCTTATGAACAACTTCTCTCTCTTGCCGGTAAATATTTCGGCGGCATTTACGGGAGATATAAGAAGCCAACCGTCGCTTGGTGCGGCTCTTTCCGTTGTTATGATGATCCTCCTTTGCGCGGTAATTCTTATTGATAACTATATCGTCAAAAAGACGACACAATGGAAGGTGAGGTGAGCGATATGAATAAACGTACTAAAGTATATGCAAATATCGTGATGACCTGCGTTATCATATGGCTCCTTATTCCGCTTGTGGCGACTATTATATATTCGCTTTTTGAAGACTGGACCGGAATTATTCCGTCCGGATTTACATTAGAAAATTATGCGACTATTTTTGCAAACAAGGGGTTCCTTACTGCTATTTATCAGACGGTTCTTCTTTGTGTTGTTCCTATAGTCATTACGATAATTCTTGTTTTGCTTGCTCTTTTCGTGGTAACAATCTATTTCCCGAATCTTGATAAATATCTTCAGATTTTGTGCATGATTCCTTATACCATCCAGGGCGTAATCCTTTCCGTATCTATTCTTTCTCTTTACGGAAAAAGCGGAACCGTTCTCGGCGAGCGAATGGTAATGCTTATCGGTGCATACTGCATAATCATTCTGCCGCATATTTATCAGGGAATAAGAAACAGCATGCATGCGGTAAATATGCCGATGCTCCTTGAAGCTGCGGAAATGCTTGGCGCAAGCAAACTTTACGCTTTCTTCCGTGTAATCGTTCCAAACATTATAACCGGTATCACCGTATCTTCTCTTCTTGCGGTAGGTATCCTTTTCGGAGATTATGTTATTATCAGAAACCTTTCCGGAAGCGGTACAACCAACGTTCAGGTTTTCCTTTATCAGTCTATGAAACATTCGAGCGCGGAAGCTTCTGCGGTTTTTGTTGTAATTATGCTTATGACTTTTGCAATAACCGCTCTTGTTCTTTTCTTCCAAAGCCGCCAGAAACTCGAAAAAATCCAAAAAGAGGGGAGATAAGTTATAATGGCTTATATTCGTTTTGAAAATTTAAACAAATCTTTTGGAAATAACCACGTTCTTAAAGATATCAATCTTGACGTTGAAAAGGGCGAACTTGTAACCCTTCTTGGCCCTTCCGGATGCGGTAAATCAACTCTTCTTCGCTGCCTTTCCGGTCTTGAAAAGGTAACCAGCGGTAAAATCTATCTTGATGGTGTGGATATTACCGACGTTGACCCCCGCGACAGAGGAATTGGAATGGTTTTCCAGCAGTATTCTCTTTTCCCGAACATGAGCGTTAAAGAAAACGTTGCCTTCGGTCTTAAGATGAAAAAAGTTCCGAAAGATGAAATCGATAAAAAAGTTAAGGAAATGCTTGAAATCGTAGGTCTTTCCGATAAAATTGACCAATTCCCGATGCAGCTTTCCGGTGGTCAGCAGCAGCGTGTTGCGCTTGCAAGGGCAATCGTAACCGAGCCCAAAGTTCTTCTTCTTGATGAACCTCTTTCCGCAATCGATGCTCTTCTTCGCCACAACCTTCAGATTGAAATCAGAAGAATCCAGAAGGAACTTAACATTACGACCATTTTCGTAACCCATGACCAGGACGAAGCAATGGTAATGTCCGATACGATTCATCTTTTCAACGCCGGCCACATTGAACAGTCCGGAAGCCCTGTTGATCTTTACACCTCACCGAGAACCAAGTTTACTGCTTCCTTTATCGGAAACTATAACCTGCTTCCTGCGGAAAAATTCGGAAAAGCCTGCGGCGAAGAGCTTTGCTGCGGCGACGTTGCAATCAGACCCGAAATCGTTAAACTCAGCAAAGAACCGGTGGAAAGCGATACCTGCTATCAGCTTAAAGGAAAAATTACCAGCTTTATTTCCCATGGTAACGTAATCCGTTTCCGCGTTGAAAATGACGAAATCTGGCTCAACTCCGATATTGTATTTGAGCGCGAACTTGCTTTCAATGAAGGAGACGAAGTTTACGTAACCGTTGAAAAAGACCTTGTAATCAAGCTTTAACAGCGTTATAATGTAACCGAAGCAGTACCGGGAAGCGTTTTGCTTCCCGGTTTGTTTGATTTTAGAATTATATTTTTTTGGAGGCAGTTATGACTAAAATTTATGCTCATCGTGGTTTTTCCGAAAAATATCCTGAAAATACAATGCTCGCTTTCAGAAAAGCGGCTGAACTTGGCGTTGAAGGTCTTGAAATAGACGTTCATCTTACCAAAGACGGGGAACTTGTTGTAATGCATGACGAAAATACCGTCCGCACGACAGGCGTTAACGCTCTTATCAAGGACCTTACCCTTGAAGAATTCAAAGCTCTTGATGCCGGATTTGTAAAAAAAGGCGAATTTGAATTCGAAGCGCCGCCAACCCTTCGTGAAGTTTTTGAGCTTATGGTTGAAACCGGCATTGAATGTAATATTGAAATCAAAAGCGGCGTTTTTGAATATAAAGGCATCGAAAGAAAAGTTCTTGCACTTATGGATGAATTCAAACTCCGCGATAAAATCATCATCAGTTCTTTCAACCATTTTACCTGCACCCGTTTCAAAGAACTTGCTCCGGACGTAAAATGCGGCTTCCTTGAGGAAAGCTGGCTTATCCACCCCGGCGCATATACCAGAAACAGGGGAGTGGAATGTTTCCATCCGTTCTTCAACTGCCTCAACCACGAAAATATGCAGGATCTTCGCAACAACGGAATTGAAATCAACGCATGGACCATCAACGACGAAGATGATATGAGAAAAGCTCTTAAGCTCCAGCTTGAAGTTGCAATTACCAACTGCCCGGATAAATTCCTTGAAATAAGAAAGGAAGTTTGCGGAGTATGATGCGCGTTGCCCACAGAGGACTTGCCGGACTTTATCCGGAAACACTATGATAGCTTTTGAAAAATGTCTTGAATATAACCCGGAAGCTATCGAAATGGATGTTCAGATGACAAAAGACGGCGAACTTGTTGTTTTTCATGATGAGGAAGTTTCAAGATGCACCGGCGCAAAAGGCTGGGTAAAGGATATGACTCTCGCGGAAATGCGCGAGCTGGATCCTTCCAACGGATTTGATATACATGATCAGAAGATTCCCACCCTTGATGAATATTTTGATCTGGTTGAGGACAAGGACCTTGTAACTTTTGTTGAGCTGAAGAACAGCTTTATTACATATGACGGAATGGAAGAAAAGGTTCTGGAATGTATCGACAGACACAATCTTCGTGAAAAAGTTATTATTTATTCCGCAAACCACTATTCCGTAATGAAATTCAAGGCTATGGCACCGGATATTGAGATTTGCTTCCCCTTTGATAACTGGATTTTCGATTATGGTGAATATTGCGAAAAGCGTAATGTTACCATAACCATTCCTTATCATTTTGCTCTTACCCAGGAAATTATGGACGATTTCCACAAACACGGTGTAAAGGTATATCCCTGGACAGTTGATGAGCCGGAAGAAATGCGCCGGATGCTCGATATGGGCGCCGACGGAATGCTTACCAACAGGGTCGATTTGCTTACAAATCTTAATAAATAAAAAAACAAGGTGCCGCAGGCACCTTGTTTTTTTTATCGCTAATTATATTTTTATCTTCCGAAAAGTCTTGCCAAAGGCTCAATAACCTTTTTAAGGTCCGCAATGGCTTCGTTAAGCGTTTCAATATCAATCTGTCCGACCGTATTAAGTGCTTCGTCAACCCCCTCAAGCGCCTGTTTAAGAGCATCTCCGCTTTCTGCAATAAGGCTGTTTGCGTTATTAAGAAGTTCGGTAAGGTTGGATTCCTCAAGAACGGTATTAAGTTCTTTTGTAAGTACGGTAATTTCGTCAATAGCGGAATTTGCCTGTTCAAGAACACCGCCAACCTGAACGCTAAGAATAATGAGAGCGATTGCAACAATAAGCATTATTGAAGAAACAACAATGGTCTGGATTTTTATCATTTTTGTCTGTTTTTCGATAAGTTCCGTTTGTTTAACGGTTTCCTCGAAAAGTTTTTGCTGATAATCCATTTAAAAAACCTCCTTTATAATATCAAATCTGCAATTCCGAAAGAGAGTATGCCCATTATTATTCCGCAGGTTATAACGCCGAGAAGAATTGCAAAACTCGATTTCCAGACCCTTAACTGCAAAAGAGTTGCAACAAGGGAGGCACTCCAGGCACCGGTTCCGGGAAGCGGGATTGCAGTGAAAAGGAAAAGCCCCAGAAACTCAACGTTATCAACTGTTTTGGATTTTTTATTGCCATGGTCGATGATTTTCTGAAAAATAAAACCGATTTTCGGAATTTTTACAAAATAAAAAAGTATGGTTTTCGCAAATTTTATCAAAAAAGGAACAGGAAGTATGTTTCCTATAACGCAGCAAATTAAAGAGGGAAGAAAAGGCATTTCCGCAACCGCGGCATAAACCATAGCGCCTCTTAATTCAACAAGCGGAACCATGGATATAAAGAAAAGATATATGTAATCCATATATTCGGTCAACAAATCACATCCGTTTCATAATGTTTATTATATTTTAAATGAAATAATCTTAAAAGTAAAGCAAAATAAATATTAAAAACACTTTTATTTGAATAAATTTTGTGGTAATATTAATCTGTATTTTTATAATTGGAGGATAATATGAAAAAAATTCTTTCTCTTTTTCTTGCCATTATGATGATGGTATCTCTTTTCGCTGGCTGTTCCGAAGAAAAACCGGAAGAAAATCCGGAAAATAACAACGAAAGCGAAAACCAGAGCGAAATTGTTTTTGAATCCCTTAACAAAACAATTACCGTTGTTGCTTATGACCGCGGCGAGGACGAAGCTTTTTGGAACGGCATTAAATCCGAATTTGAAAAAGCCAATTCCGGTGTTACCGTAAACCTTATCCTTTCCGAAGACGCGGCTTACGAAGTTCGTGACAGAATCCTCGGCGGAAATTCCCCGGACGTTGTTTTCCTTCCTTCCGATGAAGAAAGCGGAGTTACAAATGCACTTGTTAAAGATAAAGCAATGCTTGCTCTTACCGATATCGAATCCGACAGCCTTGCACCTGCCGGCGCGTTTGATAATAACATCTGCAAACCTTATGAAGATAACGTAACTTATATTGCGCCGATTTTCCTTGAGAGAACCGGACTTATCTATAACAAAGAACTTCTTTCCGAAAACGGTTTTTCCGTTCCCCAGACCTGGGATGATTTTATTTCCGTTGCGGAAGCCTGTAAAAACAAGAATTTTTCTTTCTTCACCTATGCAGGAGCTGAACCGGACGAATTTGTAGATATTTTTGCCGCGGCTCTTGTTCCGGTAATCGGAGCTGAAGAAATGGCAAAAATCCTTGACTGTGATGAAGAAGCCTGGAAAAACGAAAATATCAAAACTTTTGCTGAAAAAGTTGAAAAAATTATAAAACTTGTTGTTTCCGGAAGCAGCACCAAATCCAAAGAGGATACCATGGATGCGCTTAAAGACGGAAAAGCACTTTTTGTTTCCGGAACGGAAGAAGACCTTAAAGAGCTTAATAAAGACGGAGAAAAATACGCTATCTGCGCTTATCCCGCAATTTCCGGAAGCGCAACCAACATTGTTTCTTTCTCCGAAATGTATATTCCCGTTGAAGCAAAAGAACCGGAACTTGCAAAAGATTTTATCAAATCCGTTTATATGACCATGAGCGCATCTTCTTCCGAAAGTTATGCGGCCGGTTGCTATACCGCTGAATTTGCGGAAAAAACCGCAGAAAACGCAACCCTTTCCGATGAATTCTGCTCTCTTGTTGTGGATATTTTCAAAGGAAATGTTAAATCCGACAAATTTGCGGAAAAAATGCTTGAACATATCGAAGAATATTGACATTATGTTCCAAAAGGAGATTTTAAATAATGGATAAACCTAAATTTTATATTACAACGGCCATTGCTTATACTTCCAGAAAACCTCATATCGGAAACAGCTACGAAATCGTTCTTACCGACGCTATTGCAAGATATAAAAGAATGCAGGGATATGATGTTTTCTTCCTTACCGGAACCGATGAGCACGGCCAGAAGATTGAAAAATACGCGGCTGATGCAGGAGTTACCCCCAAACAGTATGTTGATAAAGTTGCCGGAGAAATCAAAGAAATCTGCGACCTTCTCAACACCACTTATGACCATTTCATCAGAACCACTGATGATTACCACGAAAAAACCGTTCAGAAAATTTTCAAAAAACTCTATGACCAGGGCGATATTTATAAAAGCGAATACGAAGGCCTTTATTGCACCCCCTGCGAATCTTTCTGGACCGAAAGCCAGCTTGTTGACGGAAAATGTCCGGACTGCGGCCGCGAAGTTGGAAAAGCAAAAGAGGAAGCATATTTCCTTCGCCTTTCCAAATACCAGAAACAGCTTGAAGAATTTATTGAGAGCAACGAAAACTTTATCTATCCCGAAGCACGCAAAAAAGAGATGCTCAACAACTTCATCAAACCCGGCCTTCAGGATCTTTGCGTTTCCAGAACCTCTTTTAAATGGGGCGTTCCGGTAACTTTTGATGATAAGCATGTTATCTATGTTTGGATCGACGCGCTTTCCAACTATATAACCGCTCTTGGTTACGATCCGGACGGAAGCTCCGAACAATATAAAAAATATTGGCCTGCAGATGTGCATATTATCGGTAAAGATATCGTAAGATTCCATACCATTTATTGGCCCATTATGCTCATGGCTCTTGGCGAACCGCTTCCGAAACAGGTTTACGGCCACCCCTGGCTTCTTTTCGGCGAAGATAAAATGTCCAAATCCCGCGGAAACGTAATTTACGCGGATGACCTTACCAAAGTTTTTGGAGTTGACGCTGTTCGTTATTATCTCCTTACCGAAATGCCTCATGCTAACGATGGTTCCATTACTTATGAAGCAATGATCGACAGATTCAATACCGATCTTGCGAATACTCTTGGCAACCTTGTTAACAGAACCGTTGCTATGCAGAATAAATATTTTGATGGCGTAATCCAGTCTCCGGATTTCGGCGGAGAATTTGACGAAGACCTCAAGGCAACCGCCAAAAAGGCAATCGAAGGTTTTGATAAAAACCTTTCCGAATATAAAATGAGCGATGCAATCGACTGCATTATGGATCTTGCTCGCCGCTGCAACAAATATATCGACGAAACAATGCCCTGGGCACTTGCAAAGGACGAAGCAAACAGAGCAAGACTCGGAACAGTTCTTTATAACCTTCTTGAAGGAATCAGAATTCTTTCCGTTCTTATCGCTCCGATTATGCCGGAAACAACCAAAAAGATTGCGGATCAGCTTGGCCTTGAGGAACAGACTTACGAAAGCATTCAGAACTTCGGCGCTCTTGAATCCGGCAAAAAAGTCGGAACTGCAACTCCTCTTTTCTCAAGAATTGATGCTGAAAAACTTATTGCGGAGCTTGAAGCAGCGCATAAAGCACAGCTTGAAGCTGAAAAAGCAGAAGAAAAACCGGTTATTGAACTTCAGCCGGAAATTGCGATTGACGATTTTACCAAAGTTGAACTTCGCGTAGCAAAAATTCTTGAATGTGAAAAAGTTCCGAAAGCAAAAAAACTTTATAAAATCCAGCTTGATGACGGAATGGGCGGACGCCAGATCGTTTCCGGAATTGCACAGCACTATACTCCCGATGAACTCATCGGCAAAAAAATCGTTGTTGTTGCAAACCTTAAACCCGCAAAACTTTGCGGAGTGGAATCCTGCGGAATGCTTCTTGCAGGCGACAGGGAAGATGGTTCCGTTTGCGTAACCTTTATTGATGATTCCGTACCGGTAGGAACGAGGCTCCATTAATGGAATATAAAGGAATTTTCGACACTCATGCTCATTATGATGACGAAAGATTTGATGAAGACCGCGACACCGTGCTCAAAAATGTTTTTGAGCACGGCGTTTCCTTGATTGTTGACCCTGCCTGCGATCTTGAATCCTGTGAAAAGGTGCTCAAACTTTCGTCCGAATACAGCAATGTTTTTTGCGCGGTCGGGATTCATCCCCATTCTGCAGAAAGCGACGGAAACGGCGATTGGCTTGAAAAAATAAGAAGATTTGCAAAAAATAAAAAAGTTGTGGCAATCGGCGAAATCGGCCTTGATTATCATTACGATTTTTCTCCGAGAGAAAAACAGAAAGAAGTTTTTGCCGCCCAGCTTGCCCTTGCAAACGAACTTGATTTACCGGTTATAATCCACGATAGGGAAGCCCATGCAGATACCCTTGAGCTTGTAAAAAAATATCGCCCGAAGGGGATTGTTCATTGCTTTTCCGGTTCGGCGGAAACTGCAAAAGAATTTATTAAACTCGGAATGTATATCGGTTTTACCGGTTCCGTAACTTTTAAAAACGCCAACAAACTTCTGCTTGCGGCGGAAGCTGTTCCGGAGGACAGAATCCTTCTTGAAACGGATAGCCCTTATATGGCTCCGGTTCCTTACCGAGGCCAACGCTGCGACAGCAGCCTTATTCCGGCAACGGCCGAACGTCTTGCGGAAATCCGGGGAACAGATGCCCAGACGCTTATTGACCGCGCTTTTGAAAACGGTTGCAGAATTTACGGAATCAATGCGGAGGAATTTAAATGAGAATAAGAAGAAAACCCTGGGCAAGGCCGGAACTTGCCGAATGGGAAAATTGCATAGATGTTCCGGCGGAAAACAGAGGAAAATGGCATTCTGTTTTTAAAAATGATGCGCCTCTTATGATTGAACTCGGCTGCGGAAAAGGTGGATTTATGTCTAAACTTGCCGTTGCACATCCGGAAATCAACTTTATCGCGGTTGATATTAAAAGCGAAATGCTCGGCCTTGCAATGCGTAATATAAAACGCGAATACGCCGAAGCAAACAGGGAAATCGATAACGTTTATATCTTCAGCCAGGAAATTATGCTTATAAACAAAGTTTTTTCCGCCGAAGATGTCTGCGACAGAATTTATATCAACTTCTGTAACCCCTGGCCGAAAACCCACGACCATAAAAAACGCCTTACCCATAATAACCAGCTTATGCAGTATCGCGAATTTTTGAAAGACGGCGGGGAAATTCGTTTTAAAACCGATAATGATGATCTTTTCCTTTCTTCCAAAAGATATTTTACCGAATGCGGTTTTGAACTTACTTTTGTTACCGAAGACCTCCATAATTCCGGCTTTGAAGATAACATTATGACGGAACACGAAAAGATGTTTTCCGAGCAGGGAATTCCGATAAAATTCCTTATCGCTAAAAAATTAACAATCAATCCATCTGAAAAAGAGACCAATGAAGGCGAAAATCGTGCTGAAAAGGTCGAAAATGTGGCCGATCAGCCCGAAAATTTTGCTGAAAAGTAAATTTTTTTAATTAATCAAAAAATATGGTTTAAAAAGATTGACTTTTTATGCTAGATGGTATAAAATATTATTAGCACTTGAAAAGATAGAGTGCTAATGAATTGTTTTTAATAAATAACATATATTTAGGAGGATTTCCAATGAACGTAAAACCCCTTGGAGACAGAGTTGTTATTAAAATGGTTGATTACGAAGAAAAAACCAAAGGCGGCCTTTTCATTACCGCAAACGCTCAGGATAAACCTGAAATTGCCGAAGTAATTGCAGTTGGCCCCGGCGGCGTTGTTGATGGTAAAGAAGTTGTTATGCAGCTTAAAGTCGGCGATCATGTAATCATGGGCAAATATGCCGGTACCACTGTTAAAATCGACGGCGAAGAAATCATCATCCTCTCCCAGAACGACATCCTTGCAGTTGTCGAAGATTAATTATTCAGTAAGTTAACTTTTCGGAGGTAATTATATATGGCAAAACAAATGCTTTACGGCGATGACGCAAGACGTGCCCTTCAGGCAGGTATTGACCAGCTCGCAAATACTGTTAAAATCACCCTTGGACCTAAAGGATGCAACGTAGTTCTTGATAAAAAATTCGGAACTCCTATGATCTGCAACGACGGTGTTACCATCGCAAAAGAAATTTCTCTTCCGGATCCTTTCCAGAACATGGGCGCACAGATTGTTAAAGAAGTTGCTGAAAAAACCAACGACGCAGCAGGCGACGGTACCACCACCGCAACCATCCTTGCACAGGCTCTTGTTCGTGAAGGTATGAAAAACGTTACCGCCGGCGCAAACCCCATGCTTGTTAAACGTGGTATCCAGAAAGCAGTTGACGTAGCAACCCAGGCTGTTCTCGGTAACGCAAAAGCTGTTTCCGGTTCCCAGGATATCGCAAGAGTTGCAACCATCTCCTGCGGCGACCCCGAACTCGGTGAACTTATTGCAAAAGCAATGGAAAGAGTTACCACCGACGGTATCATCACTGTTGAAGACAGCAAAACCGCTAACACCTATATCGAAGTTGTTGAAGGTATGGAATTTGACCGTGGTTATCTTTCTCCTTATATGGTAACCGACGCAGACAAAATGGTTGCAATCATCGAAGACTGCTCCATCCTTCTTGTTGAAAAGAAAATTTCCTCCTTCCAGGAACTTGTTCCGATCCTCGAACAGACCATGAAAGCAGGCAAAAAACTCCTTATCGTTGCTGAAGATATTGACGGCGACGCTCTTACCAACCTTATCGTAAACAAACTCCGCGGAACTCTTAACGTTTGCTGTGTAAAAGGCCCCGGCTTCGGCGACAGAAGAAAAGAAATGCTTCTTGATATCGCTGCTCTTACCGGTGCAACTCTTGTTTGCGACGATATCGGCCTTAACCTTACCGATGTTAAACTTAACCACCTTGGCTTCGCTAAGAAAGTTAAAGTTGATAAAGATAAAACCCTTATCGTTGACGGTGCAGGCACCAAAGAAGAAATCCAGGGACGCATCGCTGTTATTAAAGCTTCTTACGAAACCGCACACAGCGATTATGACCGTGAAAAACTTCAGGAAAGACTTGCAAAACTTGTCGGCGGCGTAGCAGTTGTTAAATGCGGCGCAGCAACCGAAACCGAAGCAAGAGAAAAGAAACTCCGTATCGAAGACGCTCTTAACGCAACCAAAGCCGCAGTTGAAGAAGGTATCGTAGCAGGCGGCGGCGTAGCTCTTGTTAACGTAATCGGAGAAGTTGAAAAACTTCTTGCACATACTTCCGGCGATGAAAGAACCGGTGTTGCAATCGTTGTTCGCGCTCTTGAAGAACCTATGCGTCAGGTTGCTGTTAACGCAGGTCTTGACGGTTCCGTTGTTGTTGATAAAGTCCGCCGTTCCAGAAAAGTCGGCTATGGCTTCAACGTATTCACCGAGGAATTTACCGATATGATCGAAGCCGGTGTTGTTGACCCGGTTAAAGTAACCCGCAGCGCTCTTAACAACGCAGCTTCCGTTGCTTCCATGGTTCTTACCACAGAAAGCCTTGTTACCGAAATTCCCGAATATCAGGGCAGATTCATCAACGAGGTTCAGGAAAAAATGCACCAGGTTCCGAAACCCTCCGGCAACTGGTAATAAATCGATTAATATTAAAAAGAGCTTCCCGGAAGGGAAGCTCTTTTTTGCATCAATATTGGATTTTGATAAAACCTTCGCAATCTATCTCCGAATAGGGGAGAAAGCCGCAGGATTTATAAAAAGCAATCGTTTTTTCGGTTTTGTCTGTAACAAGCTGTGTCTGATACACGTTCGGATATAGTCCGAGCATTGTTTCAAGAAGCTTTTTGCCGATTCCTTTTCGCTGATATTCCGGAAGAACCAGAATATCCTGAATAAACAAAACGGAAAAACCGTCTCCGACCGCGCGGATTATTCCAACAAGCTTTTCTCCGTTGTGAGCACCGAGTATTTTAAGAGAATGCTCAAATGCGTGCTCAAGCATTTCCGGACGGTTTGTATATGAGCACCAGCCGACGCTGTTATATAAATTCAAAATTTCTGCGGAATTATAATTAGTGTATTCTTTTATTGTTATATTCATAAGTTCTCCTTTCAATTTTAAAATTAAAAGAGAACAGAACGCAACCTCATAAAGATACCTCCGTTAAAATTATATTTCAAAAAGGTCGAAAATTTCAACCTTTTCGGTTTCATAATAGCATATAGCTACTTGTAAGTCTTTTGCGTTCCAGGTATCGGAACGAAGCGCAACAAAACCGTATTCAGTTTCTGCAATTGTTTCGCTCATTCCATGCCCCAGAACAACGTCATCAAGATATGGATAATATTTTTCGTTTTCGTCACAGCTAAACAGACTTACGTATTTGTCTTCAAAAATTTCAACATCATCATAATTCAGATGTTGATTTTTGAATCTGCCGTTTTTTGTATCATAAACGTGGTAATATCCATCATAATTTTCCTCAAAACTGAAATCAAGGTAGGAAACATAAATGAATCTTCCGTCTGCGGAAGCATCACATTCATAATATATTCCGTTTTCAGCAATTTCGCCGAATTCTTCCGAAATCCTGTCAGTTATCAGCCTGTTTTCAAGATCATAAATAATTATTCCGAAGCATCCAAAAAAGATTGCTTTCTTTTCGTCCGCATAGATAACTTTTGGCATTTCGGCTCCGATATTCATGTTTTTTATATCGGAAAAATCAAGTTCATTCGGCTGTTTTAAGCATGAAGAAAAAATAAGAACAAAAGTAAATATCAATATAATAATTTTTTTCATTCACTCACCGCCTTCAGAAAATATTATATCACCGACGGTATAGTTATCAATATCCACAGATAAATCTTAAGAAAATATTAAAAAAAGCCGCCTTTTGGCGGCTTTTATTGTTTATTCCTCAACTTTTCCAAGCTGACGGTCAAGCCAGGTGGAAGCAAGGTCCAAAGCGGCATAAAGACCATCGCGCTCGGCGCGTTTAACAACCATTTCGGTAGGTGCGGCGTTGGGGTCGGTGGACATCATCTGAAGGGTGATGTGACCGGCAACTTCGCTTCCGGCGGCGGTTGCGGTGTTGTTTATCTGGAGCATAACAACATAAGCGTCGCGCATATCTCCGTAATAAAGTATTTTTTTACTGCGAACAAGGGGACGGCCCTTATAGGTCATAAATTGTTCAGACATATTTTCCTCCAAATAAATCAATCGTTAAGATAAGTTTTTACAAGAATCTGGAGAAGCTCATCACGGTCAATTCTGCGGATAAGGCTTCTTGCGTTGTTGTGGGTGGTGATATAAGTAGGGTCTTCGGAAAGGATATATCCGACTATCTGGTTAATGGGGTTGTATCCTTTCTGGCGGAGTGCATCATAAACAGTGGTAAGAATTGCTTTGATTTCTTTTTCTTTATCTTCTCTGATAGAAAAGGAAATGGTAGGTTCGTTCACGGAAAATCCTCCTCTCGTTTTTGCGTCTTTGCAAAACTAAAAATTATCACATATATATTCTACATCAAAATTGGTTTTATAGCAAGAGAAGAAAAGGAAAAATTTATTAAATTTTGATTAATATATTTAATTTAACTATATGAAATGTTTTTTTGTTGTGTTATAATTAATTTGTCGAAAAATGTTTTGAACGGAGAGATTTTATGGCAAAACTTTATTTCAAATACGGCGCAATGGGAAGTTCAAAATCCGCCCAGGCGCTTATTACGAAATATAACTATGAAGAACGCGGAATGAAAGTTTGGCTTATCAAACCAAAAACCGATACCCGCGACGGCGCAACCATCATTAAATCGAGAATCGGGCTTTATGCCGAAGCAGAACAAATCGGTTCTACCGACAGCATTAAAGAGCTTTTTTCAAAACATAATGATTGCAACGTAATAATCGCCGATGAATCCCAGTTCCTTGCTCCGGAACAGATTGACGAACTTCGCGATATTGTTGATGAACTTAATATTCCGGTAATGTGTTTCGGCCTTAGAACCGATTTTATCACAAAACTTTTCCCGGGAAGTATGCGGCTTTTTGAAGTTGCGGATTCCATTACCGAAATAAAAACTATCTGCGATTGCGGAGCAAAAGCAACTGTTAACGCAAGAATGGATGATGACGGAAAAATCGTTACCGCCGGCGAACAGGTTTGCCTTGGCGGAAACGACAGATATATCGCAATGTGCCACAAATGCTGGAAAAAAGCTATTGCCGAACAGAAATAAGGAGGAAATAAATTATGGCCAACTATCCGACCCCACATATCAACGCAACTCCGGAAGATTTTGCAAAAACAGTTCTTATGCCCGGAGATCCTCTCCGCTCCAGATATATTGCGGAAAATTATCTTGAAAACGCAAAACTTGTAAACGATGTTCGCGGAATTCAGGGATATACCGGAACTTATAAAGGCGTTCCCGTTTCCGTTATGGCAAGCGGAATGGGCATGCCTTCCATCGGTGTTTATACCTATGAACTTTTCAATTTCTTCGGAGTCGAAAATATTATCAGAGTAGGTTCCGCCGGCGGAATGGGACTTCCGGTAAGCACTATTGTTGCGGCCCAGGGTTCCTGCACAACTTCCAGCTACGCTTCTCATCTTGAACTTCCGGGCGTTTTTGCTCCCATTGCGGATTTCGGACTTCTCAGCGCGCTTGTTGAAACCGCAAAGGAAAGCGGCATTGAAGTAAAAGTTGGAAACGTTGTTTCTTCCGACGTATTCTATAAAGAAGACCACATGGGTTACGTTAAAAAATGGCAGAAAATGGGCGTTCTTTGCGAAGAAATGGAATCTGCAGCTCTTTATCTTAACGCTGCAAGAGCAGGCAAAAAAGGTCTTTGCGTATGCACCATCACAGACGATATGATAACCGGCGAAGGCATAAGCTCCATGGACCGCCAGACCAAACTCGACGAGATGATAACCCTTGTTCTTGATACTGTTGTAAAAATCAGCAAATAAAAAATGTTTTAAACAGGACGGTGCAGCTTATGTTTGTAATCGGAATTGCAGGCGGAACGGGAAGCGGAAAGACCACTTTTACCGATACCATTGTTGAAAAATTCAAAGAATACGTTACGGTTATTCATCATGATAATTACTATAAGATCCAGGATCATCTCTCTTACGAGGAAAGATGTAAAACAAACTATGACCACCCGGATTCTTTTGATACCGAACTTATGATTGAACATATAAAAATGCTCAAAAACGGTGAAAGCGTTGAAGAACCGGTTTATGATTACACCGTTCATAACCGAGACAAAAGCAAGACTATTCGTCTTTATCCCACGGATGTTCTTATTATTGACGGAATACTTATTCTTGAAAATAAGGAACTTTGCGACCTTATGGATATGAAGATTTTTGTCGATACCGATGCCGATGTAAGGCTTGGAAGAAGAATCCTTCGTGATATGAACGAAAGGGGAAGAAGCCTTGAATCGGTTCTTACCCAATATGAAACAACGGTTAAACCGATGCACGAAAAATTTGTTGAACCGAGCAAAAAGAATGCGGACATTGTAATTCTTGAAGGCGGAAGAAACAAAGCTGCAATCGATCTTTTCTGCGGCTATATTAAAGAATATATAAACGAAAATAAGTAATTTTTGAAAAAACGCACCGAAAAGTGCGTTTTTTTGTTAAATAAAGTAAAAATTTTTGAGTTAAACATCAAATCGACTTGAACTTATTTTAACATTGTGTTATATTAAAAGTACTGTGAAAAAATATTACACAGGGGAGGAAAATTAAAATGAAAAAAATTATTGCACTTCTTCTCGCTCTCGTTATGATGCTCTCTCTTGCAGCATGCGGCAACGAAGAAGAAAACACTGTATCTGACGTTGCAGTAGCAATGGTAACTGACTACGGTGACATCACCGACCAGTCTTTCAACCAGACCACCTATGAAGCATGCAAAGAATTCTGCGAAGCAGAAGGCATCAACTTCGAGTACTTCAAACCCGCAACCGACTCTGACGATGACCGTATCGCTATGATCGAAAACGCAATCGACAGCGGTTACAACGTAGTTGTACTTCCTGGTTTTGCATTTGCTAACGCAATCATTGCAACCGCAGACAACTATCCTGAAGTTAAATTCGTAGCTCTTGACGTTTCTGAATTCGACCTTACCGGCAACGGCTGGACCATTCCTGAAAACGTTTACTCTGCAGTTTACCAGGAAGAAATCTCCGGTTATTTCGCAGGCTATGCAGCAGTTAAACTTGGTTACACCAAACTCGGTTACTGCGGCGGTATGGCTGTTCCTGCAGTTCTTCGTTTCGGATACGGCTTCCTTCAGGGCGCAGACGCAGCAGCAGTTGAAACCGGTGCTGACGTAAGCGTTGTATGGGGTTATGCAAACCAGTTCTACGGCGATGCTGACATCACTGCAGTTATGGATACCTGGTACGGTGAAGGCACCGAACTCGTATTCGCATGCGGCGGCGGCGTTTACACTTCTGTTGCTGAAGCAGCAGCAAAAGTTGGCGGCAAAGTTATCGGTGTTGACGTTGACCAGTCCTTCAACATTGACGCAACTTACGGCGAAGGTATGACCGTAACTTCCGCAATGAAAGGTCTTGCACCTACCGTTAAAACCGTTCTCGGCAGAATCCTTGACGGCGAATTCGTTGGCGGACAGGTTGAAAACCTTGGTCTTGTTTCCGAAAATTCCGAAGAAAACTATGTACAGCTTCCCGCTACCACCCAGTGGTCTGATAGCTTCACCGAAGACGATTACAATGCTCTCGTAGCTGCAATCTACAACGGCGAAGTCGTTGTTAACAACGACATCACTATCAGCGCAGCAGACAACTGCACCGTTATTTCCATTAACGATCTCGGTAACCTCAAATAATTTTTATCACAGTATTTAAAAAGGAACGGGCTTTTGTCCCGTTCTTTTTTTGTACGCAAAATTATGTAAATTCTGCTTGTATTTGGTGCTTTTATGTAGTATTATTATTATAACTATAAGTCAAAATAGGAGGGACGGTAGAGTTGGAGAATCAATATGCAATAGAGATGCTTCATATTACCAAAAAATTTCCCGGAATCATCGCCAATGATGATGTAACTATCCAGCTTAAAAAAGGCGAGATACATGCTCTTCTTGGCGAAAACGGTGCCGGTAAATCCACTCTGATGAGTGTTCTCTTCGGTCTTTATCAGGCAGAAGAGGGCATTATCAAAAAGGACGGTAAGGAAGTCCAGATCAAAAACCCCAATGATGCGAATGCACTCGGTATAGGAATGGTACATCAGCATTTTAAACTTGTTGAATGTTTTACTGTTCTCGATAACATCATAATGGGTGTTGAACCTAATAAGTTCGGTTTCCTTCAGAAAAAAGAAGCCAGAGAGAAAGTTGTTGCACTTTCTGAAAAATACGGTCTTCATATAGATCCGGATGCTTATATTGAGGATATTACCGTTGGTATGCAGCAGCGTACCGAAATCCTTAAAATGCTCTACCGTGAAAATGAGATCCTTATTTTCGACGAACCTACTGCGGTTCTTACTCCGCAGGAAATCGAAGAGCTTATGCAGATTATGAAAAACCTTGCGGCGGAAGGAAAATCCATCCTTTTCATTTCTCATAAACTTAACGAAATCAAAGCTGTTGCGGATCGTTGCAGCGTTCTCAGAAAAGGTAAATATGTCGGTACCGTTGATACCAAGGACGCCACTATTGAAGAACTTTCCGCAATGATGGTCGGTCATAACGTAAACCTTCACGTTCAGAAAGAAGAAAGCACCCCCGGCGACGTTGTTCTTGATATCGAAAACATGACCGTTGCATCCAAAATGCATAAAAACAATGCGGTAAAAAATGTTTCCCTTAAAGTACATCGCGGCGAAGTTGTTTGCATCGCGGGTATCGACGGAAACGGACAGACCGAATTTGTTTATGGCCTTACCGGTCTTGAACCTCTCGTAAGCGGAAAAATCACCCTTTGCGGTGAAGATATTACCAAAGCTTCCATCCGTCAAAGACTTCTTTCCGGCATGAGCCATATTCCGGAGGACAGACATAAACACGGCCTTGTTCTTGATTATCCGCTTGATTACAACTGTGTTCTTCAGCGTTATTTTGAACCGGAGTTTACCAATAAATTCGGATTCCTCAGAAAAGATAATATTAGAAAATACGCGGAAAAACTTATTGAACAGTATGACGTACGTTCCGGTCAGGGTTCTGTAACCATTGCAAGAAGTATGTCCGGCGGTAACCAGCAGAAAGCAATCGTTGCACGCGAAATTGATAAGAACCCCGAACTTCTTATCGCTGTTCAGCCTACCCGCGGACTTGACGTTGGTGCAATCGAATATATCCATAAACAGATTGTTGCACAGCGCGACGCAGGAAAGGCGTACTTCTTGTTTCCCTTGAACTTGAAGAAGTTATGGACGTTTCCGACCGTATCCTCGTTATGTATGAAGGCGAAATCGTCGGTGAACTTAACCCCAAAACCGCAACTGAAGACGAGCTTGGTCTTTATATGGCCGGCGCAAAGAGAGATGAGGTGAAAGCATGATGAAGAAAATTTTAAAAAACGAGGCATTCCAGTCTTTGTTCGCTTCTCTTCTTTGTATTATTCTCGGTGTAGCTGTAGGTTATGTAGTTCTTCTTTTCATTAATCCTACCGGAGCAGGAGAGGCGATTATGGAAGTTCTTAAGAACTTCATGCACTATTCCAAAACTAATCTTCAGCTTAAAAACCTCGGCGGAACTCTTGTAAAAACAGCACCCCTTATTATGTGCTCTCTTTCCATTCTGTTCGCATACAAAGTCGGCCTTTTCAACATCGGTGCGGCGGGTCAGTATTGCGTAGGTATCTGTGCAAGCCTTTACTGTGCACTTTCGCTCGGAATGGGCTGGGTACCCTGCATGATTATTGCAACTGTTTGCGGCGCTCTCTACGGTGCAATCGTTGGTCTTCTTAAATCCTATTGCAACGTAAACGAAGTAATTTCCGGTATTATGCTCAACTGGATTGCTCTTTACAGCACCAATATGATTCTTACCCCGGTAAAAGAAATCACCAGCCCTTACACCTTCCACCTTGCTTCCGATGCACCCAAGGCAATTCTTCCCACTATGGGACTTGATAAGCTCTTTGCAGGAAACGAAAAAGTTACCATTGCTCTTCCGCTTTCCATCCTTATCGCTGTTCTGGTTCTTATCGTTCTTGAAAAAACCAAATTCGGTTATGAACTTAAAGCGACCGGCTTTAATAAAAACGCTGCTAAATATTGCGGTATGGCAGAGAAAAGAAATATCATCGTAACTCTTATGATTTCCGGCGGAATTGCTGCTCTCGGCGCATCCTTCCTTTATCTTACAGACTTTGAGCAGTGGTCCTGCACTTCTTCCGCAGTTCCTGCAATGGGCTTTAACGGAATTGCAGCGGCATTCCTCGGCGGTCTTAACCCCATCGGAACCATTTTCTCTTCCTATTTCATTCAGCACATTACCAACGGCGGTGCATTTGTTGATAAAACCATGTACTGCTCCCAGATTTCCGACCTTATTTCCGCAATCATCATTTACCTTTGCGGCTTCGTATTCTTCATCAAATATGCAATGAACTATCTTATTGATAAAAACGAAGAAAAACAGGCACTTAAAGCAAAAGCACTTGCGGAAGCAAATACTCAGGAAGGAGGCGACAAATAATGTTATTACTTCTTCAGTACACACTTATTTTTGCCTCTGTTCTTATCCTTGTTGCTCTTGGCGGATGCTTTGCAGAACATTCCGGCGTTATCAACCTTGGTCTTGAAGGTATCATGGTAATCGGTGCTCTCGGCGGCGCGCTTATGATGAGATATGCTCCCGATGGCTTTGGTGCTTTCGGAATCATCATCTGTGTTATTCTTGCGGCCATGCTTTTCGGCGTAGCGTATTCTTCGCTTCTTGGTGTGGCTTGTATCAACTTCAAAGCAAACCAGACCATCATTGGTACCGCAATGAATATGCTCGGTACTGCGGCGGCAACCGTTATCGTTAAAGCAATCAATACTGCAACCAACCCCAACGACGTTTCCTCCACCATTCAGTATGTTGATGAGAAAAAAGCGTTCATCGTAAACATCGGAAGCTTTGAATTCAGCTGGTTCATGGCGGTCGCACTTATCGGTGTTGTTGTTGCATATATTGTTCTTTATAAAACCAAATTCGGTCTTCGCCTTATGGCTTGCGGTGAGCATCCTCAGGCAGCGGACAGCGTTGGTATCAACGTTTATAAAATGCGTTGGGCAGGCGTTCTTATTTCCGGCCTTTACGGCGGTCTCGGCGGTATCTGCTATATTCTTTCCGGCGTTTCCGAATGGAAATTTGAAAACGGCGTAGCAGGTTTTGGCTTCCTTGCTCTTGCTGTTATGATATTCGGCCAGTGGAAACCTTCCAGAATCGCTATGGCGGCTCTTATCTTTGGTTTCTTCCGTGCACTTTCCAACGTTTATTTCGGTTTCCCGCTTCTCGTTTCTCTTGAAATTCCGGGTTCCATTTATAACATGCTTCCTTATATCATCTGCCTTATCGTTCTTGCATTCACTTCCAAAAAATCCAGAGCACCTAAAGCAGAGGGTATTCCTTACGACAAAGGACAGAGATGATTTAAAATTAATAAAAACAGCCGTAAAGCTCGAAAACTTTACGACTGTTTTTTCTTTTAATTAAAATGCTTTTTGATTTTTATAAAGAGAAGATAGATTAAATATCCCGTTAAATAACCGCTGAAATTAAGAATAAGGTCATCAATATCGCTCGTTCTTTCGAAAAAGGGAAGCTGGAGGATTTCTATAATCATGGAAAAACCAAAACCCGCCAAAAGAACTTTTAAATGGCTGTTCAGTTCTTTAAAAACTGACGGCCAGACGATTCCCATTGGAATAAAAAGAGCGTAATTTCCGATAAGATTCAAAAGCGCGGATTTCAGTTCCGGATAATCGAAAAGATAAACGAAAGGAATAAGGTTTATTTTCGGCGGAAAGATTTGGTTTATGTCGAAAAGAAGCGGCTGAACTTTTCCTTCGATTTTCCCGAAAGGGAAGAAGGTCACCCTTGCCGCAACCATAATGCAAACATAAACCAGAAGCAAAAGAAGCTCGCGTTTCAGGTCTGCCTTTCCTGTTTTTAAATATATAATTAATCTTACCAGAACCCAAAGCGCCGTTAAGAAAATCGTTGTTTCAATAAACGGAATTTTAATCATTTTTTACCTTCCAGAAGTTTTATTTTGACAAAATTATATAGTAAAAACGTTTTTTTGTCAAAAATGCTTTTTGCTTTTATTTTTTGGGAATAAAAGCAGGGTTAAATGCGTAATAATTTTTGCTGTTAAGACCTTCGAGAACCCGTTCAAGGCTTTCGCCGAAACGCTGGTAATGAACGATTTCCCGTTCACGAAGGAATTTTATAACGTCGCGGACGTCCGGATCGTCACAAAGATTAAGAATATTATCATAGGTTTTTCTTGCTTTTTGTTCCGCGCCCATATCTTCGTGTAGATCTGCGATGGGGTCTCCGGTGGACTGAATCGTTGCGGCGCTCCAGGGAACACCGTTTGCATCAACGGGATAAATTCCTACGGTATGGTCAACAAAATAGGGAGCGAATCCGCTTTTTTCGATTTCACTCATGGAAAGATTTCTTGTAAGCTGGTGAACGATACTTGCTACCATCTCCATGTGGCCGAGTTCTTCGGTTCCGATGTCTGTTAATGCGGCCTTTACCTTATCATTCGGCATGGCATAACGCTGGTTGAGATAACGCATGGAAGCTCCGAGTTCACCGTCGGGTCCGCCGAGCTGTGTAATAATTATTTTTGCCATTGCCGGGTCGGCTTTTGCGATTTTTACAGGGTGCTGAAGTTTCTTTTCATAAATCCACATAAATCACACCTCCTCAAATTCCCAGGGCCAGGGTCCTTCGGTCCATTGCCATTTGTTCTGGCCGCTGTAATCTTCGTGCCGAAGCATGCCGAATTTTTCCGTATATTCATCGGATGCTTTTTTTCTCATATCGAGATGTTTTTTGTAAAAAGCAAGGGCTTCGGCGCAATCCGGATGGGTATCAAGGAAAAGAGCGGTTTCCGTAAGGATAAAATCGCAGGTTGCAATTCTTGAAAGAAGGCTTTTTTGTTCGTTCATTCAGTTGCCTTTCTGCCGAGATAAGGCAAATCGAGTTCGGGGAAGATGGTTCCGCGGGAAAAGGCCGTTGCGCCGTCGTAAACCTGGCACCATGGCTGCATAGGTACTTTTGCCATTGCAAGAACTCCGCCTTCGGTTCCGCAAACGCAGGGTTGGTTCATGTTATTGTTGTTTTCCATATTATCTGTCTCCAAAGAATAATAGTTGCGCCTGTTTTTTTCAGGCGCATGATATATTATGTGATTTTTATAAACTTAGGAACAAAAAACGAAAAAACGTAAATTTGAATTGAAAAAACAAAAAAAGAAATGAAAAAGTTAAAAATTTTTAAAAAATGATATTGCAAATTTTATTATTATAATTATAATATATAATATATAAAAGCGCAAAAATATTTTTAACTTCATGGAGGAAAAAGACATGCCTGAAATCACTTATAAAATCACCGAAGAATGCGGCGTAATTTCCGAAAACTCCCGCGGCTGGACCAAAGAACTTAACCTTGTAAGCTGGAACGATCGTCCTGCAAAATACGATATCCGCGAATGGGCTCCCGACCACAGCAGAATGGCAAAAGGCCTTACCTTTACCGCTGAAGAACTTGGCGAACTTCGCAGACTTCTTGAAAATCTCGATCTTCCCACCGAAGATCTTCCGGACTGATTAAAAAGTCCGACGACAGACCATAAGAGATTTGTCCAATAACGGGCATTTCCCACGATTTAAAAAACGGGGAACTGTCCGTTTTTTATGTTTATTTATTCCGGGAATTAATCCCATAAGGAAGGAAGAAAAAATTTTGATTCGTGAAGATTTAAGAAACGTTGCAATTATTGCCCACGTTGACCATGGTAAAACCACCATTGTTGACGAAATGCTCAAACAGAGCGGTACCTTCCGCGATAACCAGGTTGTTGAAGACCGCGTTATGGACTCCGGCGACCTTGAACGCGAAAGAGGCATTACTATTCTTGCAAAAAACACTTCCGTTCATTATAACGGAGTTAAAATCAATATTATCGATACCCCCGGACACGCAGATTTCGGCGGCGAAGTTGAACGTGTTCTTAAAATGGTCGATGGCGTTATCCTTCTTGTCGATGCTGCGGAAGGCCCCATGCCCCAGACCAGATTTGTTCTCCAGAGAGCGCTTGAACTCAATCATCCGGTAATCGTTGTTGTCAACAAAGTTGATAAACCCGACGCAAGACTTGACGAAATCGGCGACGAGGTTCTTGAACTTCTTCTTGACCTTGATGCTTCCGAAGAACAGCTCGAAAGCCCGATGCTTTTCTGCTCCGGCAGGGAAGGCACCGCATCCTTTGACCCTTACACCAGAGGAAAAGACCTTAAACCTCTTTTTGATACAATCCTTGACCACATTCCGGCACCGGAAGGCGACGAGGAAGGCCCTCTTCAGATGCTTATTTCTTCCATCGACTATAACGGTTACGTAGGAAGAATCGGTATCGGAAGAGTTGAACGCGGATGCCTTACTCCTAACAAAGATGTTGTTGTTACCGATTACCACAAAGAAAAAGCTGACTATAAAGGCAGAATTGGCACTCTTTATCAGATCGAAGGCCTTTCAAAAGAAATTTGCGAAAGCGCTTCCGTTGGTGATATTGTTTGCATCAGCGGTATCCCGGATATTTATATCGGCGATACTATTTGCGCGCCGGATACTGTTGAAGCTCTTCCTTTTGTAAAAATAAGCGAACCCACCGTAGAAATGACCTTCTGCGTCAACGACAGCCCCTTTGCCGGAAGAGAAGGCAAATTTGTTACCAGCCGCCAGCTCCGCGACAGACTTTACAGAGAACTTCTTAAAGACGTTTCCCTTCGCGTATCCGATACCGATACCACCGATAAATTCTCCGTCTGCGGAAGAGGCGAGATGCATCTTTCCATTCTTATTGAAACCATGCGCCGCGAAGGTTATGAATTTGCTGTTTCCACCCCTAAGGTTCTTTATAAAACCATCAACGGAAAACTCCATGAACCGATCGAACTTCTTTCTATCGACGTTCCTGAAGATTGCGTAGGCAACATCATGTCCGCAATGGGTAACAGAAAAGGTGAACTTACCAAAATGGCTCCTTTCGGCAGCCGTATGCGCCTTGAATTCAAAATTCCTGCCCGCGGACTTTTCGGTTACAGAAACGAATTCATGACCGATACCAAGGGCGAAGGTATTATGAGCTCCGTTTTTGATAGTTACGAGCCTTACAAGGGCGATATCCAGCGCAGATCCACCGGAAGCCTTATTTCTTTCGAAACCGGTGAATCCATCACTTACGGCCTTTTCAATGCCCAGGAACGCGGCCAGCTCTTTATCGGACCCGGTGTTCCGGTTTATGAAGGAATGGTTGTCGGAGCATCTCCTAAAGCGGAAGATATTGCCGTTAACGTTTGCAAAACCAAACATCTTACCAACACCCGTGCTTCCGGTTCCGATGATGCTCTTCGTCTTGTTCCTTTCAAGAGAATGAGCCTTGAAGCTTCCATTGAGTTCCTCAAAGATGACGAACTCCTTGAAGTAACTCCGAAAAATATCCGAATCCGTAAAAAGATTCTTGATAACAACATGAGAATGAAAGCACGTTTTAAAAAGAACGTTGACTGATTCAAAAGCTCCCCGAAAGGGGAGCTTTTTTTACCTGAATATGGTGAAAATCAACAAATTTATTACAACAATTTGAACAAGCAAAAGAATCTGTTCTTGTTGACAAAATTTGCTATTCACAATATAATATACTTATATAAGTGGGGAAGTATGTCCGCTTATAAATTACGCGGTTATGTGAAATTGCGTCCGAGATTAGGAGATGTTTTGGGACGTGGTTTCACGTAAAAACGGAAAATATAAATTAACCAGCTTTCTGCTCTTTGCAGAAAACGGAAAGGAGTTTTCACCTTGAAACTGAAAACCAGACTTAACGGAAAAACTTATGAATTCCGTGATGTCAAAGACGTTCTCGCAAAAGCTAACGAGCCCAAATCCGGCGACAGATATCTCGGAATTGCTCCGGAAACTGTTTCCGAAAAAATTGCAGCTAAAGTTGTTCTCAGCGAGCTCACCGTTGCTGACATCACTGAAAACCCCGTAGTTCCTTACGAAAAAGACGAGGTTACCAGAGTTGAGATTGATTCCATGAACAAACGCATGTATGATAAGTTCAAAAACTATACCATTGCTGAAGTTCGTGAATGGATCATGGACCACAAAACCACTACCAACGATCTTTATCGTGCAAGCTATGCTTGGATCGGTGAAACCGTTGCGGCAGTAGCAAAAATCTGCTCCGCTTCCGACCTTATCTACGGTGCAAGCAAATGCTGCAGACCTACCCGCTGCGAAACCCAGATCGGTCTTCCCGGAACTCTTTCTTTCCGTGCACAGTGCAACTCCAGTACCGACGACCCCGAAACCATTCTTCTTGGCGTTCAGGAAGCTGTTTCCTTCGGTTCCGGTGACCTTTGCTTCGGTATCAACCCCGTAGAAGATACCGTTGAAACCACCCAGAGAATTTCCCATGCTCTCCGCGATTTTAAAGACCAGTGGGAGATTCCTACCCAGATTTCCGTTCTTTCTCACGTAACTACCCAGATGCAGGCTGTTCGTGAAGGCGCACCGCTTTCCATGTTCTTCCAGTCCATCGCAGGTACCCAGAGCGCTTGCGAAGCATTCGGCGTAGATAAAGCACTTCTTAACGA
>JAFXBK010000085.1 GCA_017521825.1 Oscillospiraceae bacterium
GATTTTGTTTTATTAACACTCAAACTTTTCGCACGACAAAACAAAATATTTTTTCTGTAAGTTTGGAAACTCACCCGCATAGCGGGTGGTTTGTTGTACCCGAAACGCTTTACCGTTTCGGGTACATGCTAATAGCATAAATAAAAAAGGCACGCGGAGCGTGCCTTTTTTACTGCATTTTTCTCAGATATGAAGTTCCGCTGTTTTTATCAAAACCTTTTGTACCGATATCGTCCGGCATCCATTGGGGCGACATTCTTTCGCCTTTCTTTGCCGCTTCGCTTCGGAATTCCCTTTGGCTCGGCGCAACTTCCTTAAGGTAAAATTCAAAATCTTTTTCGTCCATTTTAGGCCCTCCGTTTTCGTGCTCATTTTTTAAAAAGCCGTGCTCATTTTTGAGCACGGCTTTTATCTTCCGGCGAAAAAGTTGAATTGTTTCCGGAAAGTTCCGCCTGGTAACCAAAGCCCCATTTTGGGTCGATTTTTACGTTTTCTTCGGTTTTATCGGAAATATTATCAACTCTCGGCGGCGCCGCCATTTCAACATAAGGTCGAAGGGTTTCCCAATCGTTAACCTTTTTTCCGTTATGAGGCATGGGCGGTTTATATTTTTTTGATTTAGACATTATTAATCACCTCGGAATTATTTTTTGTTCCGGGGCAAAATTTATTCAGTTCAAAACGTCCCTTTTGCTTCCGCTGTTTCTTACTTTTCTTGTTATTTTCGGCTTTGCAACGGGTTTTTCTTCGGAAGAATCTTCCGCTTTTTCAAAAATATATTCCTCGCCGAAGGCGGAAACAATATCTTTTGCAATATTTTCCGCAATTTTTTCGCGGTTTTCAATATATTTTTTAAAATCCTCCGGATTTGTTAAAAAACAAATTTCCAGAAGGTCGGCGGAAATTCCCGCTTCCCAACAGGTTCTTACAAAGCCGAAGTAATCCTTTTCGCCGGAAACTGCATCGAAACGCTTTGTTTCTGTGTTCAGCTTTTTATCAAAAATTTTGTTTCTGTCAAAAAAACTGTTGCTTCGGGCAAAAGGTGCCCTTATCTTAAAGTTTTCCCCAAGGGTTTTATAAAAACCCGATTCAATTACGGCGGATTTTTCCGAATGGGGAACAAAAACTTCCGTTCCGTTTGCGCTTTCGCTTCCGAAACCGTTAAAATGGATTGAAAGCGCAAAATCACAGTTTTCGTCAATGCAGGTTTTTGCGCGCTCGCTTACGTTCCCCGGATTCTTATCGGTTCGCCTTGTTAAAACAACGCCAAAACCGTTCCGAAGCAGATTTTTTTCAATAAGAAGCGCCTGTTCCAGAGCAAAATCCTTTTCAAAAAGCCCGTCCTTAACCGAATTTACCGAATAAGTTCCGGAGGAACTTCCGCCGTGGCCGGCATCGATCCCGATTTTTGCTTTCATTCTTCAATCGCCTCTTCCAAAAAATCGTCTTTGCGCGGTGCGTCATAGGTCATCGCCAGGGCGGAATCGCGGATTCCGGCTGTGGTCGGGTCGATGAGCACGCCAAGGGTCGTGAGCATGGTGATAATTGTGCCCGCAAAATTGAGCACCGTGCTTTCGGTAATCGCAGGAACAATTCCCAAAGCGCCGAGCACGCAATAAACAAAGCTTATCGCCGCGGGAATAACCGTTCCCCAGAACACCGGGTTTTTAAATCTTGCTTTCCAGTTAATGTTTTTAATAATGTTCATAAAAATCCTCCTTAAAGTCCGATTTGCGCCAGCATCCAGGCAACTACAGCGGCAGTTATAAGGCTAAGCACCTTTTCCGCCATGGAATCCCACCTTCTTGCCGGCTTTTCTTTAATCTGTTTTACGTCTGTTTTCATTTCCGCAAGGTCATCGCGCATATTTTTTTGCTCAACAACCATCTGGCTGACTGCGTGAGTTAAATTACGAAGCTCTTTTTGTTCTTCTTCAAGATTATCGATTCTTCGCTTGTTGGATTTTGCAAGGTCAAATATAAGCTGGTGTTCCCTTGCAATTTCTTCGCTGTCCATTTTGATTCTCCTTCCATAATATGATTTTTGCACGTTTTATGTTGTTTGTTTATAAAGCTGTTTGTTGACAAAAACTTTTGTTTGTGGTAATTTAAATTGCGGCCGGAATTTTAAAAAACGGATTGTTCACAGCAAAATAACACATTTCGTGTTATAAGGTTTCAATGAAAAAGGCGCAAGGGTTGCGCCCTTTTTTCAATAAATGGAATTCACTCCCAAAACTTCGCTTAGTTCAACGTCCGAACAAACATACACAGCATCTATACATTCATCGTTATACACGCCGATTTTTTGTCCTTCTAAATAGTAAATCTGAATCTGGCTGTAGCCGATGTCTTCGATGATTTCTTCCCGTTCAAGACCTTTTAATCCGTTTTGAATTTTCCTGCAGGTTTTTGAAAATTCCTTTTTGCTCATTTGGTTATATATCGGGTAAAGGTATCTGTATTTATCTTTTTTTCTCATAAAAAGGATCCCTCACTTTTTGTAATATTTTCTGTGTATCTCCCAGATTGCGTCTTCGCGGGAAAGTCCTTTTATGTCCATTTTTTCCGCAACCTGCTCTTCAAAATCAAGAAGTCCCTGTTCTTCATAAAATCTTTCCACAAGTTTTGGGTCATCAAGAAGTGCCGCGCCGCCGCTGAAAATCCGGTTTCGCATTTCAACAAGTTCCTTTACCGCTCTTTCACAGCCCACCGTTTTAAGAAAAATGCTCATGCGTGTTTCGGTAAGGCTGTCGCCAAGCATGTTTCGGCCGTCTCTTTTCCAGTTCATGCCTTTGCTGTGGATAAGGGAGGAAATTTCGTGCAAAAGGCTGTTTGCGCTTTCGGTTTCAACTTTTTCATCAAAGTTTCTTATGTGTTTTTTAAGAAAGTCTCTTTGTGAAAGTTTAAGAACAGCCTTTTGGCTTTGGC
>JAFXBK010000086.1 GCA_017521825.1 Oscillospiraceae bacterium
GTAATATAAGCTCTGTAGAGAAAGAGGTGACATAGATGAAAGAAGGTCTTCATCCTAATTACAAACCCACCACCATTACCTGCGCTTGCGGCGCAACTTGGGAAACCGGTTCCACCAAAGAAGACATCCACGTAGAGGTTTGCTCCAAATGCCATCCTTTCTACACTGGTCGTCAGAAACTCGTTGATACCGGCGGTCGTGTTGACAGATTTAAAAAACGTTTCGGTATGGAATAATTCCAAAACCACAAAGCCCGGAATCATTCCGGGCTTTTTTTCTATCCATTTTGAAAGGAGCGGGAATTTTGGCCGAATATAAAACCATTAAACAGCGGGCAAGCGACGAATTTGTTGAAAAAAAGTCCCGCTTTATCGGATACATCGCCCCGGTTGAAACCGAGGACGAAGCCATTGCCTTCATTAACGAAATCCGCACAAAACACCGTGACGCAACCCACAACGTCTATGCCTATTCTCTTCGCGCCGGACAGATAAAGCGCGCTTCCGATGACGGCGAACCCCAGGGCACCGGCGGCGTTCCGATGCTGAACGTTCTTAACGGTAACGAGCTTGTTGATGTTTGCTGTGTTGTTACCCGCTATTTCGGCGGAACTTTGCTTGGGGTCGGCGGCCTTGTAAGAGCATATACCGAAGGCGCAAAAATCGCAGTTGCCGCCGGCGGAATAAAAACCGTTGCGGAAAGCGCCGATATCATGGTCACCTGTGACTATAACCTTTACGGAAAAATCGAACATTATATCAACGAGCACCGCATCTTCGTTGTTGAAAACGATTTCGGCGCAGACGTGAGCATCGTTGTTCGCCTCAAAACCGAAGACGTTTCCGGTTTTGAGCACGATATTGTCGAGCTTACTTCCGCAAAGGCAAAAGCCGAAGTTATCGACCGCGGCTGGAACGAAATGTAAGGAAAAGGGGCGTTTTTATGAAACTTATGATAGCATCCGACATCCACGGAAGCGCTTTTTATTGCAAAGAACTGCTCAAAGCCTTTGAAAATGAGCACGCGGATAAAATTCTTCTTCTCGGCGACATCCTTTACCATGGCCCAAGAAATGATTTGCCGAAGAATTACGCACCCAAGGAAGTTATCGCCATGCTCAACGGCATAAAAGAATATATAATCTGCGTCCGCGGAAACTGTGATACGGAAGTTGACCAGATGGTTCTGGAATTTCCCGTGCTCAACGAACAGATTTTCCTTTGCATCGATGGAGCCGAAATGCTCGCAGTCCATGGCCACAAGCCTTTTCCTCCGGTAAAAACCGGAACTTTCGTCCTTTCCGGACACACTCATGTTCCGAAGCTTGAAGAAGTAAGCGGAGTCACCTATATGAACCCCGGTTCCGTTTCCATCCCGAAAGAAAACAGCCGCCACGGCTATATGGTTTTTGAAAACGGAAAATTCCTTTGGAAAGACCTTGACGGAAACGTTTTTAACGAATATCCCGTAAAATAACAAAAAAGCCGCACTACGGGCGGCTTTTTCTTTTGTTTAAAATCAGATTTCGACAATTTCGCCTTCCTGGCCGCAGATTCCCGCGGCGTTGGCTTCGTCGGTATCGATATGCATCGCAAGGGCGGAAGTGGGAGTTACCCTTACAAGAACATCACCAAAAATGGTGGAACGCTCCGGAGAAGCGATTTTTACGTTAACAATCTGTTTATCCTTAACGCCAAGTCTTTCGGCATCTTCGGGAAGCATATGTATGTGGCGCATGGCGATGATAACGCCTTCGGAAAGTTCAACTTCGCCGCAGGGTCCGATTACTTTGCAGGGTGCGGAACCGCCAAGGTCACCGCTTTCGCGGATGGGCGCGGTAATTCCGATGGAGCGCGCATCGGTAAGGGAAATTTCAACCTGGGTCTGTTTTCTGGTGGGTCCAAGAATTGTTACGCCGGAAAGGGTGCGCTTCGGGCCGACGATATCAACTTTATCAAAGGTTGCGAACTGTCCCGGCTGGGAAAGGTCTTTTCTGAATTTAAGCTCATAGCCTTCGCCGAAAAGAGTTTTAAGGTCTGCTTCGGAAAGGTGGACGTGGCGTGCGGAAGTTTCCACAATAAAAGTTTTGCTCATTTTTTCCTCCAAAAATAACTCAATTATGGCAACATTATACTATATACCATAGAATAAAGCAAGAAGAACCCCGTTTTTACAAAAAACGGGGTTCCTGATTTTATTTTCCTATAATTTCAAGATATTCTTCAAGGCAAAGGCCGTTTTCCATAATGTATGTCGCCGCTTCAACGCCAACATAGCGGTAATGCCAGGGCTCATAGGTTATTCCGGTTATATCCTGTTTATCCTTCGGATAGCGAAGGATAAAACCAAATTCGGCGCAGTGCTCGTACATCCATTTGAAGGAATCGAACTTTTCATAATCATGTTCAAGGTCGCTGTAATAGCTCCAGTAATCGGAAGAAACAAGGTCCATTGCAAGGCCGGTGTGGTGTTCGCTTGTTCCCGGCGGCGCAACCCATTTTGCGGCTTCCACCTTTGCGTCCGCTTCGGAATAACCGTAACCGATATACTGGTTCACCTTGTTTGCATAAAGCTGGGCGGATTTTTCAACGGTGCGGTAAGCGGAGCAAAGCTGCATGTTAAAACCTGCTTCTTTTGCGGCGGCAACAAGGTTTCTTGCGCTTTCCGCCGCTTTGATATCCATGTTATATTTTCCCTGAACTTTTTCAAGTTCCGGAACATAATCTTCTGGAATATAGTTCCAGGGGTTAACAAGGATAAGGGTTCCGTAATCCTTTTCGGCGGGTTCCTCCGGTTCGGAAGATGTTTCCGCCCGGCTTTCGGAGGAACCGCTTTCCTCTTCGGAAGAACTTTCGCTTTCGGAAGAACTGCTTTCCGGTTCGGAAGATGGTTCCTGTTCGCTTTCGGAACTTTCCGAAGGTTCCGTCGGGGTTATTATTATTTGATTTGAACTGCTCTCGGAAGAACTTTCCGAAACGGCCGGTTCCTTTGAGCATCCGGTGCTCAGAACCAAAACACCGACAAGAACCGCTAAAATAATTTTTCTTAAAATCATTTTATCTCCATTTCTCCGGCGGCATACATAATTGCGGAAAGTGCCGCAACCGGCGCCGTTTCACAGCGAAGGATACGCGGACCGAGGGAAGCGATTAGCGCCCCGTGCTCGGAAGCAAATTTGGCTTCATCATCGGAAAAACCGCCTTCGGAACCGACCATCATCGCGATTTTTCCTCCGGTTCTTTTTTCCATAATTTCGCGGAGCGGATATTCCGCATGCTCAAAAAAGAAAATCGGTGTTTCCGCCTTTTCCATTTCGAGCACCGCGTTTTTAAAACTTAAAAGTTCGCCCACTTCCGGAAGTTTTCCCCTTCCGCTTTGCTTTGCGGCTTCGTCCGCAATTTTACGAAGCCTTTCCAGCTTTTTCTTCATGGTTTTTTCGTCCGGGCGGGAAATGCATCTTGAGGTTAAAACCGGAACGATTTTTGAAACTCCGAGCTCGACGGATTTTTGGATTATGTATTCCAGTTTATCAAATTTCGGGAGAGCCTGGTAAAGAACAACCTCCGTTTTCGGTTCGGAAGCGGAATCGCGCCTTTCGGCAACATCGAGAACAACGCTTTCCGGAAAAGCCTCGCGGATCGTTGCTTCCGCTTCCCTTCCTTTTCCGTCACAAAGAACAAGGTTTTCGCCTTTTTTCATCCTTAAAGAAAGTGCGATATGCCTTGCGTCCTCCCCGGTTATTTCGATTATATCGCTCTCAACGCTTTCCACAAAAAATCTTGGCATAGGTTTTTCCTCCCATCAGTAAAGCGCAAGTTCAAAATCACCGAAATATCGGCTTCCGAGCGGGTTTATATCGGTAAAATCCGCCGGATAAAAACTTCCGTAATGGGGTCTTTTTCCGTCGCAGAGTTTATAAAAATTTCCCTTCATTTTATCGCCAGGAACAAGGTAGCTTTTTCCGAAAAGTTTTTCAACAAGAGAAAGCGGAAGGGTAAAATTACTGCACCAATAAACGCCCTGTTCGTCCTCGCCGGTAAAAATCCTTACGGAAATGTTTTTGGAAATATCAGTTTCGGTTCCTGTGGTTTCGTCGATAAATTTACAAACCATCGCTCCGCCGCGATTTGTCGAAAGCCAGAAATAGCGTTTTCCGCCGTCCTCTTCGGAAAAAGGCGCAATCGCCGCGCCAACAACGCTTTTTTCTTCCGGATCAACCTCGAAGGCAAGAAGCTGGATATAAAAATCGTCGTTGGAAATACAAAGCCTTGCCTGGGCGTAGGGTTTATAATCCTCCTTTTCAAGGGGATAATTTATAATTTTTGCGGCGGGAAGAGAATTCCAAAGCGGGTCGCCGGTAATCATGCTTATGGGGAACATTTTTTAACTTCCTCCTTTTTTATAAAGGGTTTGTTTTACAAATACAAGTTTATAACATAATGCTCCGCAAATCAACCTTGTTTTATTCCGTTTAGGCAAAAAATCCGCCTTTAAAATTGACAAGAAGCGGGTTTTATTATAAAATTACAATATATTATCGAATTTTGCCGTTTTTACGGAGGTAAATATTTTGAAAACCAAAAAACTTCTTTTGATTTTTATTTCCGCGGTTTTGGTCTTTTCCTTCTGCGGATGCGAAGTTCTCGAAAAATTTTTCGATATGAGTTTTTCCGAGGACGAAGAACCCACAAAACCCCTTGAATCCCCGGAAATTGTCGAACCGGTTGACCCCAACTGGCCCGTAACCGCTTTCGGAACCGAAATTGAAAAGGCACCGGAAAAAGTTGCCGTAATTTCCCCCGCCCTTGCGGAATATATTTTTGATATGGAACTTTCCGAAAAAATCGTCGCCATTCCGGAATTCTGCGCTTTTGAGAAAGCGGATTCAAAACCGAAAATCGGTTCTGTCCGCCTTCCGGATATGGAAGCAATAAAGGAAGCCGCCCCGGAATATATCCTTACCTTTGCGGAATTTGAGGAAAGCATTCTTATCGAACTCCAGCAGATGAACATAACCGTAATCAATATCGAAGCACCCAAAAACCTTGATGAACTCCGGGCGCTTTATAAGGAAATTGCCCTTTTCTTTAACGGCGCCATCGACGGCGTTCCCTTCGGGGATTCCTACGTTTCAAAATATGATTCGGAACTTTCTTCCCTTGCCTATTCCGGCGAACAAAAAACCTTTGCTCTTCTTCTTGGGGTAAACTATGACACCGTTCTTACCGGTGACACAATGATAAACGAAATTCTTTCCGCCGCCGGAATCAAGAATATCGCCGAGGGCTATACCGGCTACCTTTTCCCGGAAGAAAACTGGAAGGAATTCGACCCGGAAGTTATCTTCCTTCGCCCGGAACTCCACCTTATCGACCTTGAAACCAGCGACCTTTATAAAAAGAAAACCGCAGTAAAAGGCGATAAGGTTTATAACGTTGATATGGACGCTGTGGCCGTCGGAAGCCTTCGTTCCTTTGAAATTCTTAAGGACGTTCTTGCAACTGTTTATGAAGATTACACCGGCGGAACGCCTTACGAACCCGCTTACCCAAGCATGTATAAACAATAAAACAACAAAAAAGGGCGGTTTTCCGCCCTTTTTCTTTTGATGTAAAACACTTTTGATAGCGAAAAATCCTCTTTTCGGCTAAAATTATGGCAAAGGAGGAATGCCTTTTTTATGGAAATAGGAAAACAAATAAAACATCACCGAACGGAACTTGGTTTTTCCCAGGAAGAATTTGCGGACAAAATTTTTGTAACCCGCCAGACTGTTTCCAACTGGGAAAACGATAAAAATTACCCGGATATAAACAGCCTTGTTCTTATGGCGGAGGTTTTCGGCGTTTCTCTTGATTCTTTGGTAAAAGGAGATATTGAGAAAATGCAGGAAGAAATTAAAAAAGAGGATATCGAATATTTTAACAAGGCCAACCGCCGGCTTACCCTTGCGTTTGTTTGGGATTTTTTCATGCTTGTTCCGATGCTTAAACTTTTCGGAATCTGGGGCGCCGTAATCTTCGGCATTGTTTTTATCCTCGGTTTCATTGAAGCCGTAAAAGTCGAAAAGCGAAAAAAAGAACTGGATATCCAGACCTATAAAGAAATCGACGCCTTTGTTGAAGGAAAACGCCTTGACGAAATTGAAAAAGAGCGCGAAAAAGCAAAACGCCCTTACCAAAAAATCCTTCTTGCCATGGGCTGCGCCGTTGCGGCTTTTCTTCTGACCTATCTTATGGCGGTGATTTTTAAGCTGGAAATTTAAATGTTACATAAAGTTGCGACCTTTGTAAAGCAAAAGTTATTGCGGCAAGGGCCGCTTTTTGATAAAATATCCTCAGAATTGAGGTGATTCTTATGACCTTCGGAGAAAAACTTTTTTCCCTTCGGAAAAGCCAAAAACTTTCCCAGGAGGAACTTTCCGAAAAGCTCGGCGTTACCCGCCAGGCTGTTTCCCGTTGGGAAAACGGCGAAACAATGCCCGATTCCCCAAACCTTCTGGAAATCTGCAACCTTTTCGGGGTTTCCGCGGATTATCTTTTGCGCGATGATATGACCATGCAGAAAACCGAACCGGATAAAACCGAACCGAAAGCGGAAAAGAAAAACAAAATATTCCTGTTTTATATTTTCGGGCTTTTGGGAATGGCGGTTCTGCTTTATATAATCGCCCTTTCGGATCTGGATATTGTTTACTGGTCAGCCGGAACGGTTTTTCTTGCGGCGGGAATTTTTACTTCCGTTTTATATTCTAAGGGCAGGATTCCGGAAAACACAAAAAGCCCTTTATATCTTATAGCATCGGTTTTGTTTTTTGTTGCGGCCGCAATCGGAATTTCTTCCGGAATGAACAGCTTTTTCCTTCTCGCCCTTCTTGAAATTCTGGTGGGAATAATCCTTCTTGTTATTTATATCCACAAATAGAAAAAAAGCTCACCGCAGTGCGGTGAGCTTTTTTATTATGCCGGCGAATTGGGAGCTTCGCCTGTTCGGCTAATTAAGGGATCAGCAATAATTTTCCATGGGGAAGGTAAGATATTTGATTTCGTCGAGCTGGTCAACGGTTACAACGCCTGCAGGAGCATTGAGAACGTCGGGGATGCGGTTTACGATGGTTGCACAGGTGTGTTCAACGGTTGCGGGTTTAACAACGTGGAATTCAACGTCGGGTTCGCCGGTGATTTTCCAGTCGCACATATCGCCGTCATTGGGTCCGTAAACTTTACCGATGCACTGGGTTTCGATAACCGGTCCCTGGAAGGTTTCGGTGGTAACTACTGCTGCCATACCGATGCAGTTGCCTTTGGGGATAACTTTGCCCATGGTTTCGGAATAAAGGTCGGAATCATAGAAATAAGGAACGCATTTCTGGCTGTTGGATTTAACGGTCCAGCCGAATTTGGAAGCAAGGGATTCGTTGGAAGACCAAACGTAGGAAGGTTCAAGAACTTCCGGATGAGCGATCTGTTCTTCGAATTCTTCGGGGGTAAGGCCAACGCCGTGTGCTTCTGCAAGAGCAAGGCCGTAATCTTCTACGTTATAAGAAACAGCGCCTTCGATTTTGGTGATTTTCTCGCAGCCGCCTGCTACCATGCCGACCATGTTTACCCAGAAGATATCTTCCATACCGGAACCGACGAAAGTGCAGTTGTTTTCTTTTGCGATAACGTCAAGTTTGTTGGTAAGTTCGGGGCTGGTGCTCCAGCTGCCGGTGGATTCTTCGCAGGTGGTGATTACGTTGATGCCGCGGGAAAGGCATTTTTCGAAATGATCATAGCAGTCGCTTACGAGGGAGAAAAGGGTTACAACAGCGATGTCTGCGTCGCAGTTATCAAGAACTTCGTCTGCATCGGATTTGATGGTAACACCGGTTTTTACGCCGAGTTCAGCAAAATCGCCGATATCCATGCCAACAACAGCAGGGTCAACGTCGATTGCGCCGACGATCTGTGCGCCTTTTTCATAAAGGTAACGGATGATGTATTTTGCCATTTTTCCGCAGCCGTACTGTACTACTTTAACTTTTTCCATTTTAAAAAACTTCCTTTCTGTTTTTTTGTTAACACCATTATAATCTCTAAAGCGGGTTGAGAGTCAATAGTTTTTTGTTAAATTTTTATTAACTTATCGAAAGGCCACCGGAACCTGAAGGCGGAGGAACATTCCCCTTTTTTCGTCATCAAAAACGCTGAATTCCGTAAGAACCTCACAAATATAATCCCCCGCAACTTTATAGTTGTTTTCGTGGCAATAATCAAGAAGGCGCTTTGCATATTCCGGTTCATCGTCAAAACTGTCAAGATATATGCAGACATACATTCCGCTTTCAATGCGCTTTACCGAATCGCTTTGAGGAAAGTTATCGTCAACAAGAACAAAAATTTCGTCGGATTCCAGCTTTCCTTCAAGAAAGCTTTCCTTCTTCATTGTGGTTCCTGCGTTGCAATAATAAATCTGGGGTAAATTGTGCTTAATCAAGCTGTTTTTCAGCTCTTTAAGCTCGTTTTCGTAAACTTCGATACCGTAATCATAAAAGTTTATGGAAGTTGGCATTGAATAAATTTTTCTGTGCGGAATATATTCAATGGTTATGGTGCCGATGTTCGGTGATTTGCGGTAGCGTTCAAGGCTTTCGATGGTGCGTGAAATTGCCGCAAGCTGAAGGTTAAGGTTAAGAATCTGTTCTTTAACCTGCTTTTTCCGGCGGATAAGAATGGATTCAATAAGCTTTGTATCCCCGCTTTCAAGAACCTCTTTTATTTCCTTAAGTTCCATTCCAAGCGCCTTCATATACTGAATCATGTCAAGCCTTGCGTTCTGGCGGATGTTATAATAGCGGTAGCGGCTTTCCTTATCCGTATAGCAGGGTTTTATAAGGCCGATTTCATCATAAAGCCGAAGGGTCGATATGGAAATATTGTTAATTTTAGCCATTTCTCCGATGCTGAGAAGTTCGTTCTTCATTTTGCTCCCTCCAAAAACTCTAAACCTAGGTTAGACTTTTGCTTCTGTTATTATAGTAACACATATATTAATTTTTTCAAGAATAAAAATCTTTTTTCCGGAATATCTTTTATACTCACCGTTTTTTAGGAGGGATTTGTCATGAAAGGTTTGCCGGAAGAAAGAACGATTCTTGCCGCAGAATACATAATCGAAAACGGGGCAACGGTCCGCGCCGCCGCAAAAAAATTTGGCGTAAGCAAAAGCACCGTCCATAAGGACGTTTCCGAAAGGCTACGCCGCCTTAATCCGGAACTTTACTTTGAGGTAAAAGCGGTTTTGGAAAAAAACAAGCAGGAACGCCACATCCGCGGCGGAAAAGCAACAAAGGAAAAATACGCAAAGCTCCGCTAAAAAGATGGCACCGCCTTTTGTTTTGTGTTATACTGGTAACATAAATTTTTTCGAAAGGCGGTGTTTTTCTTATGGTCGGCGGCGAATCAAGTTCCGTTGGAATTGTTTTTTACGATACCGAAAAAAAGAACGAAAACGCCGTTTTCTGCCGCTTTAGCGGCGAAGAGCGGGTTTTAAAAACCGGCAGAAAAGACGAGCTTCTTGATGAAATGCGAAAACTTGACGAACCTTTTACCGCCGAAGAAAACGACCCGACCTTAAAAATCCTTGCCCTCGAGCTTTTGTTTTTCATCGCGTTGGTTGCCCTGGTCTGGGTTTTCGTCGGCGGATTTTTCCCGGTTTTCGGCGCTTTTGTTTTTTCCGCCGCTTCATATTTCCCAGTTTTCGTCCTTATTTCCGCAATCCGGAGCCTTTATCCGGATAAGGAAAACCTTGAACAGTTCAAGCGTTTTCATGGCGCGGAACATATTGCGGTGGAACTTTATTCGGACAACCCGAAAATCCCGAACCCGGAAAAATTTGCCACCGCCTCGCCTTTTCATAAGGAATGCGGAACGGTTTATTTTTCTTCGGCAATAATCCTTTCCGCCGTTTTCGGAATTTTCTTCGGGCTTATTCCGAAAATCGGTTTTCCTGCTTTCCTTGGAATTTTTCTTGGAACGGCGGTTTTGCTTTTCCTCAATCTTTTAAATCCGCTGAACCCGCTGATGCTTTTTCAGCATTACACCGTTTCAAAACCTTCGGAAAAAGAAATTGTCCTTGCCTTCGAGGGAATCCAGCTTCTTTCCGAACTTATATAAACTGAATTTTAAAGACGCCTTTTGGGTAAAATAAACCCGGAGGCGTTTTTGTTTTATGAAACTTAAAATCTTCGTTCTTGCTTTTTCCGTAGGCTTCGTTTTTTGTTTTTCCGTCGCGGTGTTTTTTGTTTTTGGTTTTTCCGGAAACAAAACCGAAGAAGTTTTTCCGGAAGTTTCCGAAAACCCGGTTTTCCTCGAGGACGAAAAAGCCGTTTTTCTTCTTATATACGAAAAAGAAAACAGCTTCGGTCCTTTTACCCTTATCAATTTTGACGCAAAGGCGGGAAGAATCCCCGTTTTTACCTTTTCGGAAAAGGCCGCCATAAATTACGGCGGTGTTTTTTTATCCGCCGGTGCGCTTTTTGGTTCCGTTTCGCCGGAAGTTTTTGCCGGAACCGTTGAAACGAATCTTGGAATCGAGCTTTCCGGCTATTTTATCTGGGACAGCGACGCGGCGGATAAAATAATATCAAAAGCCGGAACTTTTGACTATGTCCTTCCGGAAAACATCCGCTATTCCGAAGGCGCAACCTACGTTAACCTTGTTTCCGGAGTTCAGAATATAAACGGAAAGAAAATTTGTGATATAATCGAAAACCCGAAGTTCTCCGAAGGGGAACGCTGCGACGTTGCCTCCCGGCTTACCGCCGCTTTTTTTAACAGAAGGCTAAAGCGTTTTCTTCCGGAAAGCAACATCTATCCGGTTATTTTCAACTATTCGGAAACGGACGTTTCCGCCTTTGATAAGGAACGCTATTCAAAGCTGATTACCGTTCTTTCCGCCTCCGGGAACAGTCTTTCCGGCCATATAACCAACGATACCGAACGTTCGCCGGAAACCGGGCTTCTTTATTTTTCGGATTCCACAAAAGAGCGTATCAAAAAATATTTCGGCTGATAAAAACCGGCGTTTCCGTTTTCGGAAACGCCGGTTTTTTTATTCTTTATCCGTTTTTATTTCGTTCAAAACCGCGCTTTCCAAAATAAGAAAAGCGCCGATTATTCCGTAAAACCCGAGCTTTTCCTGAAGGAAAACCGCCGAAAGGAAAATTGCCGAAACCGGGTCGATATAGCTGAAAATCGCCCCGGTCTGTGCCGGAAGCTTTTCAATGCTTCCGAAATAAAGCGCATATGCAATTCCGGTATGAACAATTCCCGCAACCAGAAGCAAAATTATCGAAAAGGGCTCCGGTTCGATTTTTGAAAAATCCTCCGTTAAAATAACGTAGGGCAAAAGAACCGCCGCCGCGCTTCCAAGCTGGACCAAAGTTTTTTCAAAGGAAGGAACATCAGTAATTTTTTTGTTCAGAATAACAACAAGGGCGTAAAGCACCGCGGCGGAAATTCCGAAAAAAACGCCTTTAAGTTCCCCGGCTCCGCCGAAACCGTTTTCAAAAACCCCGGAAACAAAAAACATTCCCAAAACCGCGCAAATTACACAGCCCATCTTTTTTGCGCCGAGTTTTTCGCCGAAGATAAACGGCGAAGCCAGAATTACAAAAACCGGCGCCATATAGTAACAAAGGGTCGCGACGGAAACGCTTGTGTAATTATAAGCCTCAAAAAGCAAAATCCAGTTAAAACCCATCAGCGCGCCGGAAAGGAAAAGAAGCGCCGGCTTTTTCCCGGTTTTCCCGACGGAAAAAGGCTTTTTCTTTATAAGCATAAAAATATAAAGAAAAACAAAACCGATTATTCCTCTTGCAAGGGCAACCATTCCGGAAGAAAGCGGGATATATTTTCTTAAAATTCCGATACTTCCGAAAATCAGCATCGAAGCAACAAGCGAAAAAAGCGCCTTGTTTTTCAAAGGAAAAATCCCCTTTCTTAAAAAATTACAAAACCATAATAACAAATCCCTTTGTTTTTTACAAGTTATTGGTACATTTTTGTCCTTGACACAGCCGGAATATTATATTAAAATAATGTTTATAAAAGAACATTTGTTCGTTTTTTCGAAAGGGAGTGCCGTCCGTGGATATGTATGAAAAACTTGCTATTCTTGCCGAAGCCGCAAAATATGATGCTTCCTGTTCATCCAGCGGAAACGGCCGCAGTTCTTCCGAAGGAACAATCGGCGCGGCAACCCCGACAGGATGCTGCCATTCCTTCACCGCCGACGGAAGATGCATAAGCCTTCTTAAAATCCTTATGTCCAACGCCTGCGTCTATGACTGCAAATACTGCATCAGCCGAAGAAGCAACGATTTCCCCCGGGCAACTTTTACCCCAAGGGAAATTGCCGAGCTTACCATTGAATTTTACCGCCGGAACTATATCGAAGGACTTTTTCTTTCTTCCGCGGTTGTCGGAACGCCGGATTGGACCATGGAACATATGATAGAAGCTCTCCGCATTCTCCGTGAGGAATATGGCTTTGCCGGATACATCCACGCAAAGGCAATCCCCGGGGCAAACCCGATTCTTACCCATCGGCTGGGCCTTCTTGCGGACAGAGTAAGCGTGAACATCGAGCTTCCTTCGGAAAAATCGCTGGTGAGCCTTGCTCCGGATAAAACAAAACATAATATTCTTGAACCCATGGGACTAATCAAAACCGGAATTGAAGAAAATTGCGAAGACATAGTAAAATACCGCCACACGCCTAAATTTGTTCCGGCGGGTCAAAGCACCCAAATGATAATAGGCGCTTCGCCGGAAACGGATTACCATATCCTTCACCTTACCGAAAGCCTTTATAAAAAATATGGGTTAAAGCGCGTTTATTATTCCGCCTATGTACCCTTGCAGGAGGATTCCCTTTTGCCAAGCCTGGATACCCGGCCGCCGCTTTTGCGTGAGCACCGGCTTTACCAGGCGGACTGGCTCTTGCGGTTCTACGGCTTCGAAGCTAGCGAGATAATCGACCCGAAAAGGCCGATGCTTCATCCGGAAGTTGACCCCAAATGCTCCTGGGCGGTGAATCATCTTGACGATTTTCCCGTTGAAGTCAACACCGCGGATTATGAAATGCTTCTTCGCGTTCCGGGAATCGGGGTAAAGGGCGCAAAGCGGATAATCCGTGCTCGCCGAAGCCAGAAACTTGATTTTGATTCTTTAAAGCGTCTTGGAATCGTGCTCAAAAGGGCGAAGTTTTTTATAACCTGCGGTGGAAAAACTTTGCAAAGGCTTCCGGAAACAACCGAATCCATGCTCTGGGCCATAACTTCGCCCAATCGGATTGGAGGTTTTACCGATTACGGAATGGAACAGCTTTCGCTTTTTGAACCCATGCTCATAAAGGAGGCTTCTTTTGAATGTCTGACCGGGGAATTTTGATTTTTGCCTATGACGGAAGTTTTGAAGGCTTCCTTTCCGCGGTTTTCGATTCTTTTTCCATGAAGGTGATTCCTTCCGATGTGGTCGTTTTTGACGATATGGAACCTTCCCTGCTCAAAATCCACTATGTTGAAACGGATTTTGAGCACGCAAAAAGGGTTCTTTCCGGAATTGAAACAAAACTCGGAAAAACGGTGCTCAACATGGTAAAAACCGCTTTTCTTTTTGACGAACCGGGAAAAGAAGCGGCAATTTTGCGTTTTATCCACAAAGCTTTTGCCGAAGGCAAAAGCACCGGGAACAAAATCGGCGATGAGGCAGTAAACCGGGTCTATAAAATGTGCGTCGCCGTCAATAATGAGGCGGAGCGTTTTCGCCAGTTCACCCGCTTTTCGGATTCGAACGGTGCCCTTGTTTCGGTTATCCACCCGAAGCATTTTGTTCTTCCTCTGATAAAATACTTTTTTTGCAACCGAATCAAAAATGAGCATTTTATGATTTTCGATGCCGAGCACGGCGCGGCGCTTATCCACACTCCGGCGCGCACCGCCATAATCCCGGTTGAAAATCTTGAAATTCCGGATTCTTCCGAAGATAATTTTTACAGCGGACTTTGGAAAAGTTATTACCGCCATATCGCCATAGCAAGCCGCTATAACCCAACCTGCCGCCGCAACCACATGCCAAAACGCTTCTGGCAATATCTTCCGGAAGTTTCGGAAGAACTTGAGCATGGGTTTGTTCCCAAACTTTCCTTCGGAACTTCCGCCGAAATTGCCGCGGCATTAAAAGCGGAAACAAAACTTCTTTCGAAGGGAGAATGAGCATGGAAACTTCCCTTGTTACCGTAAATCCGGAGGAAGCGCACCTTCTTTCGGAATTTCGCCAAAAAGTCTGGGCAAAAACCTACCGCGGGATTTATCCGGATAAACTTATTGATGAATTTGATTTTGATTTCCACGATTCAAGAAACCTTTTTATGATAAATTCCGAAGAATATTCGGTTTATTTTATAACTGCCGACGGCAAAAAAGCCGGTTACCTTATCCTTCAGCATAAATTTCCTCTTTATATCCAGTCGCTTTATCTCCTTCCGGATTTCCAAAGAAAAGGAATCGGAAGAAAAATCTTCGGTTTTGTCCGGGAGCGTTGCCGAAAAAATAAAATCGAAAAATTTTATCTTTGCTGTCATCCGGAAAATAAAAACGCCCTGACTTTTTACGAAAAAATGGGCGGAACCATTACCGAAAAAGACCTTGGCCACGAAAACAACCGGGAAAACAATTTTAAAATCGAATTCAGCGCATAAAAAAGCGTGTGCATAGCTGCACACGCTTTTTTGTTTTAACCCCAGATCGGGGAAGGATATTCGCCTTTTTCGGTAAGCTCCGCAAGGGCTTTTACAAGTTCCGGAGTATCCTCCTTATAAGTTACACCGAACCATTTATCGGGGCATTCCTGAACTTTAACGGTGGCTTTTCCTTCTTTAAGAAGTTCGCCGACAACGCTCGGAAGATAACATTCCGCTTTAAGCGGTTTTTCCAGAAGTTCTCCGTTTTTAAATTCTTCCATGGCTTTGTCAAGATGGTCGAAAATATCCGGGGTGAATCCCCAGAAGTTCATGGAAACGGGGGTTCCGGCGGAAAGCGGGAACCAGTTTTCTCCGTCCTCGGTATATTCGGCACATTCGCCGCGTTTTTCGATATGGGTGCGCTCGTTTATTTCAACAAGCATTCCGTTTTCGGTTTTGCAAACGCCCCTTGAAACATGGCCTTTATCGGTTACGGTATTTTCGATTCTGTAACCGATCATGGCGTATTCGCCCTCGCCCTTCATTTCGTCAAGAAGGTTTCCGATAAGGCTGAAACAATGGGTTCCGTAATAATCGTCCGCGTTGATTACCGCAAAAGGTCCTTCGACCTTTTCGCGACAAAGGGCAATTGCTTCCGCAGTTCCGAAAGGTTTTGTTCTTCCTTTTTCGGCATATTCCGGGTCGATTTCCTGGAAAACGTAATCAACCTCCATGAATTTTGAAACCGGGTTTCCAACCGCTTCCCGGAAATCTTCCTCAAAACTTTTGCGGATTATAAAAACGATTTTTTCAAAGCCGGCTTTATATGCATCGTAAATGGAAAAATCGATTATTTTTTCTCCGCAGGGGCCAACCGGAGTAATCTGTTTTGCTCCGCCGTATCTGTTACCTATTCCGGCAGCAAGGATTACAAGTGTTTTTTTCATTTAAAACAGTTCTTCTTTCTTTTTTATAAAGTCTATGCGGATTTTTTTAAAAATATCTTTTTGTTGCTCTTTCCGCAATAGTTTCAAAAGCGGCTTTCGGATCTTCGGATTTTGCAAGAATAATCATCGCCGCAATAACATAGGGACGCATTCCCGCTTCCTTAAGAAGGCTCGGGAGATTTGCGTTATAAACCTGGGCGGTCATTTCGCCGCGGATGCAGTTGATATCGGTTACATCAACCGGAAGGTCATGGAGAAGAAGGGCTTTTCCGTCCTTTGTTTTTTCCATCATCTCTTCGGTAACTTCCCAATTAATGAATTCCTTGTTGTTTTCGCGGAGTTCGTGCTCAAGAAGGTCGATGTAGGTTCCGAGGTTCGCGGCGGAAAGTTCGGTGCGTTTTTCAAGGAAGCTGAAAGGTGCCCAGTTTACGGGAATTACGATTTCCGCATCCGCAACGGCTTCTTCCATAGAACCGGTTCTGGTAAATTTTCCTCCGGAAAGTTCGGCGTTTTTTTCTGCCCTTTCATAAACTCCGGGCATAAGTTCCATGCCTTCCGGTGCCGCAAGAACAACGTCCATTCCAAAGCGGGTAACAAGCGAAATAATACCCTGGGGAAGCGCAAGGGAACGGGTTCCGTCCGGGGAATATGCCCAGGTTACCGCAATTTTTTTGCCTTTAAGATTTTCGATTCCGCCGAAATATTCAGCCATATACTGAAAATCCGCAATAGTCTGAACGGGGGTGTCCTCATCACTTCCAAGGTTGATTACGCAGGGTTTTTGGGTAATTACGCCGTTTTTCTGGGCTTCCTCAACGGAATCGGCAATTCTTTTGATATATCTGGAGCTTTTTTCGACAAAATCGCTTTCGCAAATTCCAAGTGCGTCAGCCATATAGGAAGCCATTCCTGCGGTTTCGTTTATATTTGTGTTGCCAAGCTTTCTGTCCATATCAATAATGGTAAGGCCAAGAAGGTCGCTTCCGGAAGCGAATGCAAGTTCCATTCCGGTGTTTTTTTTGCTGAACATGGAAACGGCAATTCCGGAATCAAAAATTTTTGGAGAAACGTTTTCATCACGAAGGGATTTAAGGGCGCAGGCTCCCCTTGCGACCGCTTTTATATCATCGTCGCTCATATCCCAGGTTCTGAGAAAATTCTTTTCGAAAAGGCCGTTTTCCTCTTTTCCCGGGAGTTTATTCAATGCATCGCAAAATTTCATATTTGTAATTCCCTCCAAAAGGCTGTAATTGGTCACGATAATTATTGTAGCAATCCTTTTTATTTAAGTCAACCGTAATATTATGAATTTTTATCCTTCTTTTGTGAATAATAACCTTTTTTGTGTTAATAATTTCATACAATATCCCGAATTGACACATACTCATCACATAAGTTACAATAATATTATACAATTCTAATTATAATACAAAACAGAAGGGCGGGAACCCTCCTTGCTTCGTGAACTTTTATCAAAATTTAAGGAAACCTCCATAGCCGTGCTGCCCGTAGCCGGCATTGTTCTGATGTTCCATTTTACAATAGCACCAATGCCTTTCGGCGTTTTGGCGCTTTTTTTATCCGGAACTTTTTTGCTTATTTTGGGAATGACCCTTTTCCAGCTTGGTTCCGAGGTTGGCATGACCCCTATCGGGAACCAGATCGGAAGCAAGCTTGTTGAACTTAAAAACCTTAAAATATTTTTAATAACCGCCTTTCTCCTTGGTTTTCTTGTAACCATAGCGGAACCGGACCTTCAGGTTCTTGGAAAACAGATGCCCGAACAAACCATGTTCACCCTTTTTAATATGGATATAAGCGTCGGCCAGACCCTTATTTACATGGTGGCTTTCGGCGTTGCGCTTTTCCTTACCCTTGCGGTAATCCGCGTTGTTTTCGGTTTTGACCTTTCAAGGCTTTTCTTCATGCTTTACATAGGCGTTTTTGTCTTTGCTTTTTTTACAAAACCGGAATATCTTGCGGTTTCGTTCGATTCCGGCGGCGTTACCACCGGCCCCATAACCGTTCCGTTCATCCTTGCCCTCGGAATCGGTATTGCTTCTGTTGAAAAAGGAAAAGATACGGAAACCGACAGCTTCGGTTTCGTTGGTCTTTGTTCCGTAGGCCCTATCATGGCCGTTGCGATAATGGGTATGCTCGCAAAAGGCGACGCTTCCTATGAACCCACCGTAATTCCGGAAATTGAAAATTTCGGCGACGTGATAATGGTTTATCTTAAAGCCTTCCCGGTTTTCTTCGAGGAAGTTGCCCTTGCCCTTTCGCCGATTATCGCAGTATATTTTTTCTTCCAGGTTGTTTATCTTAAACTTCCGAAAATTTCGGTAATAAAAACCCTTGTGGGCGTTTTTTATACATATATCGGCCTTGTAATTTTCCTTACCGCCGCAAACACCGGCTTTATGCCGGCCGGCAGCTTTATGGGCGGTTCCCTTGCCATTTTGGATTATAACTGGATAATAATCCCCATAGGAATGCTCGTTGGTTTCTTTATTCTTATGGCGGAACCCGCCGTTTACGTTCTTACCGTCCAGGTTGAGGAAGTTACCGACGGCGCCATCACCAGAAAAATGATGATGATCGCGCTTATGATTGGCATGAGCGTTTCCGTGGGAATGGCAATGCTCCGCGTTATCACCGGAATTTCCATCTGGTATCTTCTTATCCCCGGTTACGCAATCGCCCTTGGGCTTCTTTTCTTTGTTCCCAAGGTTTTCACAGCTATCGCTTTTGACTCCGGCGGCGTTGCTTCCGGACCCATGACCGCAACCTTCCTTCTTCCCTTTGCAACCGGCGCCTGCACCGCCATCGGCGGAAACGTTCTTATGGACGGCTTCGGCGTTGTCGCAATGGTCGCAATGACTCCCCTTGTTGCTATTCAGATCCTCGGCGCGGTTTACGCAATAAAATCCAAACACGTCCTTGAAGAAGAAGCCGAAGAACTTGCCGAAATTTATGAGGATATCGAGGAAGAAATCGAAGAATATCAGCTTGACCTTGAATATTCCATCATCGAACTTGATTACACAAGATAAAAGGAGGTGTTCCTTTTGGCACAGAACGAAAGAATTGATACAATATGCAGTACCCAGCGCCTTGATCTTATTTTTACCATTGTTTCAAGAGGAAGAGGCGAAACCGTTCTTGAACTTCTCAGAGAAAACAAAATTCTTCAAAATATAATCTGCCACGGTCACGGAACAGCTCCTTCGAGCATTCTTGAAATGCTTGGCCTTGGCGCGACGGATAAGGACATTGTTCTAAGCTTTGTAAAAGCGGAAAACAGCAAGAAAATTATTGAACAGATATCCAAAAAACTGGAATTTTCAAAACCCGGCCACGGAATTGCTTTTACCGTTCCGCTTGAAAGTGTTGCGGGGATTATGTCCTTTAAATTCCTTACTTCGGACCTTACAGAGGAGGCTTGATTTTTTATGGAAAACAAAATTGTTTATTCTCTTATAGTAGCTATCCTTAACCGCGGATTTTCCGATATCGCAATGAGCGCGGCAAGAAACGCCGGCGCAAAAGGCGGAACCGTTATTTCCGCAAAAAGTTCCGGCCTTCATGAGGAAGAAACCTTTTTCGGAATTTCGATTCTTCCGGAAAAGGAAGTTGTTCTTATTCTTACTTCCGACGATACCAAAAACGCAATTATGCGTTCAATTATAAAACATGTCGGAATTGAAAGCGAAGGCGGCGGAATTGCCTTTTCCCTTCCCGTAACGGATGTCGAAGGTATTGCACGCCTTACCCACCCGGAAGAAAATTAACAAAAACATAAAAAAGCCGTGCTCGGATGAGCACGGCTTTTTTGTTTCTTAATCTTTTGTGATTATTGCAACCGGGCAATGGTCGCTTCCGTAATACTGGGGATAGATAAGGCTGTCCTCAAGTTTTTCGGTAAAGCGCTCGGAACAGATAAAATAATCGATTCTCCATCCGGCGTTCTTTTCCCTTGCGTGGAACATATAGCTCCACCAGGAATAGGAATCGCCTTTTTCCGGATAAAGGTAGCGGAATGTATCCGCAAAACCCGCTCCGAGAAGTTCGGTCATTTTGGAACGTTCCTCGTCGGTAAAACCGGCGTTTCCGCGGTTTGTTTTATAGTTTTTAAGGTCAATTTCCTCATGGGCAACGTTCATATCGCCGCAGATTATAACCGGCTTATGCTTATCGAGCGAGCTTACGTATTCCCGGAAGGAATCTTCCCAATCCATGCGGTACTCAAGGCGTTCAAGGTCGCGTCTTGCGTTCGGAACATAAACGTCAACAAGATAAAAATCCGGATATTCAAGGGTTATTACGCGGCCTTCGTGGTCGTGGCGCTCAACGTCGATTCCGTAATTTACGGAAAGGGGTTCGTGTTTTGTAAAAATCGCGGTTCCGGAATATCCTTTTTTCTCCGCGCTGTTCCAGAACTGGTAATATCCCGGAAGCTCAAGGGAAATCTGGTCCGGCTGGAGTTTTGTTTCCTGGAGGCAGAAAAAATCCGCGTCCATTTCATTGAAGGAATCCATAAATCCTTTTCCCATACAGGCGCGAAGACCGTTTACGTTCCAGGATACGAATTTCATCAAAAAAACCTCCTTTATGCGTGATAAAGTTTTTTGTTGCGATATTTGGGTTCGCAGGTAAGGTTAAGTCCAAGCTTTTTAAAAGTTTGGGTATCAACCTGGGAAAGAATTACGGTGGAGTGACATTCGCATCCGCGAAGTTCCTCAAGGCAGGCAAGGGCTTTTGCCGCTTCGGGGTTTTTCGGCGCGCTTACCGCAAGGGCAAGAAGAACCTCGTCAAGGTGGAGCCTTGCGTTGTTGTGGCCAAGGTGTTTCTTTTTAAGTTCCTCAACCGGGTTCATAACAAGCGGGTCGATAATATCGACGGAATCATCGATTCCGGCAATTTCCTTAAGCGCGTTAAGAAGCATTGCCGCGGAAGAACCAAGGAGAGAGCTTGTTTTTCCAACAATAATTTTTCCGTTTTTAAGTTCAATGGCCGTTGCGGGAAGCTCCGTTTCTTCCTCTTTCAAAAGCGCCGCATTTACAACCGGTCTGTCCTCAACTCCGATTCCGAGCCTTTCCATAAGAAGCTCAATTTTGAGCATCGGGTTTTCGTCACATTTTCCCTGGCGGTATTCGCAGGCGGCTTCGTAAAAACGGCGGATAATTTCCTGCTTTGCGGCTTCGCAGACAGCTTCATCATCACAGATGCAGTTTCCGACCATATTTACGCCCATATCCGTCGGGGATTTATAGGGGCTTTCGCCGAGGATGGTTTCAAAAATTCTGTTAAGAACCGGGAAAACTTCGATATCGCGGTTATAGTTAACGGTCATTTCACCGTAGGCTTCAAGATGATAGTGGTCTATCATGTTTACGTCATCAAGGTCTGCGGTGGCCGCTTCGTAAGCAAGGTTTACCGGGTGTGTAAGGGGAAGGTTCCAGATGGGGAAGGTTTCAAATTTTGCGTAGCCGGCTTTAACTCCGCGCTTGTTTTCATGGAAAAGCTGGGAAAGGCAGGTTGCCATTTTTCCGCTTCCAGGGCCCGGCGCGGTTACCACAACAAGGGGTCTTGTGGTTTCCACATAATCGTTTTTTCCGAAGCCGTCGTCGCTTACAACAAAGTTAACGTCCATGGGATATCCTTCGATTGGATAATGGATATAGCTTTTTATCCCAAGGGAAGTAAGCTTTTTGCGGAAGGCATCCGCGGCTCTCTGGCCGGAATATTGGGCGATGATAACGCTTCCGACATAAAGTCCAAGGGCGGAAAAAGCGTCGATAAGGCGCATTACCTCAAGGTCATAGGTAATGCCAAGGTCGCCGCGGATTTTGTTTTTTTCGATATCCGTTGCGTTGATAACTATTAAAATTTCCGCCTGGTCTTTCATTTCGCAAAGGAGCTTTACCTTTGAATCATAAGCAAAACCCGGAAGAACCCTTGATGCGTGGAAATCATCAAAAAGTTTTCCGCCAAATTCAAGATAAAGCTTTCCGCCGAATTCATCAATGCGTTCCTTAATTTTTTCGGACTGCATTTTGAAATATTTTGCGCTGTCAAAACCGATTTTCTGCATATTTCCCCCTGATTGTCCAAATTATATTTTTTAAAAGAATATTAAGTTTACGTAAAAAGTGGTGACAAAAGCAAAAAAATCCGCTATAATTACTTTTGTAAACTTTTTTATAAAACACCACCATATAAATATAACCCTATTTGCTTTTTCAGTCAATAAAAAGCAATCATAAAAATAACAAATTTTATTTTTTTTGGAGGACGAAAATGGCAAAAAGAATTCTTGCCGCCCTGCTCTGCGCCATAATGCTTGTTTCCTTTTCCGGATGTTCCCCGGCGGAAACCATAAGCGGATGGCTTGACGAAGCAAGCGCGCTTATCCCCAACGACATTGAACTTATAATAGCCCAGATCCTCGGAACCGAAACCGAAACCGAAGACCACGAAATAATCTTTTCCGAAGGCTATGTGAATATGCTTAAAAACGGAACTTATAATATGACTTACGTCCTTTCCGACGGAACTGAAGTTTTTCAGGGAAGCAACGGAGTCCGTACCGGTTCCAGCTATCCGGAACCCGCCGAGCTTGAAGGAACCGAACCCCAGTATGACGAGGACGGAAACGAAATTGAACCGAAAATTCCCCACGAACACATTGTTCTTTTCGAAGGAACCTATTATTATATCGACGATGACCAGAAAAAAATGTTCACCGTTGACCCTGGCAACTATAAAGCCGTTCCCTTCGAAATTTCCGCGGATAACATCAAGCTTATCGCAACCGGCGACGAAACTTTTTCCGGAAAAAACTGCCGCTTCGAGCGTTATTCAACCTCCGAAGGCGACATCACCTTCTATTTTGAAAACACCGTCCTTTGCGGAATGAAAGTTGACCAGGGCGCGAATATTGTTATTGAAAATATAACCGCCTTCAATAAATATCTTAACCCTTCCCTTGTTTCCATGCCCGAAACCTATAAAATCGTTGAATATTGGGTTCCGGAAGGTTAATTTTTAAAAAAGCAAAAGCCCGCTTCGCGGGCTTTTTTCTTTTTTTCCGGAATGTTTCCTTCTCTTTTTGCATAGGCTTGTACAAATCCAAAAAGGAAGTGAAACAAAAATGTCAAAATTCCGCGCAGCAATAATCGCTTTTACCCTTGCGGCAATGTTTTTCATCCCGATTTCCGCAATTCCCAAAACCGCCGAAATTCCAAAGGAGGAAAAACCGCCGGCTTCGGAAAATTCTTCTTCCGCTCCGGAAGCGGAAATTTCCGAGAATCCAGAAGCCACCCCGGAAGGCTTTTTCAGAATTTTCGACCTTGAAACCGAAACCGTTTCCGAAGTTCCCTATTCCGATTATGTAAAGGGCGCAATAGCTTCCGAAATGGGCGCGGATTTTGAATTTGAAGCACTCGTTGCCCAAGGGGTTGCGGCCTTCAGCTGCGGACTTTATCAGCAAAAAATCCATTTTGCGGCGGATTACGATTTTTCCGCAGCGCCTTCAAAAAAACTCGGATACATAACCGAAGAAAAAGCGAAGGAAATTTACGGAAAAGCCTTTGATGAAAAATGGGAAAAGATTTCTTCCGCGGCGGAAAAATCCATGCAATACGTTCTGACTTTCGAGGGCGAACCTGCCCTTGCGGTTTATCACGCAATTTCAAGCGGCATGACCGAAAGTTCCGAAAACGCCTGGGGCGGCGCAGTTCCCTATCTTGTTTCGGTAAAAAGTCCAGGGGATGTTTCCCATCCGGATTACGAAACAACCGTTACCATTGGCAAAAGCGAGGCCCTTGAACTTCTCAACAAAAACGGCGCCGGGCTTAACGGTTCCTATCCGGAAGAATGGTTCAAAGGCGCCGAACGCACCGAAGCCGGCTACGTTGATAAAATTGTAATCGGCGCGGCAACTTTTTCCGGCGAAAAACTCCGCAACCTTTTCGGCCTTCGGTCAACGGATTTTGACGTTGAATATAAAAACGAAGAATTTATTTTCACTGTCCGCGGTTACGGCCACGGTGTCGGACTTTCCCAGGTCGGCGCAAATTATATGGCAAAAGAAGGGGCGGATTTTGAGGAAATTCTCTCGCACTATTATCCGGGAACAAAACTTTCGGAATATTCTTCTTTCGGTGAATAATATTTTAAAAATTTAGTGACTTTTTCCACGGTTGGCCTTATAATTAAAGCCGAAGTTCCGTTTTGGAAGGAGAAACACTTTTATGAAAAAATCTGTTCTGCTTGTTTTTGCTTTAATTCTTTCCCTTGCTGTTTTCAGCGGCTGTGCGAAAAAAAACGAACAGGGAATCCCGGAACCGAAATGGGAACGAAACGCCGAAGAACATTGGAAAACCGACGAAAACGGCGAAAAAACAGAACTTGGTAAACACGAAATCGGTCATAATAATGTTTGTTCCGTTTGCGGGTCCTCAATTATTTCTTCCGAAGACGGGTATTTAAGCATCAACGATTATGATGAAAGCGGAAATATGACCTCCTGCACCGTTGTTGATCCCGACGGAACGGTTTATGATTACACCTATGAATATAAAGAAAACGGAAAATCAATTTTTTCCAAAACATATAAAAACGGCGAGCTTTATACGGAAAACGAATATGCCGTTGATTCCGAGGGTAACCAAATCAGCGTTAATTCCGTTTCATATTTCGAAGACGGCGGCAAGGTTGAAGCAAAATATAATGAATATGGCGAAACAAAGGAATCAAAGTTATATTCTTCCGAGGGCGAACTTCTTTATGAAAGCGTTTATGAATATTCTTTCTTGGATGACGGAACATATTACTTAAACTCTGAATTATGCCAAAATTACGAAGAAATAAGAATATTCGAATATTTTTATAATGAACGCGGTGATGAAATTTCGTATAACGTATATCGACTTGATAATCATAACCTTGTTACCGCAAGCAATTACGAATATGAATACGATGAAGAAGGCATAAAAACCTATAAAAAAACTTTGGAAAACGGAAGCCTTCGTGAAGAATTCTTTTATGAAAATTATGAGGACGAAGGGGAACTTAACAGCTATTGCAGTAAATATATTTATTACAACCCAACGGGGAATTACAGCGTTTATGAATATAACGAACTTGGCGAAACCATAAGTTCCGCCACTTATGATACCTTTGGAAATAAGATTCCCTGATAAGTAAAAAAACGCCGGCAATGCCGGCGTTTTTCTTTACGTCAAGTATATTTCATCTTCCTCTGTACGCTCTGTTAAGCGCTTTTTTGCAAACCGGAGCCAAAAGCACCGAAATAACAATCGCAAAAACCGCGTTTATGCCGGAGGTAATGAGTTTTGTGCTGCAGGCAACCAAAGCGGCGGAAGCTTCGCTTCCTTCCAGAACAAGCGTGATAAAAGATTTTCCAAGGTGGAGAACAAGATATGTAACCGCGCCGCTTACCGCACCGATTACGTTCTGCTTTGTTTTTGTTCCGTCGTTTCCGCCGATTTTGGAAACCCATCCGCAAACGTACGCCATTGTGAAAAAGAACGCAAAGGTAAAAGGCGCTCCGGCAACAAAAGCCGGCTGGGTCAGATCGAACATTGCGGAACCGATTCCGGCGGCAAGGCCGCCTTTTGTTTTTCCAAAAAGCATTGCCCCAAGAAGGCAGACCGCGTTTCCCATTTTAAGCTGTGTCGGTCCCGCCGGGGTTGGAATAGGACCGATTTTAAGAAAATACGTTGCAACAAAAACCAAAGCCGCAAGAACTCCGATTTCCGCAAGATCCCGAACGGTAAATTTTTTCTGATTATCCAAAAGGTTTCGCCTCCCCTTTTTTCCTATGCCTGAATTATATTCCCTTTTTAACCGTTTCTCAAATTTTTCCGGAAGGCAAAAAAACTTTGGTCTTTTGTTGAAAAGCAACAAATCCCGTTCCAAAAAAATCCTTTGGTTGTGGTTTTTAATGGATTTTTTTGCCCTGTTTCCGAAAGGCAAAAAAGCCTTTGGTCAAATCCCCTAAACCCGCCCGGAAAAATCTTTTTCCCAATGGTAAAAACGTAAAAATTTTAAGGCGGACAGCAATTTGCACAGAAGCGCATTTTTCCAAAAACAGTTTTTATTATAAATTTTTAACAATAACCGTTTTTAATATCTTCGCCATTGAACAATTCGCCGAATCGGCGTTTTTTTCTTGAAAAATATATAATTTTATTATATATTTAATATGAAGTAATTTGGCTTCGATTTTAACGTTTTTAATTAATTTTTCCATAGAAAGGATGCTTTTCCCATGAACACCGCAAACAAAATGTCCGTTAAAGACATCGACGTAGCCGGCAAAAAAGTTCTTGTCCGCTGCGATTTCAACGTACCGCTTAAGGAAGGCGTTATCACCAACGATAAAAGAATCGTTGCCGCCCTTCCCACTATCAAATATCTTAAAGAAAACGGCGCAAAAGTAATTCTCTGTTCCCATCTCGGCCGCCCGAAAGGCGAATGGCTCCCGGAATTTTCTCTTGCTCCCGTTGCAAAAAGACTTTCCGAACTTCTTGAATGCGAAGTCCGCATGAGCAAAGATGTTATCGGCGAAGACGCAAAAGATATTTCCGCAACCATTAAAGAAGGCGAAGTTGCCCTTCTCGAAAACGTTCGTTATTACAAAGAAGAAACCAAAAACGCACCCGAATTTGCAAAAGAACTTGCTTCCCTTGCTGAAATTTTCGTAAACGACGCTTTCGGAACCGCTCACAGAGCACATGCTTCCACCACCGGCGTTGCTGATTACATTCCCGCAGTTTGCGGCTTCCTTATCCAGAAAGAAATCGACGTTATGGGCAAAGCTCTTGATAACCCCGTTCGTCCTTTCGTTGCTGTTCTTGGCGGCGCAAAAGTTTCCGACAAAATCGGCGTAATCACCAACCTTCTTGAAAAAGTTGACACCCTTATCGTCGGCGGCGCAATGGCTTACACCTTCCTTAAAGCAGAAGGCCACAACGTCGGTATTTCCCTTTGCGAAGAAGATAAGCTCGAACTTGCTTCCGAACTTCTTGCAAAAGCAAAAGAAAAAGGCGTTTCCCTCCTTCTTCCCGTTGACCACGTTGCCGCAGATAAATTTGACGAAAACGCAGAGCCCGTTGCCGTTGAAGGAAAAGATATTCCCGAAGGTCTTATGGGTATGGACGTTGGCCCCAAATCCGTTGAGCTCTTTAAAGAAGCTGTTAAAAACGCAAAAACCGTTATCTGGAACGGACCCATGGGCGTTTTCGAATTCAAAAACTTTGCCGGCGGCACCTTTGCTGTTGCTGAAGCAATTGCAGAAACCGACTGCATCTCCATCATCGGCGGCGGCGATTCCGTTGCGGCAGTAACCAAACTCGGCTTTGCCGACAAAATGACCCATATCTCCACCGGCGGCGGCGCTTCCCTCGAATTCCTCGAAGGTCTTGAACTCCCCGGCATTGCCGCTCTTAACGAAAAATAAAAAAATGCCTTCCCCTTGAGGGGAAGGTGGCGCATGGCGTAAGCCGCGCCGGATGAGGTGTTCATTTTAAACTAACGCCGTTGCTGCATAAATGCGGCTACACCTCATCAGTCACCTTCGGTGACAGCTTCTCCTCAAGGAGAAGCCTATTTTATCCCGAAAGGATGTTATGTCATGAATAAATCCAAACGCGCCGCTGTTATTGCCGGCAACTGGAAAATGAACAAAACCCGTGCGGAAGCAAAAGCTCTTATCGAAGAACTTCTTCCCCTTGTTAAAGAAGCAGACTGCAAAGTTGTTGTCTGCACCCCCTATCTCGACCTTGAAACCGCAGTCAACGCAACTTCCGGTTCCAATGTAAAAGTCGGCGCACAAAACTGCCACTGGGCTCCCGGCGGCGCATTCACCGGCGAAATTCCCGCTTCCATGATCAAGGAAATCGGCGCAGAATACGTTATCATCGGCCACAGCGAAAGAAGACAGTATTTCGGTGAAACCGACGAAACCGTTAACGAAAGAACCCGCGCCGCCCTTGACGAAGGCCTTACCGTAATCCTTTGCTGCGGCGAACTTCTTAACGAACGCGAACAGGGAATTATGGAAGAAGTTGTCGGAAAACAGCTTAAAGTTGCCCTCGGCGGCGTTTCCGAAGAGGAACTTAAAAACATCATCATCGCTTACGAACCCGTCTGGGCAATCGGAACCGGCGTTACCGCAACCGCGGACCAGGCGGAGGAAGCCTGCGCCTTTATCCGCAGACTTATCGCAAAACTTTATTCCGAAGAAGCAGCTGAAGCAATTACCATTCAGTACGGCGGAAGCATGAACGCAAAGAACGCCGCGGAACTTCTTTCCAAAGAAAACGTTGACGGCGGCCTTATCGGCGGCGCTTCTCTTAAAGCTCTGGATTTTGCGGCAATCGTTGCGGCAGCTTCCGTATAAGGAGATTTTATGAAACCACTTGTTTTAATGATACTCGACGGTTTCGGCTATAACGAAAGCGATTACGGAAACGCAATCCGCGCCGCAAAAATGCCGAACCTTGATAAAATTCGCGAAACCTGCCCCAAAACCATAATCGGCGCTTCCGGTCTTGACGTTGGCCTTCCGGACGGACAGATGGGTAACTCCGAAGTTGGCCACACCAACATCGGCGCAGGAAGAATAGTTTACCAGCCTCTTATGCGAATCACCAATGCGGTCCGCGACGGAAGTTTCTTTAAAAACGAAGCTCTTTGCGCCGCCATTGAAAATTGCAAAGCAAACGATTCCGCCCTCCATATCCTCGGTCTTCTTTCCGACGGCGGCGTTCACAGCCACCTTGAACATATCTTCGGCCTTATCGATATGGCCAAAGCAAACGGTCTTTCCAAAGTTTATCTCCATTGCTTTATGGACGGAAGGGACGTTCCTCCTTCCTCCGGCAAAGGATATATCGAAAAACTCCAGGCAAAACTCGACGAAGCCGGAACCGGTAAAATTGCTTCCGTCGGCGGCCGTTATTACGGAATGGACCGCGATAAGCGCTGGGACCGCGTTGAGCGCCACTATAAAGCGCTTGTCCTCGGTGATGCGGAACTTTTCGAAAACGCCGCAGAAGCCGTTCAGCGCAGCTATGACGAAGGAATCACCGATGAATTCATCGTTCCTTTCATCTGTGAGAAAGATGCCGGAATCAAAGACGGCGATTCCGTAATTTTTGCAAACTTCCGCCCGGACAGAGCAAGAGAAATGACCCGCGCTATCGTTGACGAGGAATTTGCAGGATTTGAAAGAACCGCAAAAAAAGTTTGCTACGTTTGCATGGCGCAGTATGACGAAACTCTTGAAAACGTAAAAGTTGCGTTCCCGCCCCTTGTTCTTGAAGATACCTTCGGCGAATACGTTGCAAAACAGGGTCTTAAACAGCTCCGCATTGCCGAAACTGAAAAATATGCTCACGTAACCTTCTTCTTCAACGGCGGCGTTGAAGCTTGCTACGAAAACGAGGACCGCGATCTTATCGCTTCCCCGAACGTTGCAACCTATGACCTCCAGCCGGAAATGAGCGCATATCTCGTTACCGAAAAGCTCCTTGAGGAGCTTGATAAAAACGAGCACGACGTAATTATCCTCAACTACGCCAACACCGATATGGTCGGCCACACCGGCGTTTTTGAGGCCGCTGTAGCCGCCTGTGAGGCCGTTGACGAATGCCTCGGCAAAGTTTGCGAAAAGGTTAAGGAACTCGGCGGAACGGTTCTTATAACCGCCGACCACGGCAACGCAGACGTTATGCTTGCAAAGGACGGAACTCCTTTTACCGCCCACAGCACCAACCCCGTTCCCTTCATCGTTTTTAACCACGAATGTGAACTCAGGGATGGCGGCGTTCTTGCGGATATTGCCCCCACCATGCTCAAACTTCTTGGACTTCCCCAGCCCGAAAGCATGACCGGCAAAAGCATTATTCTCTAAAAAAAATAAAATTGCGCCTGCCTTTCGGCAGGTGCTTTTTTGTTGATTTTACTCGGCTTTTATGGTATTTTTAAAGCAGAGATACTCAAAAGGAGGCACAAATCATGGATAATATAACCTATAACAGCGCCGAAAAAATCGACCTTCTCGAAATCAAGGCGCCCTATTATAACGCAATAAACCCCACCGCCGTTTATTTTGAACAGGAAAAAATATATGTTACCATGGATTCCCTCGGCCATTTTGAATTTTTGAACGAAGAAAAGGAAATTCTCCACAGCCTTGATTTCCCGGTAAGCAAGGATCCTTCCGAATACGGCCATTCCGCCCAATACGGCGAAATCCGCTGCGTTGTTGTTGCAAAAGAAATTATTCTTTATATTCCGGTTTACGGATGGAACGACAGTTACCCCTATTGCGACGGCGAATCCGACCGCTGGCAAAGATATATTGCCCGCTGGTTCCGAATTGTTTTTGATTGCAAAACCGGCGAAATTTCCGTTCTTGATAAATAAAAAAATCCCGTGCTCATAAAAAAACTCCCGTGCTCATTTGAGCACGGGAGTTTTTATTTTTAAGGTTCTTTATAACCTATATAACAGTTGGAATAATATTTAAGAAGAATATCTTCCCAGGAATAGCCTTTTTTCGCATAGGCGATGGAACCCACCGCGCTCATTCCAACGCCGTGGCCGTAACCGCGCATTGTAAAAACAAACTGATCCTTTGCGGAATCATATTCAACGTCGAAAGCGGTTGAACGAAGGCTTGAACCGCCAAGGACGTTTTCACGGAGCTTTCTTGCGCTGTATTTTGTTCCGCCAAGTTTTACCTGGTTAACGTAATCGGAACTTCCCCAATAGCTGTAAACTTCGATCCAATTTTCAGGATCTCCGGAAAGGCTTATTCCGGTTTTGCTTTCAACCTTATCTTTAAAGCTGGTGGAAGTGATTCTGAAAGTTTTGGGAGTTTTTCCGTCGACCGGGGAGGAAACGGAAAGAAGGTTTCTGTTTGCGTAACCCCAGACCCATTCAGCGTTTGCGGTTTCGCCGCAACTTTCGGAAAAATATGTTGCAAGGATAAAGTTGTTGCTTTTATCATCAAGAACGGCATAGCCGATTACTTCCGCAACAAGTCTTTCGGTGCGGCTGTCAAGTTTAGCCGTGCTGAGGCCTGCGGAAATATTTCCTTTTCCGTTCATAAGGTAAGTATAGGTTGCAACAGTCTGGGCTTTAACGTGTTCTTCCGGCTGGCCCTGGCCCGCTTCGTAAGCAACAATCTGGCAAACGGCGTCATAAACGCTCATGGTTTTTCCGTTTATCTTGACTTTGTCTTTAAGGGACTGTTCATAATATTTGCTTTTTCCGCTGTAGCTTACTCCCATGTTGCCTGCGCTGACCGGATCGGAGCTTTCCGGAACGCTTTCGCTGTTTGGCGGAACATCGGAGGAACTTCCGGAATTGCTTTCGGAGTTGCTTTCGGAATTACTTTCCGAATTGCTTTCACTCTCGGAATTGCTCGGAAGATTTATAACCTCGTTTACTTTTACGGTAAAGGTTGCGGTAAAGCCTTCGTAAGTTACGGTAACGGTTATATCGCCGGCGGTGTTAAGCGCGGTTCCGCCGGAAGGCGAAACAGAAAATCCGCTTGTGATAACTTCCTTGCTTCCGTCGGTTTTGGTAACTTCTATGGAAAGTCCGGTTGTATCAAGAGAATCGCCGACGTTATAGGTGGTTTTGGAAGGTTTGGAAGCAATGGCGATGGAAGAAGCTTTTACTTCCGCCGGAACAACTTTTACGATAAAGCTTGTTTCCGCGCCACCGTAATTTACAACAATTTTGATATCTCCGGCGGTGCCGAGCACGGATCCGTTGGAAGGCAAAACGGTAAATCCGGTTTTAACGTTTTCCTCAACCGTTCCGTCAACCTTGGTAACTTTGATTGCAAGTCCGGTTGCATCAAGTTTTTCCCCTGCTTTATATTCAAGTTTTGCCGGAAGCGAAGTTATTTCGATTCTGGAGGCGATGGGTTTTATCTCGACCTGTACCGAATCGGTAGCGCCATTATAATCAACGGTAAAATTCGCTTTTCCGACCTTGCTTGTGTCGCCGTAAACGGTGAAACCGGTTGTAACGTTTTCTTCAAGCGTTCCGTCGGTTCTCTTGATGTTTATTGCAAAATCGCCTGCATTCGGTTTTGCGCCGATATAATAGTAAGCGGGGCTTTTTACAATTTTAATACCCTCAACCGGGGCGGCTTCCGCCGGAACAACGGTTACGGTAAAGCTGAAGGTATAACCTTCGTAAGTAACGGTGATTTCATATTCTCCCGGTTCGTTAAACGGTCCAAGGGTGCTTGCTTCAAAGCCGCTTGTTACTTCTTCCGGTTCGTCGGAATCGGTTCTGTAAACAAGAAGTTCAAAACCATCGAGAGAAATTCTTTCGCCCACTTTATATTCGCGTTTATCAGGAAGGCTTACAAGCTCAATTTCGTCAATATTTCCGCCGATCTGTTCCGCATCGCCAAAGGACGCGTCGCTTTCGGATTGCTGTGCTTCGGAAATTGCCTGGTACCATTTATCCGGCATAAGCGGGTTGGAGTTGTAATATGCCTTGCTGGTATCAATTGCGCTTACGTCTTCGCCTTCTCTTACCTGCCTTGCAATAATTACAACACGCGCATCGGTAAAATCATAGCTGCAGGTGGAAAGGGTAAGGAAATGGTCGCTGGTGTTATAATCAACGCCGGTAACGATCATGGTGCGCTTTGCAACCTGGTTAAGGAATTCCTTGGTTTTTGCTTCGTCGCCGTTTATAAAGTTGTTATAATCCCAGACCGGGCCGTCTTTTTCATAGGCGTTGGTAAGGATAACGCCAACAACAAGCCAGTCAAAATCGCCGTAAAGGGTGTCGAAATGGACAGCCGGGTGTTCCTTATAAAAGCTGAGTTTTCTGTATTTAAGAAGGTCGCTGAACATCTGGCCGTCGTTATAAACATTGTGGCCATAAACAATAATGTTTCTGCTCTGTTCTTCCGGGTCGGTGTTGCAGCGGTAATCCACGAAAGGCGTTCCGTACATGGAATAGTTTCCGTAGAAATCCTTTCTTAAATAATACTGGCCGTTCTGCCCTTTTTCGTTCGCAACGGCGGTCTGAACAACAACAAAGTTTACGTTTGTATCGTCAATTTTAATAAAACCTGCGGTATCCGGGTTTTCCTTATAAAGGCCGTAAAGTTTTGGGTTATATCCCCATTCTTTTACTTCTTCTTCATCATATTCCTGGTTTTCGACAATTTGCTGAAGGTTTGCCGCAAGGTCACGGTGTTTAACGCTGTCAAAAAGCTTTGTGCTGAGGTAACCCATGCATCCGAGGAAAACAAGGACGCAAAGAATAAAGACGGATTTTCTTATAAGTTCGCTTTTGCTGTCGCCTTTCATGGGAACAAATCTGGAATACCATTTCTGGTTCACCTTTGAAACGGCGGTTTTGAATTTTGCTTTTCCGGAAACTGCCGCCATAAGGGAAACGGAATTTTCATAAAGTTTCGGATATGCGGAAGCAACACAGCGCGCAATATGCACCGCTCTTTTTCCCGCGGCGGCAATAAGTTCTTCCCTTGTTTCCGCGGTAACGTGTTCTGTCCAGATGTTATCGCCCATGCAAACCGCAATGTTTGCGCCGTCGTTGTTTTTGGAAGGGTCGGTGGTAATGGCGATTCCGATATTCGAACCGTAGGTTTTGCAAACTTCGCCTGCAAGAACGGCCGCGGTCCAGATGCTGTTTGTGCCGTGGCGTTTAAGAAGTTTTTCCGGAATATCGTATCTGGAAATTCCCTGGGAAGTTCCAAGATAGTTTCCTACATATTCTTCAACAAACGCCGCGGAAGTAATTTCGCTCCGCTGGATTCCTTCAACGGCAATCGCCGCTTTAAGGTCTTTTCTGGAAAGTTCCTGGCCAAAAGCCTGGCCAACGTTTTCTGCGCCAACCGCATAAACGGCCGAACCAAGGGCGGAAACAACCTCTTTAAGAGCGGAATTTACTTTTGCAAAAGCTTCTTTTCTGTCGGTTCCTTTTCCGTAAATTCTTACAGCAATTTCGCCTTCGTCCTCAAAAACGCGGACAAAGGTTCCTTCGGTTTCCGCCGCCGCAACAAGTTCTTCTGTTTCGGTTTTGGAAATTCCGAATGCGCGAAGGGTTTTAATTGCATAAGCTCCGCCCACAAAATCCACAAGATAAGGGAAAACTCTGTAACAGAGCATGAACTGAAGGGTTTCCGCTTCGCCCGGAACCATGATTATGCACTGGTTCCCCTGGGAAACTGCACATCCGCTGGGTTTTCCCGCTTTGTTGCGGAAAATTTCCGCGCCTTCGGGAAAAATTTCGCCATCTTTCTGGACGCTTGAAAAACCGATTGCGGAAGAAACGGCGGAAACGGTCATGTTGTTTTCCTTTTCTCCCATTCCGCCGATTACCATAATAACGTTGTAATCGCCGAGAGATTCCGCAACGGCCTTATGGATTGCGGCGCGCTCCGCATCGATTCGTTTTCCTTTTATTCCCGTGATCCCGAGCATCTCGAATTCTTTTTGAACAAGCTGAGCCACGTTATCCTGTTTTACGTTGCTCAAAAGAATTATCTGCGATTGCAAGAAACCACTCCTTTCAAAAGTTTTTCATTAATCATATCAAATCTCATTTCTTCGGAAAAAATCTGAGGCGCTGGTGTTTTATTTCACATCTGTTAACAAGTTCTTCGATATCAAGAGCTTTTTCCGCTTCCTCGATCATTTCAAGAGTAGGGCGGGTTTTTGGATGTTTAGGAGTAAACACTGTGCAGCAATCCTCGTAAGGAAGGATGGAAGTTTCGAAAGTTCCGATTTTTTCGGAAATTTCGACAATTTCCTGTTTATCCATTCCGATAAGCGGACGGAAAACCGGAAGGGTTGAAACTGCGTCGGTGCAGCCAATTGCAGGCATGGTCTGGCTTGCAACCTGTGCAAGGCTTTCGCCGGTGATAATTGCGCCGCATTCTTCCTTTTCAGCAAGGCGGAGCGCAACACGCATCATAAAACGACGCATAATTACTGTAAAAAGTTCTTCGGGGCATTTATTTTTGATTTCTTCCTGGATTTCGGTAAATCCGGCGGAGAAAAGATCAACTATTCCGCAATAGTCACAAAGTTTCTGGGCAAGGGTCTGAACTTTGAGCCATGCTCTTTCGCCGGTATATGGCGGCGACTGGAAATGGAGCGCACAGATTTCGACCCCGCGTTTTGCAAGCATATATCCCGCAACGGGGCTGTCGATTCCTCCGGAAAGAAGAAGAAGTCCCCTTCCGCTGGTGCCGATGGGCATTCCGCCCGCGCCCGGAAGCTGTTTTCCGTGGATATAGGCATATTTTTCGCGGATTTCAACCATTACGATAATATCCGGATTCTGTACGTTTACGCGAAGGTGGTGGAATTTTGAAAGAAGAACGGCACCCATTTCCCTTGCAATTTCCGGTGACTGCATCGGGAAACTTTTGTCGCTTCGCTTTGCCTCCACCTTAAAAGTTTTAAGATAAGGAAGGGTATCCGCAAGGTAAACCTTCGCTTTTTCAACAATATCTTCCCAGTTTTTTTCTGCAACGCAGGCTCTGGTCAGCGCAACGATTCCAAAAACCTTCTGAAGGCGTTCAACCGCTTCGTCAAGGTCGATATCATCGTCCTGGGGTTCAATATAAATTGTTGACTGGGATTTCCAGCATTTAAATTTTCCAAGGCTTTCAAGGCGGCGCTTACAGTTTTTAACAAGTCTGTCCTCAAAGCCGGAGCGGTTAAGACCTTTTAAGGCAATTTCGCCGCATTTAATAAGTATAATTTCTTTCATTTATGAACCTCTTTTATCTGCAAAGTGTGCTTATTGCGTCGGAAAGCGCCGCAACAAGCTCGTCAATATCTTCTTTTTCGGTTTCTCTTCCGAAGCTGATTCGGATTGCGCTGTCTATTCTTGCGCTGTCATAACCCATTGCGGCAAGAACGTGGCTTTTTGCGCCGAGGGCGCATGCAGAACCGCTTGAAACGTAGATTCCGCGGTTTTCAAGAAAATGGAGCATAATTTCGCTTCGGATCCCCAGCGCGGAGATATTCACAATGTTGGGAATGGCGTTATCTTTTGAATTGAGCACAATTCCGTCAATGTTTTTTATGGATTCTTTAAGATATTTTTCGAGCATGCTCATTTTTTCCTTGCGCGTGCTCATGGATGCCGTTTCAATCTCAACCGCTTTTCCGAAGGCAGCAATAAGCGGCATTGCCTGGGTTCCCGGGCGAAGCTGTTTTTCCTGTTCGCCGCCAAAATGGTTTGGAAGAACCCTTGCGCCTTTTTTTATCCAAAGGGCTCCGGTTCCTTTCGGTCCGCCGATTTTGTGGGCGGTAACGGTTACCATATCCACCCCGGATTTTTCCGCTTTGAACGGAACTTTGCAAAAGCCCTGAACAGCGTCGGTGTGGAAAAGAACCTCCGGATTTTTCCGCTTTGCGGCGGCACAGATTTCCTTTATCGGATTTATCGCACCGATTTCGTTGTTGACGAGCATTACAGAAACCAGAACGGTTTTTTCGTCAACCGCCTCGAAAACAGAAAGCGGGGTGATAATTCCGTTTTCGTCCGGCATAAGCCAGGTTACGGAAAAGCCCATGGCTTCCAGCTGTTTTGCGCTTTTTATTACAGAATCGTGTTCATAGGCGGAAACAACAACTTTGTTTCCCCTGCGTTTTTTCGCAAGGGCACCGCCGATTACCGCAAGGTTGTTTGCTTCGGTTCCGCCGGAAGTAAAATAAAGTCCTTCCGGGTTTGCGCCGATGGCGCCGGCAACAAGCGTTCTTGCTTCTTCAAGAACCTTTTCCGCTTCCACCCCTTTCATATGAAGGGATGAAGGGTTTCCATATATTTCCGTCATAACTTTGAAAGCGGTTTCGGCGGCCTCGGTATAAACTTTTGTGGTCGCGCTGTTATCAAGATAAATCTCTTTCAAAATTCCGCCTCCAATGAACATAATTCTCCATTATTCAGAGTTATTATACACAAAAATATATTATTTTTCAATATTTATAAGCTATAATTAATATATTATTTATATTTATATAGTGATTTTTTTAGGCCGATTTGTTGCATAAAATAAAAAATGGCAGGAATTTCTTCCTGCCGTTGCTTATTCTTCGTTTTTAAGGATTATTTTTGCGGTGGTAAGGATATCCTCGTGAACAACGTTTCTTGGTTCAAAGCGGCAAAGTTTAAAAGTCCAGTCCATTACCATTCCAAGCCCGAAAACGGAAAGAACCGTTCCGATTCCTATGGTTGCGCCCATTGCCCAGGAAATTGTAAGAACAACGGCGCTTATAATATTATTTACCGTTCCGATGGAAATTTTTTTGCAGCGTTTTCCCACAGCAACGGTAAAAGCATCGCGCGGTCCGCAGCTTAAACCGGTTATCATATACATATATTGGCCTATGCTGAGGATGAAAAGGCTTATCATAAAAACAACGATCTTTACAACAAGAGATTCCATTTCCGGAACCGGATCGAGCCAGCTGAAAAAATCGCAGCCAAGACCGACGCAAACAGCATCGATAATTGTTCCCATTCCAATGGGTTCTTTCATCAAAAGGTCGATAAGAACTATCGAAAGGCCGATGGTTATGCTTGCCGTTCCGTAAGTTATGGGAAAAACTATCGAAAAACCCTGGTTAAGGGCGTTCCAGGAAGGAAAACCGATATCCGCTTCGATCTGAAGATAGATTCCGAAACCTATAAAAAACATTGTGAACGCCGACCAAAGCATTTTTACAATTCTGTTATATCTTGGCGGAAGATTTTTCCAAAGTTTTTCAATCAAGCTTATTACCTCTTTTTCAGTAAAACAATAGAAAAATAATAGCACTTTTCGTCCCCCGTGTAAAGGCTTCGTTTTATCGCTGTGGTTAGAGTTCGTTTCCAATTTGTTTTTTCTCTTCGGAAGGAAAGGAAAGTTTGAAGGGGAAACCATCAGGGTTTCCCCTTCATTTAAACCAATGCACCAAACAAAAAAAGGACACCTCTCGGTGTCCTTTTTTGTTTGGTGCGCTGCAAGGGACTCGAATAAGCTTTTGCTTCGCAAAAGCTTACTGATTTGCTCGAATACTCGCAAATCTCTCCGGCTAAAAACGACCCACCGGGTCGTTTTCTTAACGCCGTCGTCCCATTCGGTGGTTCGAGTCCCCTTTTCAATGTAAAACAAAAAAGCGACAGACTTTTGTCTGTCGCTTTTTTATGGTGCGCTGCAAGGGACTCGAACCCCTGGCCTACTGATTCGTAGTCAGTCACTCTATCCAACTGAGCTAGCAACGCAAATGCGGTTTTCAACGCGTGTTATATAATACCACACAAAACCGCTGATGTCAAGGATAATTTTGAATTTTTTTGTAATTTTATCAGAAAAGGTTTCTTCTGAATTTGTTCCAACGGCGCTTTGCAAAAATAACGGAAACCGCCGCAACGCAGGAAAGAACCAGCCAAAGGGTCATAACGATTCCCCATCCGGCCGTATCAACAAGAGCACCGGTTATCCAGCTCATAAGAGCTGTGCTAAGACACGAAACCGCATTTAGCGTTCCGGTTATCATGGAAACCTTTCCCACATTGTGGAAATACATAGGCACCGTTCCGACAATGAACATATTCTGTCCGAGGGAACAGGCATAGGTTACGGAAAGGGCAAGAATGGATATAACCATCGAAAATCTTCCGAAAAGCGCAAGAACAGCAAGCGCTCCGGTCGAAACTATGAAAAGCATAAACGTAGCAGCAAGTTCGTCCCTTGTTTTCACAAAAAGCCTGTTTGCAAAATAGGGACCGAAAAGTCCGAAAACAGGAAGTAGCGTTCCCGTAAGGATAGAAACAACGGAACCCATATCGAACATATCGCTGATGAAAGTGGGAACCCAGGTTGACATACAGTCCTTAAGGATTCCCTGAACACCGGAAGCCACCGCAAGAGTCATAAGTCCGGAAACCATAAGAAGTTTTATAAAATTGCTCGGGATTTCATCATGGGGAACGGCCTCGCCACTGTCGTCAATTCGAACGGGCATTTCCTCAATTTCGCCGTTCTTTTCCGTATCTTTTTCAATTTTGGTGGTTACGATTATCCAAACAACCGCCGCCGCAAGGGTACAGACAGAACCGCAGACAAAAGACGCGCTCCAGCCCTTTGCGCTGATAAGCAGCGCGGAAAGAATATACGCAAAAAGCGTTCCGCCTGCCATTGTTGTTGCAAGGGCGGTACAGGCTTTCTGCCTTCTTGAAGTATGTACTCTATCGGAAACAATCCGGCAGATAGGCGCCCAAAGAAGCGCCTGGGAAAGTCCGTTTGCGCTCCAGAGAACGGTCATAACCGCAACCGGAGGCCCGAAGCTTATTGCGAAGTTTATAAGCGAAGAACAGGTAAGACCGGCAAAAACAAGATACCTTGGCGGAACCTTATCCCCAAGCCAGCCGCTGAGGAACTGGCCGAGGCCATAACAGATAAAAAATCCGGTGGTAACTGCGCCGGCTTCGGATTTAAGAAGAACTCCGGAATTTGTCATTTCCGCCATGGAAGCGGAAAAATTCAGCCTTCCGATATAGGAAAAGCTGTAAGCCATCCAGCAAACGGCAACAAAAAGGGCGGTCGTTCTGCCGCTTATGATTTTTTTCATATCCGACATCGCCCGCCTTTCCCCAAGAATATTTATTTTAATAAAATAATTATATCACTTTTACTGTTACTCTACAATATCACAAGGTTTCAAAAAAATTTGACGTTATTTTGCGGTTTTGCACAAAAATTTATTTTTCGGATAAAAAACAAAAAAAGCCGCTGCGAAACGCAGCGGCTTTTTTATGTAATCGGTTATGATTATTCTTCAACAGGAGCTTCTTCTTCAGCAGCTTCTTCTTTTACGGGCGGTTCAAGAAGAGCTTTCATGGAGAAGGAAACGCGGTGTTTATCGAAATCGATATCGGTGATTTTAACATCAACTTCCTGACCAACAGAAAGAACATCTTCGGGTTTTGCAACTCTTTCGTAAGAGATCTGGGAAATGTGGATAAGACCATCGATGCCGGGGATAAGGTTTGCAAATGCGCCGAAAGCGGTAAGGCTTACGATTTTTGCTTTTGCAACGGTGCCGACAGGATAATCTCTCTTAAGGATTTCCCAAGGATTATCTTCTTCTTTTTTGTAGCCAAGGCTGATTTTCTTAGCTTCTTTGTCAACTTCTTTTACGAATACTTCGAGAGTATCGCCAACGCTTACAACATCAGCAGGTTTTGCAACGCGGAGCCAGGAAAGTTCGGAAACATGAACCATACCGTCAACGCCGCCGAGGTCAACAAATGCGCCGTAGGAAGTGAGGGATTTAACTTTTCCTTCAAATACCTGGCCAACTTCAACGTTTTCCCAGAAAGCAGCCTGTTTTGCTTTTCTTTCTTCGTTAAGAACGGATTTGATGGAACCGATTGCGCGTTTGCGCTGTGCGTTTACTTCGAGAACGCGGAATTTAACGTTCTGTTTAAGAAGTCCTTCAAGGGATTCGTTTCTGGAGGCAGTTGCCTGGGAAGCAGGGATGAATACGCGAACACCATCAGTTACAACGATAACGCCGCCTTTGACGACTTCGACAACAGTTCCTTCCAAAATTTTGTCAGTTCCGGCTGCTTCTTCAACAACCAGGAAGTTTTTCTCTGCATCAACTTTCTTTTTGGAAAGGGTCATGGTGCCGTCGGCATCATTTACGTGCAGAACTTTGAGGGTGATTTCATCGCCAACTTTAACAACGTCGGCGGGTTTTACGCTGGGATCTTCGGAAAGTTCTTCAGAGGAAACGAATCCGGTGTGTTTGCTGCCAACGCTGACAACGATTTCGGTGTCTTTGACTACCATAACGGTTGCCTGGACTTTTTCACCGTTTCTTACATATTTGGATTCTTCCTTTTCAAAGGACTGTTCCAGCATTTCCTCAAAGCTGATTTCTTTGTTTTCACTCATGGTTTGTAGTACCTCCTTAATTATGCCGTATGGGGTTGATGCACCGGCAGTGACGCCTATTACTTCGCAATTTTTCCAATCATTCGGCTTTAGTTCTGATGGATACTCAATCAAAACGGAAGGACAGTTTGCCGCGCAGGTCTCCCACAACCTTGCGGTGTTTGAACTATTCCGCCCACCGACTACAATCATCCCATTGCACCGGCGCGAAAGAGCGTCCGCCTCGCTTTGTTTAGTACAGGCATCATTACATATTGTATCAAAAATTAATAAATTTGTATATACCTTTTTTGCAAATTTTTCGCATTTTTCCCATTCCGCACGCAAAAAAGTGGTTTGCGAGACAATTGTGATACATTTTGCACAAAGATTTTCTTCTTTTTTGGAAAGTTCTTCCAATTCTTCAAAATTACGCACCACGCGGACATCACCTTTGGCGTGTCCGACAATGCCCCGAACCTCCGCATGATCGGGATTTCCCGTGATAATTACGGTATCTCCGGCGGCTGTTCGCTCCGCAATAATGCGGTGGATCCTTGCAACAAAAGGGCAGGTGGCGTCCGCGTAGGGAATACACTTTTTTTCAAGTTCCTCAATTACCGAAAGCGGAACTCCGTGTGAACGGAGAATTAGCGTATATCCTTCCGGAACTTCGGAAACGCTTTCAACGGGGTAAACTCCCCTTTTCCTAAGGCTTTCCACCACCGTAGGATTGTGGATAATTTCTCCGAGGGTAACCGCCGGAATTCCCTTTTCCGCAAAGTCCTCCGCAATTCCCACCGCGCGTTTTACCCCGAAGCAAAATCCTGCGGAATCCGCTACTATGATTTCTCTTTTCAAGCCATGCGCTCCTTTACGAGGGAAATTATTTTTTCAATGGTTTCTTCAAGGGGAATTTCCGTGTTGTCCATCATAATTCCGTCTTCCGCAAGTTTAAGCGGACGGAAATCCCTGTGGGAATCGTTATAATCGCGCTGGATAACGTCCGCAAGAACGTCGTCGTAATTTGCCTCAATTCCTTTTTCCGCAAGCTGAAGAACCCTTCTCCGGGCTCTTACTTCCGGTTTTGCGGTAAGGAAAAGTTTAAGTTCCGCGTCCGGAAGAACAACGGTTCCGATATCCCTTCCGTCCATTACAACGTTGTTTTTTTCGGCAATGTCGCGCTGCATATCGAAAAGAAAATCCCTTACCGCCGGAATTGCGGAAACGTCCGAAGCGGCGGCGGAAACGGATTCCGTTCTGATAAGGCCGGAAACATCTTCGCCGTTAAGGAAGATATGCTGTTCACCGTCGGTATGGCGCATTTCTATTTTAATTTCCGCAAGAAGCGGAACAACTTCCTCTATTGAGGAAGGCTTTGCGCCTTTTCTTAAAACGTAAAGACCGATTCCGCGGTAAAGGGCGCCGGTATCCACATAGATAAAACCAAGTTTTTTCGCAATCGCTTTTGCGGCCGCGCTTTTTCCTGCACCGGCAGGACCGTCTATTGCAATTTTCATAAAAATTCCTCCTTAAATGGCGGTTCCTGCGGCGTAACCCGTTGCAAACGCAATCTGAAGATTATATCCGCCGGTTTCCGCATCCAGATCGAGAACTTCGCCGGCAAAATAAAGCCCGGGACAAAGTTTTGATTCCATCGTTTTAGGGTCAACTTCCTTAACCGAAACTCCGCCTGCGGTTATTACCGCCCCTTCGATATCCCCAAGCTCAACCGGTTTTATTCCGAAGGATTTTATTGCGGAAACAAGTTCAAGGCGCTGGGCTTTTGTAATCTGGTGAACCTTTGTTTCCGGATCGATTCCGCTTTTTTCGATTACGTAAGGGATAAAGCTCCTTGGAAGAAGCTCGTCCAGCGCGTTGGCAAAATCGCGGTTTTTCTTTTCGGAAAAATCCCGAAGGATTCTTGAATCAAGCTCTTCGGCGGAAAGGCCCGGTTTAAGGTCAAGCTCGATTCTGTAATTGGAAAGTTCCGTGCTCATAAAGGAACTTGCGCTGAGCACCAGCGGCCCGGAAATTCCTTCATGGGTTATAAGCATCTCGCCAAGTTCTTCATAAATCGGCTTTTTCTTTTTGGCGTCATAAAGCCGCAAAGTAACGTTTTTAAGGGAAAGTCCCGCCGCTTCCGAAAGATTTTCGGCGGTATAGATTCCGACCAGCGAAGGCCGGGTTGAAACAATTTTATGTCCCGCCTGTCTGGCAAGTTCATAGCCATCGCCGCTGGAACCGGTTGCGGAATAGCTTAATCCGCCGGTGGAAACGAGCACCTTTTGAGCACGGTAAAATTCTCCGTTTTCCGTGAGCACGCCTTTGAGCACGCCGTCCTCAAAAACAAGCTGTTTTGCCCTTCCCTGGCGGATTTCGACGTTTTTGTTTTTAATAAAAAGCTGAAGAGCATCCGCAATATCGATTGCCTTATCGGAAACAGGGAAAACCCTTCTTCCCCTTTCGGTTTTAAGCGGAACCCCCAGTTTTTCAAAAAGTTCCATGGTGTGTTTCGGTGCAAAGCGGTTAAGTGCGCTGTAAAGGAAGCGCGGGTTGCTTCTTACGTGGCGGAAAAATTCTTCCGGTTCGCAGTTGTTTGTAACGTTGCAGCGGCCTTTTCCAGTAACAAGAATTTTTCTTGCCGGACGGCGGTTCCTTTCAAGAACAAGCACGCTTTTTCCGTTTTGGGCGGCGTATCCGGCCGCAACGCATCCGGCAGCGCCTCCGCCGACTATTACGACATCATATATTTTCATTCTCATCGCTCTTTTCGTAAACATCATATTCCGACCAGATCCGTTCAAGCTGGCTGAAAGTTGCGGAAATTTCGTTTCTTCTTCGGATACCAATGGCAACAATAAGCGCGTTGATAAGGGAAAGCGGCGCAACAAGCGAATCCGCAAAGGAAGCCATATCGCTTCTTGCGAGCAAAATTCTGTCGCTGTATTCGATAATCGGCGCGCTGTGGCTGTCGGTAAGGGCAATTACGGTGGCGCCTTTGTCGTGGGCATATTTGGCGGCTTTTATGGTTCTTTTGCTGTAACGGGGGAAGGTTATTGCGATAAAAACGTCCCCTTCGCCGATGTTCATAATCTGCTCGAAAACTTCGCTTGTGCTGGAGGTTGCGACGTTTCTTACGTTATCGAAAATTTTGTAAAAATAAAAGCTCAGGAAGCTTGCAAGGGAAGCAGAACTTCTTACGCCAAGGATATAAATATGTCTTGCATTTACTATGGTATCCGCAACCTTGTTGAATTCCTCGCTGGAAGTATCTTCAAGAGTTCTGCGGATTTTTTCGATATCCATATTAAGAACCTTTGTAAAAACGTCCGCGTTGCTCATACGGTCGCTTGCGATTTCGATTCGCTGAACGGTTGTAAGGCGGTTGCGGATCATTTCCTGAAGCGCATGCTGAAGTTCCGGATAACCGTCGTAACCAAGTTCGGAAGCAAAGCGAACTACCGTTGATTCCGAAACGCCGACAGCTTCACCGAGTTTTGCCGCGGTCATAAAAGCGGCTTTATCATAATGGGAAATTATAAAATTTCCTATACGCTTCTGGCCTTTTGAAAAACTGTGCATATTTTCGGAAATTTTATGTAAAAAGTCTTTGTTCAATTAAAACATCCCCTTATTTTTATGTAATTCCGGAATTCATTTTACCAGTCCTTCCTGCAAAAATCAATATATTTTCTGTTAAATTAATTGTTTAAGCCGGTCTTTTTGCAAGTTTGGTTTTTAAACTGAACATTTTTATGCAATCCTGCATTTTAAAAGGGGCGGATGTTATCCGCCCCTATTTAAGAGAAAACTGCCTTCCCGTATGGTCAATGGTATAATTTTCGGAATAGATAAGTTCCGAAACTTTTACGAATTCATAGCCGCCGTTTTTAAGGATTTCAAGAATCTGCGGAAGGGCCTCGAGGGTGTTTTTCTTTCCGGAATGGAAAAGGATTATGCTTCCTTTCCCGACGTTTTTTGTAACGCTTTCCACCATTTCTCCGGCGGTTTTATCCTTCCAGTCCCGGCTGTCAACGTCCCACTGAATTGCGGTAAAACCCATTTCCGAAACGGTTTTTATAAGTTCGCTGGAATAGGAACCGCTTGGTGCCCGGAAAAGCTTTGGTTTTACGCCGCCGGCCTTTTCGATATATTCGCAGGAACGAAAAATTTCCTCCCTTGCTTTTTCCATGCTGATTTTCGCCATATCCGGATGAGTGTTACTGTGTGTTCCAATCTCGTGCCCGGCATCCCCAATCATTTTTACCGCCGAGGGATTATCCTTTGCCCATTGACCAAGAATAAAAAAGGTTGCCTTAGCTTCATATTTTTCCAAAATTTCAAGAATTTTTGGAATATCTTCCGCTTCCCAGGCGCAGTTAAAAGTTACCGCAACCTTTTTTTCCGGGGTTTCCACGGAATAAATCGGCAAAAGCCGACTTCCTTCCCCCATTGCGACGCTGTTTATCACAAAAAAAGCCAGCGCGATAAAAATCAAAATCGAAGCAAAAATTGCCCAAAGGGGTCTTTTCCCGATGGAATAATCGTTTATATCAAAAGCCATTTTAAGGAACCTCCGAGTTTTTTCTTAAATTTTATTATAAAATTTAAGAAAAAATTCTTGACTGTTCCCGCTTTTATAAAATATAATATATATCTTGAAAAATCCCTTTAATAATGAGGTAACATAAATGCACGAATTTTTACACATTTTTATCCACACCCTTGAACACACCGCTTCCGCCCTTCCCTTCCTTTTCGGTGCATATCTTCTCATCGAATTTATTGAGCACCGCCACGCGGAAAAATTTGCCGAATGGCTTTCCAGATTCGGAAAAGCAGGAGCCGCCGTGGGCGCGCTTCTTGGCGTTGTTCCCCAATGCGGTTTTTCCGTTGTTGCGGCAAACCTTTATTCCAACCGCATAATCACCGCCGGAACCATGCTTGCGGTTTTTATTTCCACAAGCGACGAAGCAATTCCCGTTCTCATCTCCAACCCGGAAAGCGCCGGAAAAATCCTTCCGCTTATCGGTTCAAAGCTTGTTCTTGCAATTGTTGCCGGTCTGCTTGTTGACCGCTTCGGGCTTTTCAACATAACAAAAGAGGAACTTGAGGAAGTTGCGGAGGAACATTCCCATTGCCACACCGAAGGCCACAACGGTCTTCTTAAAAGCACCATTGGCCACACCGCAAAAACCTTTGCTTTTATTTTTGTTGTAATGCTTGCTCTCGAAGTTTGCATACATTTTGTCGGGGAAGAAACTTTTTCCGCTTTTATTGCAAACGAAAGCTTTTTCCAGCCCTTTGTTGCGGGTCTTGTCGGTCTTATCCCCAACTGCGCTTCCTCGATTATAATTGCCCAGCTTTTTGCGGAAGGAACAATTTCCTTCGGCGCGGCATTCGCCGGACTTTCCGTTGGCGCAGGAACCGGTCTTTTGGTTCTTTTCCGCAACGACGTTGACAAAATCGAATGTCTTCGCCTTACCGGATTCCTTTTCGCCGTTTCCGTTCTTACCGGAACGGTTTTGCAGTTTATTCTTTAATGGAATATAAAAAAATTCCCCGCTCAATTGAGCGGGGAATTTTTGTTTTATCAATCTTTTACGGCATAAGTTTCTTCGGGTATTATTTCCTCTTCGGAGCCTTCCTTTTTAACAATAAAAGAATGGTGGTAAATTCTTTCAGAAGTTCCGTCCTCTTTTTCTTCATAAGTTATGTTTTCATAAATATATTCAAATTTTTCGCTAAGTTTGTTTCCGTCTTTATCAACAAACCAATAGCCTTTTTCATAAAGCTCTCCGTTATCATCATAGCAAGGAAAATCCGCAAATTCGCCTTCGCATCCGGCATATCCTACATACGAACCGTCCTCAAGTTCCAAATAAACAAATGCGTTATATTCTTTATTGATAAGGTTCATATCCGTATCGAACAGATACGATCTCATGCATTCAACCGCCACCGGCGAACCTTCCCTTGCAATAATGCGGTCTGCAAAAGGCATATAAATTCCACCGGTGTATGCCGGAGAAAGGAGGATATTTCCTTCCTTATCTTTAAGACCAACTCCATCGGCACGACAGATTTTTATAAATTCGCCCATTTCTTCTTCATGTTTCAAATCGGCATTATAAACCTCATAAAATCCTTCATCATTTTTTAAATAGATATAATAATTCCCGTCATAGGAACCTCTTATCTCGCATACATGCTCCCAGGTTTCCGGTTCGGTGTTTATCAGGTTTTCGTAACAGGATTCCGAATAATGATAAAAAGGATGGTCAACGGCAGGTGTTCCGTCTTTAAAATTTATGTAATAAAGGGTGTTTGGTATTTCTTTTTCGATAACTTCCCCGGTTTTCGTAATTTCGTAAACAATCCTTGTTCCTTCCGTAACTTCAAGAACAGTAAGCAAATCAGAATGATCTTCATAATCAGGGGTAGAAAATCCTTCGGGTTCTTTTTCCGGTTCGGATTCGGATTCAACTTCCAAAACGGAACTTTCTTCTGAAGAACTTTCGGAAACTTCGGCTTCCGGATTTTTTGAAACATTGCAGGAACAAAGCAATAAAACAACAATTAAAAGTACCGCAAGTTTTTTCATGGGTAAACCTCCTTTTTGTTTTCTCTATTTTAATAGTACCACAAAAAAGCTGTTTTGTTTCATATTTTTTGCTCTTTTCAGAAATTTTTTCTCAGAACGCAAATTATCAAATAACGGCTTGCAAAAGCCAAATATATATGTTAAAATAATCTGTAAACTAATTTTCCCACAAGGAGAGATATTCAATGTCCGGACATTCCAAATGGAGTACCATTAAACGTAAAAAAGAAGGAATCGACGCAGCCCGCGGCAAAGTTTTTACCAAAATCGGTAAAGAAATCACCGTTGCAGTCCGCGAAGGCGGCCCCGATCCCGCAAACAACAGCAAACTCCAGGCACTTATTCTTAAAGCAAAAGCAAACAACGTTCCTAACGACAACATCGAAAGATCCATCAAAAAAGCTGCCGGCCTTGGCGACAAAACCACTTTCGAAGAAATCACTTACGAAGGTTACGGTCCCTGCGGCGTAGCTGTTATTGTTGAAACCCTTACCGATAACCGCAACAGAACCGCCGGCGACGTCCGCAGCTATTTCTCCAAATACGGCGGCAACCTTGGCCAGACCGGTTCCGTTTCCTTTATGTTCGACCGCAAAGGCCTTATCGTAATTGCCGACGAGGACCTTGATGAGGACAAACTTATGGAAGACGTTATGGAAGCAGGCGGCGAAGACTTTAAATATGAAGACGGCGTTGCTGAAATTTACACCGCTCCCAACGATTTCCCCGGCGTTCGCGATGCTCTTTACGAAATGGGCTACCGTTTTGAAAGCGCAGACGTTGCTTACATTCCCCAGACTACCACTGTTATCGAAGACCCCGACACCATCGTAAAAATGCAGAAACTTCTTGCTGCTCTTGAAGATAACGACGACGTTAACAACGTTTGGCATTCCTGGGAAATGCCCGAAGAAGAGGACGAAGATTAATTTTAATCAAGATAAAAAAACTCCCCGCTCGATTGAGCGGGGAGTTTTTTGTTAGCCTTCCCAGAGGGGAAGGTGGCATTTTTCGGAGAAAAATGACGGATGAGGGATATATTTAATAATTATTTAAAACAGGATCCCCTACAAGATTAAAATTTTCCAACTTTACTTCTCCATTTTCATCTATCCAAGCAATTGCTCCAAAGTCAACCGTATATCTATTTCCGTCCATGGTTCTAATCGATAACTCACCATATAAATCATAACCATCTAATTCGTTCGGTGTGATGTTCATGTAATTACATGAAGTAGAAAGTATGTTTTGATAAGTTGATACGCAATACATATAAGATTTTAACACAATTGCAGATTCCAAACTTTCCTTTTCTTCTTTACTAATAGAATCACAAGACGCAAAGCTAAAAAGCATTAATAAGCTTAATAAAACAACAAGAATTTTTTTCATTACTTTCACCTCTTATTTTTTATCACGATTTTTCTGACAAATTTTACATACGCTAACTGCTCGGCCATCATATTCAACAGCTTCGTTTTCGTTATTGAATACAATATATTCAGGCATTGGTTTAGCGTGACAACAGCACCCTTCAATATGAAGGCAGTTTGTTTTTGGGTTGTATATGTATTTTCTCGCCATAACTACCCTCCTTTCGCAATAAAAAAGTGCGCAGCCGAAGCCACGCACTAAAAAACACATAGCCTCGCTTGCTGCGACACAAATCTTTTCATACCTATTTGAGCATACGAAAATAAGAGGCTGTGTTTTTATCAAAAATAAAAACACACCCAAACAGGTATAAAATATTTGATTTGCGTCGCAACTTTATTATATCACTTAAAACAAAAATAACAACCCTAAACTGTCAGCATATGCATAACGTCAACAACGTTTGGCACTCCTGGGAAATGCCCGAAGAGGACGACGAAGATTAATTTTAATCGATATAAAAAGACCCGCTCAAAGCGGGTCTTTTTTTATTTTCGCCGAATTATTGTAGGGCGGGGGCTTGCTCCCGCCGGTTTTTATATTGATTTTAATTTATGAAAGTAATATAATAAATTTGCTACACAAATTTTATATTTCCCTATGCAGAAGTGTGTATTTTTACTTCCGGTAAAAATGCATGCTCTATTTCCGCATACTTCTGTATAGTGGTAAAATTTGTGTAGCAACAAACGGAGCTATGTATTTTTCATGCGTAGCTTCGGCTACGCATTTTTTATTTTAAGGAGAGAATAAAATGAAAAAAGTATTGTTGTTAATTCTTGCCCTGCTTATGCTCTGCGCTTGCGGAGTTCAAGAAGAACATCAGGACGAAATTACTATTGACAAAGAACTTATTTCCGAAAACCCTATCGCAGAAGATTCTGCTGAACAAAAACAAGAGGATAATAAACAAGAAAATGATACTCAACAAACCTATGAAAAAACTATCGTTGCACATACAAATTTTGAACTTGAAAATGGTGGATTTGAACCGGAATTTATTGTAACTCTTAGTGAAGATTTAATTCTTGAAGGAGAAGGCGATAATCTATCTGTTATTTTCCCTGACGAAAACAGCTTGTTGCTTGGTTGGTGTTTCATTTACGAAATTAGAGAATATGATAAATATGATAATCCTTTATACTACTATGATAACCCAGAAGAATCTCTTGGTTATATTTCGCACGAAACAGTTAATTGCGGTTCCTATGAATGTTTGAGAATAACCAATCAACAATACAGTGGCAAAGAGGATTCCAACTCTGTTTTTTACAGATTTGATTATTTTGTAAAAGTCAATGGAACCGAAATACTCAGTCTGTCTTTCTTTGCTCCAAATAATCTCGAAAACACGCTAAAAACACAAGAGGATTTTATTTCAACCATAAAAAGATAAAGCTTTCAAACGCATTCGCATTGACAACGTTTGGCATTCCTGGGAAATGCCCGAAGAGGACGAAGATTAATTTTAATCAAGATAAAAAGACCCGCTCAAAGCGGGTCTTTTTTTGTTGCTTTATGTTTTTTGGAGATGTATAATGTAGAAAAGAGGTGGTATTATGAAAAAAATTATTTCACTGTTTTTTGCCGTTTTATTTATTTTCACTTTTTCTGTCTGTGCTTTCGGAGAAGAAATTTCTGTCGAAGAATTTGAACTGACTCTCACTTTCCCCGAAAACTGGTTCGTTGTAACAAAAAATTCCACAGAGGACGAAGAAGTTTTTAAAGATTATCTCTATTATGAAGATACTCTGAAATATCTTGAGGAAACCGGTCTTTCTGTTTATGCTATAACAAAAGACGGAACCGACGATTTTGAACTTCAGCTTGAGTATCACACAGATTATTATTCTTTTGGAGACCTTTCCTCTTCTGATTTTAAAAAACTTTGCAACCAGCTTGAAACCACCTGGTCCTCTTATGGCTACAGTGATTGCAAGGCAGAAGCTTACAGCTGTCCTTCCGGATCTTTCGTAAAAATCAAATATAACTATCTTTATGATGGGGATACGATCTATGCCGTTGATTATGTCGGATATATAGACAATGTCTATTGCGTTTTTTCATATTATTCCTATGACGGTGTAATTCATTCCGAAGAGTTAAAAGCGGTTGAGAGTGTTGTTGGCCACGTAAAAAGTTCAAATGTCCTTCCGGAGTATGAAAGCTCCGGTTCTTCCTCGAGATTTTCTTTCAGAAGCATTAAAGCAATCGGCGGTGCCATTATAGCTTCCTTTGCCGGAATATTTGCCTGGATAAAGGCAAAACTCGGAAAGAAAAAAGAGACCGAAGATACCGTTCTTCAAAGTAGCGAAACTTTTGAAAATCCCGCGCCCGAAACTCCTATTGACAAATTTGATTTCAAATGCCCTGGCTGCGGAGCAATGATTTCGGAAGATGAACATTTTTGTCCCCTTTGCGGTGAAAAAATCAAATAATCAAATAAAAAAAGACCCGCAAAGCGGGTCTTTTTTGTTGTGCCAAACGTTGTTAACGTCATCGTTGCCAACAAAAAATGCCCGCTCTCTTGAGCGGGCATAATTTTTTATCAACCTTTAAGGCCTCTGGACTGGCGGTCCATATCCTCAACAACAATGTCGAAAATTTCGCCTTTGGTGGCGCAATATTCAAGAACTTTCCAAGGGGTGTTGGTGTGGTAATGGAGCTTGATAAGTTCTTCGTCGCCGACTACAATAAGGCAGTCGCCGGGGATTTCGGTCATAAGATAATCGTGGATTTCGTCCTCATCAAGGTCGGTGCCTTCGATAAGAAGCTGGGTGTCATATCTGTATTCGGTTTCTTCCATTAGATTAGTCCTCCTTGTTTTCTGCTTCTGCTGCAGCCTTTGCGGCGGCTTTCTGTGCTTCATATTCGTCGCGTTCGCGGCAAATCTGCGCCATAACTTCTTTAATAGCTTCTTTTCTTGCTTCGTCGGTTACGGTGCGCTGGAATTTGCCTTGAGATTCATCTATCTGGCGGCCGCGGTCTTCGCTGTAAACTTCGCCGGGAAGTCCCATTCCGCAGGAAAGAGCGGTAAGAAGAGCGTTGCCCTCGGCTTTTGCGGCGTCGATAAATCCGGATTCAAAACCCGCTTCATCCCTTTCGATAATAGGGGTATAAATATGGGGAGAAACGGTTGCGTCTTCGCTGACCGCGCCTTTGGTTACCATCTGGAGAAGAACAACGCGGATAGCGTCAATGCGGTTTGGGGTAACGGCGTTTCCAAGAGCTGCCTTGGTAAGTGCATGAAGGGTCATCTGGCCGTTTTCCCAAAGAATTTCCATCAGCTCGCGCTGGGTTCCGGTAAGTTTTATCATTTAAAATTCCTCCGTGAAGTAGATTAAACAAATTTAATGGATAGAATATATTATAGCACCTTTTTGCATTTTTTGCAAAGGGTTATATTACGGAGCCGCCGTTTACGTTAAGAACCGCTCCGGTCATATAGGAAGCTTTTTCGCCTGCGGCGAAAAAAACCGCCTCCGCAATTTCCTCCGGCTTTCCGATATATCCAAGGGCGGATTCTTCCGCAACCGCTTCCAAATCCTCTTTGCTGAAGCGGGCGTTCATCTCGGTATCAACCGCTCCCGGTGCAACGCAGTTTACCCGGATTCCGGAAGGGCCGAGTTCCTTTGCCATGGCCTTTGTATAGCCGATTACAGCCGCTTTTGTTGCGGAATAGTGACATTCGCAGGAACCGCCGGTTATGCCCCAGATGGACGAAATATTGACTATGGAGCCGCTTTGGTTTTTAATCATATTTCCTATGGCGCGCTTGGAACAGTTGAAAACTCCTTTTACGTTAACGCCGAAAATCCTTTCCCATTCCTCATCGCTGCAATCCTGGAAAAGTCCGAAGGTGGAAATTCCGGCGTTGTTGATAAGGACCGAAACCTCGCCCATTTCCTTTTCGATTTCATCAAACATTTTGCAAACGGCGGAATAATCGGAAACGTCGGCGCAAAAGGCTTTTCCGCCGATTTTTTCCGCAAGGGCTTTTGCCTTCTCTTCGCTTTTTTCAAAGTTCACCGCAACAAGATAACCTTCCGCGGCGAATTTTTCGCAAATCGCTTTTCCGATTCCCCGGCTTCCGCCGGTTACAAGAACAACCTTTTTCAAAAGCGGCACCTCACTTTTATAAATTACCTTTATAATAATATCATGCGCTTTTATTTTTAGCAATTGTTATTTTTTCAAAATGGTGCTATACTCTTTTTATAAAAGGCAAAGGGAGGTTTTCCCATGTTACCAACAAGGCGTCTTTTTGATGAAGATGCATATTTAACCGAGTTTGAGGCAAAGGTTCTTTCCTGCACCGAAGCTGAAACGGGTTTTGATATTGTTCTTGACCAAACCGCTTTTTTCCCGGAAGGCGGCGGCCAGTTCCCGGATAAAGGAACTTTGAACGAAGTCGAAGTTCTCGACGTTCAGGAAGATAAGGACGGAGTTATCCACCATTTTACAAGAATCGGTTTTGCGCCGGGCGAAAAAGTTCACGGCAAAATCGATTGGGACCAGCGCTTTGATTTTATGCAACAGCACAGCGGCGAACATATTTTTTCCGGTCTTGCCCACAAAAAATTCGGCGCAAACAACGTCGGTTTCCATCTTGGCTATGAGGAAACCACCATCGACCTTGATGTTCCACTTTCCGAAAAAGACGTTCTTGAACTTGAGCTTCTTGCGAACGAAGCGGTTTATAAAAACCTTCCGATAGAAATAAGTTACCCTTCCGAAGAGGAACTTGAGGTTCTTCCCTACCGAAGCAAAAAGAAACTTTCCGGAAAAATCAGAATCGTTACCTTCCCGGGTTATGATATCTGCGCCTGCTGCGGAACACACGTTAAGCGCACCGGTGAAATCGGAATAATCAAGCTCACCGCCTTCCAGAATTATAAAGGCGGAACAAGGCTTTTTATGCTTTGCGGAAAGCGCGCTTTTAAAGATTACCAAAGCAAAAACGGCGACGTTATAAAAGTCACCAATTTCCTTTCCGTAAAACCGAACGAACTTTGTCTTGCGGTAAAACGGCTTGAAAACGAAATTACCGAACACAAAATTTACGAATCCTCCCTTAAAAAAGAGCTTTTTGCGCTTAAGGCGGAAAAACTTGGAACCGGCGAAAAAATCTGCGTTTTTGAAAGCGGAATGACCCCTGACGAACTTCGAAGATATTGCTTAACCCTTTCAGAAAATTTTAAAATTGCGGCGGTTTTCTGCGGAAAAGAAGGGGATTATAAATATTCCGTTTCTTCCAAAACCGAAAATTGCGCGGCTGTTGCAAAAGAACTTAATGCAAAATTTTCCGGCCGGGGCGGCGGAAAACCGGAGCTTGTTCAGGGCGGATGCGCCGGAAAAGCTTCGGAAATCGAAGATTTTTTCAACAATTTGTAATTAATTTTATTCGTTATACAAAAAGTAAAGGAAAAGAGGCTGTAAAAAATGGATAACTACGATGTTGTAAAAATTGTTAAAAAACATCTTGCCGCTGAATTCAACGGCAAAGAGCAGGATTTCGATTCCTATAAAATTGTTGTAACCGAACTCAAAGAAAACGGAAACAAAGCGATGAAAGCCGCCTGCTTCGGCTCAAGCGCGGTTTTCTCCGTTCTTCCGAAAATGGTTCCGGACTTCAAAAGAATTTTTGAAGGCAAAGATCCGGACTGGATTTTTGAAACCAATTCTCTCATAATGCTTGCGGAAATCCTTTATCTCCATGGCCACACCATCGATGATATGTATCAGTACAGCGTTCCGGATTTCAGCCTTCCGAAAACCGAGGCTAAATACGATATTGAGGTTATTGAATCCGGTTTCGATAAATTCAAGAGCGAACCCCTTGCAAAAGAAGTTTTCGATCTTGAAAGCCACGGTCCCATCGTTCTTATGCTCCGGGCAAAGAAAAACGGAAAGACTATCGCCGTTGCCGGCGCTTATGATGAAGGCGATTCTCTCTGGCAGATAAGCCTTGCCGTTGCCGAAGAAGAACGTTTCGGCTTCGCAATGGAAAATGTTCTTGCGGTCGTTAAAGATATCGTTATCGAAAAAGGCAAAATTCCTTATTTCGGCGGCCCTTCCTGCAAAATTTCCCCGAATACCGCTTCCACTGCGGGTTTCTTCCCCTGCTGGACCCAAATTGTTTCCAGACCCCGCGAAGACGAATTCCTTAACCTTCACGGAACAAGATAAAGTCATGACCACCCCTAAAAGGGGTGGCTTGGAACGCCCTGTAAGGGCTTGTTGCTTGCTGCACCTTAAAGATGCTGAAATAATTTAATTAGCAAAATCTATTTTGTTCTTTGCAAATTTACCGCTTGATTTTGTTTTA
>JAFXBK010000010.1 GCA_017521825.1 Oscillospiraceae bacterium
CGGAAATGATAGGCGCGGCGGCGGAAAAACACGCAAGGCAGCACGCCATTGACGGAAGCGACCCCATAGACCCTGCAAACATAGGAGCGGCCTATGCGGGACACACACACGGAAACATTGACAACAGCGGAAGAATAGGAAACACAAACGGCATGGTGCTTATGACGGGGCTTGCCGGAAAGATTGAAGCCAAAGAAAAAAAGAACAGCGGATTTTGCGTTTTGCCGGAAACAAAGCAGATAGCGGGAAGCTTTATTGCGGAAGATAACGTGGAATATGACGGAACGGGGATTTCTGACTTTGTTATTCAGTGTGACGCGGCGCACCTGGCGAAATGCCACGGGTGGATCAAATTTGGCGTTGTGGGCGACATTGAAATGAAAGGCTTTGATTTTATTGAAGATCCGGAGGAAATAGCGACCGCAACGGCCGGAAGCAGATGGGAATTTGACCTTGAAAGAGGCTGCCTTATTGTGAGAAAAAGGAGCGAATGATTATGGAACTTTTAAGATTTACAGTGCGAAACCAAAAACTTTCCGGTGGAAAAGTAAAAATAGTTTCGGATTCCATAGATTATGTTGAAGCTTCTTTTGATTTTAGGACGGAAGATTGGGAAGGGCTTTCTAAATGGGCACATTTTATGAAAGACGATACCATTTATGACATAAACCTTGTTGAAGATAAAATTACGAGGGATATGCACCTTAACCTTGAAGCCGGAGAATGGGAAGTTAAGCTGCACGGAACGGACAGTGACGGCACCATGAGAATTACTACCGGTACGGCTTATGTTGTTATTGAAAGTTACGGAAATTTGAGCGGTGAAATGCCGTTGCCGGAAATTCCGCTTTCTGCTACAGAACAGATAGATGCAAAAAGCCAGAAGGCACTTGAAAATTCTGAAAAGGCAATAGAGATTGCAAACGAAGGTGCAACTTCTGCAGGAGAAGCAATAGACATTGCAAATGCGATTAAAGAGGCGGCAGAACGGGGAGATTTTAACGGTGAAAAAGGAGATATCGGAATTACTCCGAATATACAGATAGGAAATGTTGAAACACTTAAACCCGGCGAAAATGCGGCGGCTTCGATAGGCGGCACGCCGGAAAGGCCGATACTTAACCTTGGACTGCCGAAAGGTGACAAAGGAGATATGGGGACAACGGCCTATGAAAGCGCCGTTTTGGGCGGTTATGACGGAACGGAAGAAGAGTTTTATAAACATCTTAACTATTCCGGAGAAATGCTTGATGAAATTGCAAAAGACATTGAAGCTATTGAAAAAGATATTGCCGACCTTAAATACTTCCCGATAGAAATTCTTTCTTTTACTAATGACGCAGGAACGAAAGAAAACGGCGACGAAGTTTGGAACCTTATGCTTTCTTATTCTTTGAACAAAGCGGCGGAAGATCTGATACTTGACGGAGAGAGCCGCGGAAGCACCGAAGGCAACACAACCGGCTGGATCATAAGTCAGAGTGGCGGAGCACAGGGAGAACCCATAGCGACGGCCACAAGGACATATACCCTTGAAGCGGTGGATGAGCGGGGAACGACGGCCAAAAAGACAACGACCATTAATTTTTATGACGGCATTTATTATGGCTGTACCGAGGAGCCTGCGGCGGTTGACAGCGCATTTATACTTTCGCTTACCAAAAAACTTTCCGGCGGTAAA
>JAFXBK010000087.1 GCA_017521825.1 Oscillospiraceae bacterium
ACAGGGGACACGCCGCCGCACAGGGTGACTGGGGACACGCCGCCGCACAGGGTGACTGGGGACACGCCGCCGCACAGGGTTACAGTGGACACGCCAGCGTGGCGGGAAAAAACGCAATAGCTGCGGCCTTTGGTATTGAAGGAATGGCCAAAGCGGCTTTAAATTCGTGGATTATGCTTGCGGAATGGAAAAAAGACGAAAACGGATGGTATATCGCGGACGTTAAAACCGCAAAAGCTGACGGCGAAAAAATTAAAGCCGATACCTGGTATCAGCTTGTAAACGGGGAATTTGTGGAGGCGGAAGAATAAATGAATGAAGAAATTTTTGCTTTTATGGACGAGCGGGCGCCGGTTTGCGGAAAATGCAAAAAGGTTACGCAGTGCAGGGCGGTTAGATTTGGAGCATACAGCGACATAATCGGAATTTACGGCGGCTGCTGCGGAAAGGCGAACTACATATACCAGGGACTTAACGCCCACGACAAAAAGGCTTTTATAAAAATTTTTGGAAAAGAAGATTTTGAAAAAGTGAAGAAAGCCCAGAGCGCGGCTTTGGCGGCGGAGGTTATTTGCGAAAAATGCGGAAAAAGGCGCAGATACCTTGAAACGGCTTTTGACAGAGAAGGAAAACTTTTGCACAGATTTGACTGCCGGGAGAGCAAATGCAAGGATTTTGAACGGAGCGTGTGGCTTGAACTGACAAAAGAGGACGAGCAGAAGATTTTTGAAAAAGCGAAAGAGGAAGCGAGATGCCGAATTTGCCAAAAGACGGAATGCCCGAAGATACACTGCCCGAAATACGGCGGAGTTATTTGCGAGGAACACTGCGCGAAGTGCCCGGACAGGGACGAGAGGACGAGCAAATTTATCTGCAAATTCTGAAAAAAGCAATACGGGGAAAAGTTTTGAAAAGCGGCTTTTTTAAGCGGCTTTGCGCCCCGGTAACACCTATTATTGTTAGCGGAAAATTACCCGGAAGAGGAACTTCCGGAAAAGGTGGGGTTTGCAAAGGGGAGGGAACTCCGGAACCTTAAAACTTCGGCAGAGGTTCCCTCCCCTTGCCACAGCGAAGCTGTGCGGAAAAAAGAAGGAAGGAGGTTTTTGTTTTTGCCATACGTTAAAAGAACTGTGAAAGCCGGAAGCGTTATTGAAACGAAAAAGTATTTTAACGCCAGAGTGCATACGCCGTTTGCAAAGAGGGCACATAACAGCAGGGATACGGAGAAAGCCCAGCGGAAATGCAACGAGCGAAAAGCGGCGGAGGAGCTGCGGTGGATTTTGAACGCGACTTTTAAAGAAGGGGACCTGCACGTTGTTTGCCATTACGGCGACAAACCGCAGGATTTTGAAAAAGTGGAAAGCGACACTTTGAAGATGTGCGAGGTTTTGAGAAACGAATACAAAAAAGCCGGCGAGGTTTTGAAGCGTGTGGCGGTTATTGAAACAAAGAGAATGACGAACCCGCATATTCACCTTGTGGTTAACAAGATCGAGCCGGAAATCATCATCAGAGCATGGCGAAAGGTGAGCGGGAAAGGATTTATAAGCTTTGAGCCTTTGGATGACAGGGGGAACCATAAGGAGCTTGCGGATTATCTTATAAAAGAAAGCAAGAGCACTGCCCGAAGATGGAAAGAGGGGAAGAAGCACAAAAAAAGATACTGGTGCAGCAGGAACGTTGTAAGACCGGAGCCGGTTTATGAGGTTATTCCGGCAAAGAACTGGAAAAAAGAACCGAAGGCACGGAAAGGCTATTTTTTATTTAAAGACAAGGAAGGAATAGCGGTGCATGAGGGGTTCCACGAA
>JAFXBK010000088.1 GCA_017521825.1 Oscillospiraceae bacterium
ACTACCCAGATGCAGGCTGTTCGTGAAGGCGCACCGCTTTCCATGTTCTTCCAGTCCATCGCAGGTACCCAGAGCGCTTGCGAAGCATTCGGCGTAGATAAAGCACTTCTTAACGAAGCTTATGACCTTGCAAAACAGGAATGCTACGGTACCGGTATGAACAAACTTTATTTCGAAACCGGCCAAGGTTCTGAAATGTCCATCGACTGCGACGAAGGCGCAGACGAAATGACTCTTGAAGCACGTACCTACGGTTTTGCACGTAACTTTGAACCTTTCGGCGTAAACAACGTAACCGGCTTCATCGGACCGGAAACCATTTACGATGGTAAAGAAATGATTCGTGGTAACCTTGAAGACCACTTCATGGCAAAAATCATCGGACTTCCTATGGGTATGGCACCTTGCTTCACCAACCACACCGGCATTACCCAGGACGACCAGGAAATTGCTTGCCTGCTTCTTAACGCAGCAAACTGCAACTACTATATGGGCGTTCCTATGGGCGACGACGTAATGCTTGCATATCAGGACGTTTCCTTCCATGATGACAACACCATGCGTGAACTCAGCCACAGAAAACCTGCTCCTGAATACCACAAATGGGCAATCAAGATGGGCATCCTCGACGAAGAAGGCCGTCTTGGTGAACGCGCAGGCGACGCATCCATGTTCTTTGCTAAATAAGAAAGGAGGCTGCAATTATAATGAACGATACCGAACTTATGAGAATCATCCGTGAAGCTATCGCACAGGCCACTCAGGGCGAAGCAGCTCCTAAATGCGAGTGCAAATGCGAATGTGACGGAGAAGTAGACGACATCTCCGCATATAGCCTCAGAGAAGAATTCAACATTCCGAATCCTTACAATAAAGAAGAGTATATGAGACTTAAAGCAAAAACCGACGCACGTCTTGGCGTTTGGAGAGCAGGTCCTCGTCCTCTTACCAGAACTACTCTTCGTGTCCGCGCAGATAACGCTGCTGCAATGGACGCAGTTTTCAACGATGTTCATGAAGAATATCTTGAAAGAAACAACCTTAAAACTTATCAGACCAAATGCGACAGCAAAGAAACCTATCTTACCAGACCTGACCTTGGCCGTGTTTTCGATGATGAAACTGCTGCAAAGATCAAAGCAGACTGCATTGCTGAACCCGACGTCCAGATCGTAGTTTCCGACGGACTTTCTTCCTCCGCTGTTGAAGCAAACATCGACGCAGTTCTTCCTGCAATCTATAACGGTCTTAAAGCAACCGGTCTTAAAGTTGGTACTCCTTTCTTTGTAAAATACGGACGTGTTGGTGCGGAAGACTCCGTTGCACAGATCCTTGGCGCAAAAGTAACCGTAATCCTTCTCGGTGAAAGACCCGGACTTGCAACTTCCAGCTCTCTCTCCGCATACTGCGTATATGGCGGCTATCCCGGCATTCCGGAAGCAAACCGTACCGTAGTTTCCAACATCCATAAAGCAGGTACTCCTCCGGTAGAAGCAGGCGCATACATTGCAGAACTTTGCAAACAGATGTATGATAAAAAAGCTTCCGGTCTTGACCTTAAAGCATAAGCTACATAACTTAAGCGGTGCTCAAAATGAGCACCGCTTTTTTATATAAAAATATTTTAACGATTTACTTGACAAAAGCGCTTTGGAGTGGTATATATATTTTATAGTATTAAAACCGATGATTGAGAATAGTAACTTCCAAGGCGGTTTAAAGAGAGCGGCAGGCGGTGGGATTGCCGTAACTTTATTGGAAGCGAATGGACTCATGAGGGCAGCAGGAAAGCGTTTTTTGCAAGTAATGGCTGTCGGCGCCGGACCGTTACCAAACCGGAAGGATATTTTTGTATCCGATTAAGTGGGCTTTTGCCAATACGGGTGGCACCGCAGAGATTTTTGTCTTTGTCCTGTTTAGATAGAGGACAAAGGCGTTTTTTTTATTTTCGGAGGTAATTATTATGAAGCGATGGTGTATTTTAAAATAATTTTTGCTTTATAACAAATTTATTTTGAAAGGAAACATTTACCATGAATATGACATATAAAGATTTTGACCGTTATCTTAGAGATTACCCAAATAAAGAAGGATTTTTCGGTGATTTTGGCGGACAGTTTATTCCGGATGAACTTGTTCCAGCATTCAGAGAAATTAACGACGCTTATGAAACCATCTGCCACAGCGCACAGTTTATCAACGAGCTTCGCAGAATCAGAAAAGAATTCCAGGGAAGAGCAACCCCGGTTTATCATTGCGAAAGACTTTCCAATCATCTCGGAAAATGCCAGATTTATCTTAAAAGGGAAGACCTTAACCACACCGGCGCTCATAAGCTTAACCACTGCATGGGCGAGGGACTTCTTGCAAAATATATGGGCAAGAAAAAACTCATCGCGGAAACCGGAGCAGGCCAGCACGGCGTTGCAATAGCAACAGCCGCCGCATATTTCGGACTTGAATGCGACGTTTATATGGGCGAAGTTGATATTGAAAAACAGGCTCCGAACGTTACCAGAATGAAACTTCTCGGTGCAAACGTAATTCCTGTAACCAAAGGCCTTAAAACCCTTAAAGAGGCTGTTGATGCCGCATTTGAGGCATATATGAACGAATATAAAGATGCAATCTATTGCATCGGTTCCGTTGTTGGCCCTCATCCGTTCCCGAAAATGGTCCGTGACTTCCAGTCCATAGTCGGTATCGAAGCCAGGGAACAGTTCCTTGAAATGACCGGAATTATGCCGGACGCGGTTACTGCCTGCGTTGGCGGCGGTTCCAACTCCATTGGTATGTTTGTTCCGTTCCTTGGCGATCCGGTTGATATCTATGGCGTTGAACCTCTCGGAAGAGGTTCCTCTGTGGGCGATCACGCCGCTTCCATGGCATACGGAAAACCAGGAATTCTTCATGGATTCAACAGCTATCTTCTTCAGGACGAAAACGGAGACCCAAGCCCGGTTTATTCCATTGCAAGCGGACTTGACTATCCTTCCGTTGGTCCGGAGCATGCATTCCTTCGTGATGTCGGTCGTGTAAATTACGTTCAGATCGGCGATGAGGAAGCAATGGAAGCGTTTTATAAGCTTTGCCGTTATGAAGGAATTATTCCAGCTGTTGAAAGTTCCCATGCGGTTGCTTACGCGATGAAATACGCAAGAGAGCACGAAACAGGTTCGATTCTTGTTTGTCTTTCCGGCCGTGGCGACAAAGATATGGACTTTGTTGTGGATCAGTACGGTCTTGGCGAAAGATTTTTTGAATAATTGATTATAAAAATATAAAAAAGCCCGCGGTTGCGGGCTTTTTCTTTTGTGTAAAACTATTTTACTTTACATAATATTATTTATGTAAATATTCACTGTTCATGAATTTTGAGAATTTTGTGTTTACTTTTCTTGGAGAAAACCTTGTAAGAAAAGCCATAACTTTAACGTTAAGACCGTGATAATGTAAAGGTTTGCCTTTCATCATTGCTTTATATCCGGCTTTTGCGACGTTTGAAGCTTTTGCGATGCCGAGATATTTGAATGCGTTTGATTTTCCAAAATCGGAAACTGCTCCAAAATTTGTTTCAGTGGGTCCGGGGCAAAGACATGTTACGGAAACACCGTTTTCGGAAAATTCTTCGGAAAGCGATTCGGAAAGCGAAAGAACAAAGGCTTTTGTAGCATAATAAACGGACATATAAGGTCCGGCAGAAAAAGCGGCAACAGAAGCCACGTTAAGGATTTTTCCACTTTTTCTTTCGCACATCGCTTTTCCAAAACAGTAGCAAAGCTCCATCAGTGCAACAACGTTGAGCTTTACCATTTTTTCGTGGATTTCAAAATCAGAATCAAGATATTTACGGTTATCGCCGAAACCTGCATTATTTATAAGATAATCAACTTCAAAACCGCTTGCGGCGACTTCATCAAAAAGTTCTTTTGCAGCGTTGGGTTTTGAAAGGTCTTTTACGAAACAACAATTTAAATTTCCGTAAGTTTCGGTAAGACGTTCTTTTATTTCGTTAAGTTTATCGCCGCTTCTTGCAACAAGTATTACGTTATCGCCGTTTTTGGCAAAAATTTTTGCGAATTCCAGTCCGATTCCGGAGGAAGCTCCGGTTATAAGAGCGGTTTTCTTCATTTTGATACCTCGTTTATTTTGAGCAAATTTTTACAAAACTGTCGATAATTTTTTTGTTTTCGGTTGCGGTTTCCTGGTCACGCTCCGGATGCCACTGAACGCCGAGGATAAATTTTTTGTTTTTATGGTAAATTGCTTCGATAATTCCGTCTTCGGCGGTTGCACAAACCGAAAAATCCGGAGCAACTTCTTTTACCGCCTGGTGGTGATAGCTGTTTATATGGTGCTCGCCAAATCCCATGATATCAGAAAGCGGCGAAGATTTTTCCACCAGAATTTTATGGAAAGCAATTTCTGGTTTATCAAGGCGGTGGATAATTTTTGTATCATATTCCGATGGAATATCCTGAATCATGCTTCCGCCGCAGAAAACGTTGAGTGCCTGCATTCCGCGGCAGATTCCAAGAACGGGGATATCCGCTTCCACCGCAAGAGCAACTGTTTTCCTTTCGCATTCATCAAGAAAATCGCAAATTCCAAGACTTTTTCCAAAGTTTTCTTCGTTATAATATTTGGGATTGATATCCGTACCGCCGGAAAAAATTATTCCGTCAATATTTTTAATGGTTTCTGAAATAATTTCTGGGTTTTCCGAAAGGGGAATTGAAAAGGGAATTCCGCCGGATTCGATTACGGCGTCAAAATATGCCTGATTAAGAAAAATCTGCTTTTTTTCTTCATCAAAAGAAGGAAAAATTCCGATTATGGGTTTCATATATTCAGCTCCTATGATTTTATAAAATTATTATATATTTTTTAATAATTTTTTGCAATAAATTCGATTTAGTGTTAAAATAATAGTGTAAATTTTTTAATGGAGATGACAAAAATGGAAACTCTGAAAAAATATGCAAAAAAATATTTTATCGACGCAATGTCCGCAATGGCCCTCGGCCTTTTTGCTTCGCTTCTTATCGGAACAATTTTCGGAACTTTGGGAACATATCTCGGTCCGGATTATATTGGAAACGAAACAGTAAACGCAATAGGCGGATTTTTCGGCGAAATGAAAACTTTTGCCCAGGGCGCTTCCGGAATGGCGATCGGCGTTGCCATTGCATATTCGCTTAAAGCGGATCCGCTTGTTATGTTTTCCTGCGCTGCAGTAGGAAGTCTTTCCTATTCTTTGGGCGCAACAATTCTTCTTGAAAACGGGAACACCCTTGCATATACTGCCGGCCCTGCCGGAGCTTACGTTGCGGCGATTTTTGCCGTTGAAATCGGAATGCTCGTATCCAAAAAGACAAAAGTGGATATTCTTGTAACTCCGACCGTTACTATAGTTGCCGGATATGCAATTGCAAAAATAATCTGTCCCGCGGTTGCTTATATTATGTATTATCTTGGAGATTTTATCAACACCGCGACGGAAATGCAGCCGTTCCTTATGGGAATTATTATTTCCGTTGTTGTGGGAATTATCCTTACTCTTCCGATTTCTTCCGCGGCAATCTGCGCGATGATTGGCATAAGCGGAATAGCCGGCGGCGCGGCGGTTGCCGGTTGCTGCGCCCAGATGATAGGTTTTGCCGTGATAAGTTTTGCGGATAATGGTTGGGGCGGATTTTTTGCCCAGGGACTCGGAACTTCCATGCTCCAGATGAGCAATATTATTAAAAAACCGGCTATCTGGATTCCGCCGACACTTGCGGCGGCTGTAACAGGCCCCATAAGCACTCTTGTTTTTAAACTTGAATGTACCGGCGTTTCTGCGGGAATGGGAACCTGCGGCCTTGTGGGACCTCTCGGAGTTATTACGGATATGAACGGCGGAACGGATATGTGGCTTGGACTTCTTTTGGTATGCTTTGTTCTTCCGGCTGTTCTTTCCTACATATTCTATATTGCCATGAAAAAAATGGGACTTATTAAAAACGGAGACATGAAGCTTCAGAGTTAAAAGGATTGGTTTAATGGTAGAAAAAGCAATTATATTCGCCGCAAAAGCGCATGAAGGAATGTTCAGAAAAGGAACTGAAATTCCTTATATTGTTCACCCGATGGAAGCGGGAGCCATTGCCGCATCCGTTACTTCGGATAAAGAAGTTATTGCCGCAGCGGTTCTGCATGATACATTAGAGGATACGGGAACCACCGCGGAAGAAATTGAAAATGAATTCGGAAAGGAAGTTTTGCGGCTTGTTCAAAGCGATTCCGAAGACAAAAGGGAAGACCTTCCGCCGGAACAGACCTGGAAAATAAGAAAACAGGAGACGATAGATTATCTTAAAAATAAAGCCGATAAAAAAGAAAAGATAATCGCTCTTTCCGATAAGCTTTCCAACATCAGGGCAATTTACCGCGATTATCAGAAAATCGGTGATGAACTTTGGAAAAGGTTTAACCAGAAAGATAAAAATGAGCAGGCCTGGTATTACGGAAGTTTTATAAAAACGCTTTCAGAACTCAGCGATACGGCGGCCTATAAAGAATATTGCGAACTTGTTAGGAATATTTTCGGATAAAAAAACACCGTGCTCAAATTTGAGCACGGTGTTTTTTTTTTAAATTACATATCTTCCGGGCGTTTTTTATATTTCCTTGCGGAGGAAAAACCTCTTCCGCGAACTTCGGAAACGCGGCTGATAATAATAAAGCATTTGGGATCTATGCTGTGGGCAAGGTGTTCCACTTTTGCAATTTCGCGGTTGGAAACGATTGACATAACAACTTCGGTTTCGTAACGTTTATAACCGGTTTCAGCATGCAGAAGGGTTACGCCGCGGTCGATCTGAGTAAGAATTGCGTCTTTGATTTCGTGCGCTTTTCTTGTAACGATTTTAATTTCGGTTCTGGATTTTCCGAGAACAAGAGTTTTATCAAGGAAGAAAGTATATACAAATGTAAAAATAATACCGTAAAGGATAAGATCCATGGATTTGAACATTGCAAGAAGAACTACGACGATAAAATCCATTGCATAAAGAGATGTTGAAACGGGAATATGGAAAAGTTTGTTAAGAACAAGCGGAGGAATATCCATTCCGCCGGTGGAAGCTCCGGAACGGATTACAAGGCCAAGCGCAAAACCGATTCCAACGCCGCCGAGGACGGCGCAAAGGAAAATGTCGTCGGTAAGATAGTAATCTCCGAAAATCTGGTTACAAATTTCAAGGAAAACCGGGTAGCAGAAAGAGCTTAAAATTGTTGTCATTGCAAAGGCTTTTCCAAGAATAAAATATCCGACACAGAGCATTATAACGTTAAAAACCAAAACAAACGCGGAAATCGGAATATGAAGGAAATGCTCAACAATAAGAGCAATACCGGTAGTTCCGCCAAGCGCAATTCCCGAAGGAAGAACAAAAAGCTTGATGGTCAAAGCATAAATAATGTTTCCGAAAATAATGCATATAAAAGGAAAAAACTTTTGCCAAATATTTTTAATTTTATCCATTTGAACAGCCCTTTCAAAATTATAAAAAAACGTTTGCCAGGAATTTTCCCTGACAAACGTGGATCAAGGCTTCCGCCTAATACATATTTTATTATATAAGTATTATAACGGAAATGTCAAGTGGTTTAAAGATAAAATTTGGTTTCGTTTTTTCTTTCGGCAAGAAGATATGCCTTCATAAACCAAAGGGTTTGAAATTCAAGAGCTTTTTCGGGACAATCGCTTACACAGCGAAGGCACCGGATGCAGTTTTTGTTGATAGTTCCGTTTTCTATCGCGCCCATGGGACAATTTTCGGAACATTTTCCGCAGTTTATACAGTTATCGTTTTTCTTTATTTTAACACCGATTCTTGTCCTTTGTGCTGGAACAAAATCGGCATAAAAATCCTTGCGGCCTTTTTCCGGAAAAGCTGTTTTCGGGTTTTTTATCCTTTCAATAAAAGGGGTAAGTTTTTTAAAATCAAAATCATCCTCTTCGGAAAGAAAGCTGTGACCGCAGGGAACGCAAACTCCGCCGATGAATTTTCCGGAAGAAATTTTTACGGCGTCTTCAATTACGTTTCCGTAAGATTTTTTTCCGTAAGTTGCGGCAAATGCAACTTTTTCGGCTTTTAAACGTTTAAAAAAATCAATTACCGGTTCGGGAAGATTCTGGCAGTAAACGGGGAAAACAATAATTGCGGTTTCTGTATCTAAATCATTTGTTTTAGTAATATCGAAACATTCAATGTTAAGTTCTTTTGAAAAAAATCGGGCGAGCCGTTTACTTTTTCCGCTTCCGCTGAAATAAAAAATCCTGTCCATTTTTTACTCCTTTAGATAATCGCACATAGCCGAACATTCCGGAAGTTCATCAAGGGAAAAACCAAGGAAATGCTCCATTTCATATATAATTTCATCTTTGGAATTAAGGCGATTCCTTCCGGCAAGGGAAATTTCAAGCGCGCTGAAAGGAATCATCTTGCTTTCGCAATTATAAAACCGGATAAATTGTGAATGGTCTTTGCACCTTTCTATTTTACAGCTTGTATGAAGGGATTTTTTATCCGAAGAAGGCGGAACCCATCCGCATTCTTCCACAAGAATGTTTTTAACGTTTTTCCAATCATATTTTCCGCCGCAGATTTCATCAAAATCCATGTGTACGAATGCAGGGATATTTCCGCTTCTGGAAGAAACTCTGATGGCCTTTTTAAACGGCGGCATAAGTTCCGGAACTTCGCTTATTGCTTTAACGATGTTTGAAACAAGGGGATTGGAATATCCGAAAAAGTCCATTATGGCTCCGTCTTTTCTGGAAAGCTGTCCCATTGTCATAAGAGTCTGGAGCTGGCCGTTTTTAAGCGGAGGTTTTAAAGTCAGAATTCTTCCAAGGTTAATAAAAAACGAAAGAGTTTTATTTTCGGAAAGAGTGTAAACAAACTTAGGGGACATGTGATTATAATAAAGTCCGAGCATCTGAACCGGTTCGTTTCCAGCCATAAAATAGGGAACCCTGTTCGCAACAAGTTCCGGATAAAAAATTACATAGGCAAGGGAAGGGCAGGCGCAGGTGTTTTTACTGAGTTCATAAAGTTTTTTATAAATTTTACGCAAATCATTGTCGCAGATTTTTCTTGAAATAAATTCAACATTTGAAAAATGTTTTTTTGCGTTTTCAATGCTTTGTTTCGCGCTTTCGGAAATAAAGGGAATTTCCCAAGTAAGCGCGAGAACGCGAAGTTTTTTGACTTTTGCAAGATAATAAAGCAAAAAGGTAGAATCTTTTCCGCCGGTGTAAAAAAGGGCAACATCAAAACGGGATTTTTCCGAATGGGGAATTCCTTTTATAATCGGAACGACGCTTTTAAGATTTTCGGTATCCACGGCGGTTTGGCACATGGGACAAAGGCTGTTTTCGTCAAATTCAATTCCGGGGATTATAAAATCATTTGCACAGCAATTTTTACAAAAGCGTGCTTCGCCGAGAGATTTTGGAATTGTGCGAAGTTCATTTTCTTTTACAATCTGTTTTCCGAGAAGATTTTTTATAACGGAAACTTCTTCTTCGAAAAGTTCCCGGGGAAGGGAAGATATAATTTCAATCTGTTTTTTTGAAAGTTTAACAGTGTTTTTAAAAAGATTTTCTTTATTTCTTAAACCGTAGTAATAAAGAATGTTGTTTTCAAGTTTCCAGCGGTTCTGAAGAAAATATTTTTCCGACAAAAAAACACCTCCAATCAACAAATTACAATTTTATAATACATTTTTTACGTTTTGTTTTCAATAACATTATGTTAACAAATAAAAACATAACAAAAAAGGCTCTTAATCATACGATTAAGAGCCTTTTTTCTGGTTGCGGGGGAAGGATTTGAACCAACGACCTCCGGGTTATGAGCCCGACGAGCTACCGAGCTGCTCTACCCCGCGATATATGCAATTTTCGAATGCTTAACTATTATACTACATCAAATCAAAAATTGCAAGTGTTTTTTTAAAATATTTTAAATATTTTTTTCCATCCAGTAGCAGGGGCAAGCTTCGCTGTAAACGGTGCGGTCTTCGGTTTTTACAAAACCGCATTTTTCATAAAAACCAACGGCATGGCCTTCCGCAAGAAGAAGGGCTTTTTTGCCGCCTTTAAGTTTTGCGGCGGTTTCAAGAGCCGCGATTACGGACATTCCTACATGTTCGCCGCGATAGGGCTTAAGAACAGCGATTCTGCCGAAAATAAAAGTATCTTTACGACCCTTGGGGTCGGGGAAATATCTTCCGGTTGCGATACATTTATCTTCATCATAAAGGGTTACATATTCACAGATTTTATCGGTATCGTCAAATTCATTCTGGAATTTTTGTTCCGCAACAAAAACAGCAAGGCGGACAGAATAAGCATCTTTTTGGTTATCCTTAATTTTAACGGTAAGCTGTGACATATGTTAAACACTCCTTTAACCGATTTATATTTATATAATAATCTTTTTGGAAATAATTTGCAAGCCTTATTTTGTTATTCACATTAAAACTTGACAACATAAACCAAATAGAATATTCTATTTGGTATAGAAACGGAGGGATTTTTTTGAATAAAAAAGAACTTGCGGCAAAAGCCGTTGAACTCCTTAAAAAAGAATACCCGGATGCAATTTGTTCCCTTGAATATGAAAAACCGCACGAACTGCTTTTTGCAACACGCCTTGCGGCACAATGTACCGATGCGAGAGTAAATATGGTAACTCCGGTTCTTTATTCCAAGTATCCTACGCTTGAAGCGCTTGCAAACGCCGATGAACAGGATATAAGCGATATAATCCGTTCCTGCGGCTTTTATAAAACCAAGGCTCACGATATTTCCCTTGCGTCAAAAATGCTTGTTAACGAATATGGCGGCGTTGTTCCGGATACTGTTGAAGAACTTATTAAACTTCCCGGAATCGGAAGAAAAACCGCAAACCTTGTTGTTGGCGACGTTTACGGAAAACCGGCGGTTGTTTGCGATACCCACTGCATAAGAATTACAAATCTTCTCGGTTTTACCGATACAAAGGACCCGGCAAAATGCGAGATTCAGCTTCGGGAAATTCTTGATCCGAAGGAATCCAATAATTTCTGCCACAGAATGGTTCTTCACGGAAGAGCTGTTTGCATTGCAAGAAGGCCGCAATGCGATAAATGCGTGCTCAAAGAAATTTGTGAGCATGCTCAAAAAACGGCGGAATGATTTTAAAATACATATTGAAAATAACTGCTTTGGGAATTATAATATATACATAACAAAATTCTGAAGGAGATTTTTAAAATGGCATATCAGGTTACAAAAGATTCCATTATCGGAGATGTTCTTGATTACGATAAGGAAACCGGAGTTTTTTTCCTTGAAATGGGAATGCATTGTCTTGGCTGTCCTATGTCCCGCGGCGAAAGCATTGAAGAAGCCTGCGAGGTTCACGGAGTTAAATGCGAAGACATCGTAGCAAAAATCAATAAATATTTTGAAGAAAAAGAAAACTGATTAAAAAACCGGCAGCCATGAGTTTCAGGGCTGCCTTAAGTTTTGTTTAAAGCGAGGAAAAAGTTTTGGAAAAACTTGATTTAAGGCTTGCCGCAGCCGCAGAATTTGTAAGGGAAGGAACCGTTGCCGCGGATATCGGAACCGACCATGGCTATCTTATTTGCCATCTTGTCAACGAAGGAATATGCACCCGGGGATTTGCAACAGATATAAACATAAACCCCCTTGAAAGCGCAAGAAAACTTATCCGAGAATTGGAACTTGAAGAAGAGATAGAAACCGTTCTTACCGATGGTCTTAACGGACTTCCGGAAGATGAAATCGACGAAGTTCTTATTTGCGGAATGGGCGGAGAAACTATTATTGGAATTCTCGAAAAAGCAGAATGGGTAAAAAGCGAAAAAGTCCATCTGGTTCTTCAGCCTATGTCAAGGGCGGATATGCTTCGCCGCTGGCTTTGTGAAAACGGCTGGAACATTGATGAGGAAAAAGCGGTTGAGGTTGAAAAACATCTTTACACCGTAATAAGCGCAAACTATATCGGCGGAAGCGAAATTCCGGATGATTTATACTGCGTAACCGGCGAACTTCTCGGACAGAATGATGAATTTGCACTTAAATATGTCCGTTGGCAGGCAAACATCCAGCGCGGAATTGCCGCCGGACTTTTGCGGTCCGAAAAGGAAAAGGAGCACGCGCTCATCCATATTCAGCTTGCTGATATGATAGAGGAACAGGCGGACGAAACGGAGAATGATTTATGAGCAGGGTTACAGATTTTTATAATTTTATTGACAGCATTGCGCCTTTCGAAACCCAGGAAAGTTGGGATAATTCCGGTTTTCTTGTTGGCGATGGCGAAAAGGAAGTTAAAAAGGTTCTTCTTGCTTTGGATGCGACCGAAAGTGTTCTTAACGAAGCGGTCGAAAAAGGCGCAGAACTTATAATTACCCACCATCCGGTAATTTTCGGTGCGCTTAAAGAATTCCACCCGAAAAACATTGCTTTCCTTGCGGCGGGAAAAGGGATTGCGATAATCAGCGCACATACCTGCCTTGATATTGCTGACGGCGGAGTTAACGATTGCCTTGCAGCAGCGCTTGGACTTAAAAATATTGAAAAAGTTGATGACGGCGAAGGCCTTTTGCGGATGGGTGAGCTTGAAAATGCGCTTTCCGGCGAGGAATTTATAAAATACGTTGCGGAAAAACTTTCCGTCGGCGGAATTAAATATACTCCCGCCGGTAAACCGATTAAAAAAGTTGCGGTTTGCGGCGGAAGCGGCGGAGACCTTTATCCTTTTGCAATAAAAGCCGGCGCGGATGCGTTTGTTACCGCAAACATTAAACATAACCTTTGGATTGAAATGAGAAGGGAAGGTTTTTGCGTTCTTGATGCAGGACATTTCTGCACGGAAAACACCGTTATTGAACCCCTTGCTAAAAAACTTTCCGAAAAGTTTGATGATGCTGAAATAATTGTTTCCGAAGTTTCGGAAGATCCTGCCAGATATTGGGCAAAATAATCTTAAAAAACGAGGTGAGCACGAATGGCATTGGACGGAATTACGCTGAGCATGCTCAAAAATGAATTAGCCGAAAAATTGATCGGCGCAAGAATTGATAAAATTCACCAGCCCTCTAAAGAGGAACTTGTTATATCGCTTCGCTGGAACGGCGGCAACGGAAAAATCCTTATTTCCGCTTCCGCTTCTGCGCCAAGAATACATTTTACCGAAAGTTCGGTGGATAACCCGAAAAATCCGCCCATGTTCTGTATGCTTATGAGAAAGCATCTTTCCGGTGCAAAACTTGTTGAAATAGAACAGTTCGGGCTTGAAAGAATGCTGCATCTTTCTTTTGCAACCTATAACGAATTCGGCGACCCGGTTATTATAAAACTTGCGGTGGAAATTATGGGACGCCACAGCAATATTATGCTTATCGGTCCGGACGGAAAAATTATCGACGCAATAAAACGCGTTACCGCGGATATGTCATCTGTCCGCCAGGTTATGCCCGGAATGAGCTACGTTTTTCCGCCGGCGCAAAATAAGATGAACACCCTTGACCTTGATTATATGGGTCTTATTGAACGGCTTAAAAACGGAAGGGATATTCCGCTTTCGAAGGCGCTTATGGAAAATCTCGACGGTGTTTCGCCGATTGTATGCCGCGAAATTTCGGATATTGTTACCGGTGGATTTGATACAAAGGCGCATGATTTGACCAATGATGATTGCGAAAAACTTGTAAATTCCCTTGAAAAACTGGCCGAAAGCGTTAAAAACAAAAACGCCGCTCCGTATATGGTGCTTGAAGAAAACGGCCACCCGGTTGATTTTACTTTTATCAAAGTAAATCAGTACGGCGATGCTATGGAAATCCGTAAATTTGAAACATTCAGCGAAATGCTTGATAAATTCTATTCCGAACGTTCCGGCGCAGACAGAATGAAGCAGCGTTCCAACGATCTTTTTAAATTTGTTGTTAACCTTGCTGACAGAATTTCCAGAAAACTTGACGTCCAGCGCCAGGAACTTGCCCGTTCCACAGAAAGAGATATTCTTAGGGTAAAAGGCGAACTTATCCACGCAAATCTCTGGATGATTGAAAAGGGAATGACTTCGGTCGTTCTCGAAAACTATTACGATAACTGTAAACCGGTTGAGGTTAAACTTGACCCGCGCCTTTCTCCAAATCAGAACGCCCAGCATTATTTCAGCGAATACCGCAAGGCGGATACCGCGGAAAGAATGCTTAAAAAATTCATCGAAAAAGGCGAAGCGGAACTTTCCTATATTGAATCTGTTTTTGACCTTCTTTCAAGAGCAAGAACCGATGATGAGGTTATTGCAATAAGAGAGGAGCTTGTTTCCGGTGGATATCTAAAAAATCACCGAAAAAACAACCAGAAACCGGTTAAACTTGCGCCGAAGGAATATATTTCGACCGACGGCTTCAGAATCCTTTGCGGAAGAAACAATATCCAGAACGATAAGCTTACTTTTAAAGATTCCAGAAAAAACGATATATGGCTTCATACCCAGAAGATACACGGTTCCCATACCATAATCGTTACCGAGGGCAGGGAAGTTCCGGAAACAACGATTCAGCAGGCGGCTGTTGTTGCGGCTTATAATTCAAAAGGAAGAGAATCTTCCCTTGTTCCGGTGGATTATACAGAAATAAGAAACGTTAAAAAGCCTTCAGGCTCTGCACCGGGCAAAGCGATTTATGAACATTACAGAACCGCCTATGTCCGTCCGGCGCAGTTTGAAAACATTTTCGGGAATAAATAAAATGGAAAACTGGTTTTTAAGCAAAAAAATTGATAAAAAAACCTTTGTGATAAGCGAACCCGGACATTGGGAAGAAACGAACTGTTACCTTCTTATCGGAGCGAAAAATGCGCTTCTTATTGATACGGGTCTCGGAGTTTCGGATATTTCAAAAGAAGTTTTGAAAATTACCGAAAAACCGGTAATCGCTGTTCCAACACATGTTCATTGGGACCACATCGGCGGACTTTGGAATTTTCCAGAATTTTACGTTCACGAGTTTGAAAAAGACTGGATTGAAAGAAAATTTCCGCTTTCGAATGAATTTGTCAGAAAACAGCTTGTAAAGGATAATAACTTAACAGAGCGCATAAATGCTGAAGATTATGCGATTTTTCAAGGAAAACCCAAAAAAGTTCTTTCCGACGGTGACGTTATAGATTTGGGAAACAGAAAAATCAGAGTTATCCATACTCCGGGACATTCTCCGGGGCATATTTGCTTTTTCGAAGAAGAAACTGGATATCTTTTTACAGGAGATTTGATTTATAATGGAACGCTTTTTGCAAACTATGAATCAACAGACCCGGAAAAATATCTAGAATCCGTTAAGAAAATTGAAAAACTTCCGGTAAAGCGGGTTTTTCCGGCTCACCACAGCCTTGAAATTTCTCCGGAATTTATTTCAGACGTAAAGAACGGTTTATCTAAACTGAAAAACGAAGGAAAACTTTGCCACGGAAGCGGAAAATTCGATTTTGAAAACTGGAGCATATTTCTGTAAAAAGAGAGAGTGAACGGTGTTCACTCTCTCTTTTTTAATATTTTTTAAAAATCAATTCATCGTATCCGGTTTCCGGGTCGTCTTCAACGTCAATAAAAACATCAGGAATTTCCGCAATAATAAGCTCGCAGGTGGTGTTTATCAAACAACCTTCGCAAAGATGTCCGCCGATTGTTGACATATCTTCCTTGGAAAGAGCAATATGAATATGACATCTTTTTGCGCTTACTGTTCCGTTAAGGCTTACAATTTCGCAATCTTCGTTTATCTCCCGGACAGTAACTCCGGAAGCATCCCGGATTTTTCCTTTTGAAATACATCCGACCCCGGAAGAGATGAACCCGGCACCGATGTTTTTTTCAATACAAAGGTTTTGTATCGATTCAAGGAGATCTTCGCCGCGATGAAGACGCAGACAATGATATTTTGTGTTTCCAAAAACGGAAATTATTTTATCCTTCATTTTGCTTTGCTCCTTTTACTCTGTTTTCGGAATACTGAATAATAATTATTGAAATAAACATAAGAACACAGCCGATTCCTTCGCGCAAAGATGGGATCTGGTGCAGAATTAACGCCCCGGCAAGAACGGCAAAAACGGATTCAAAACTCATAAGAAGGGAAGCAACGCTTGGTTTTGTCCATTTTTGTGCAACGGTCTGTAAGGTATAACCGGCGCCTCCGGAAAGAGCACCTGCATAAATAATAGGGAGCCAGGCTTTAAGAATATTTTGGAAATCCGGTTTTTCAAAAATGAACATTACAATAATTGATATTATTCCGCAAACGAGGAACTGGAAATAGGAAAGTTTAACGCAATCCACTTTTGGCGCAAAATGACCGATTGCAAGAATATGAACGGCATAGGCCACGGCGCTTAAAAGTACCGTAAAATCTCCTTTGCTTATGGAAAAGCTTTCGTTCATGCAAAGAAGATAAAGTCCGGCAACGGCGATTGCACAGCAAGGCCAGATCATTTTCGGAAGCTTTTGCTTCATCAAAAGCCCGAAAAATGGAACAATCAGAATATAAAGAACAGAAATAAAACCGGCTTTTCCGACGGTTGTCTGGGAAATTCCGATTTGCTGAATGGTCGATGCAAAAAAGATGATTATTCCGCAGATTATTCCGCCTTTTATAAGTTCCTTTTTTTCTTCTTTTTCCGGCTTTTTATAAGTTCCTTGTTTTTTCTTCACATAATCAAAAATCAAGTTTGCAAAAATAAGGACAATGCCGCCGATCATGCAGCGGATTCCGTTGAACGTAATAGGTTCAACATAATCCATTCCAACGCTTTGTGCAACAAAAGCACAGCCCCATATAAGCGCTGTTAAAATCAAAAGAAAATTTCCAAGCATCGCCTTGTTTTTCATAAAACACCTCGTTTAAAAGAATAATTCAATTTTACAATATCACAAATAAAAATGGAAGATGGAAATATCAATTATTATTGAAAAAAACTATACAATAATATATAATTTATCTATTGGACCGGAGGTGATTCAATGGAATATATTTTTTCCGTGATTATCGGGTATCTTTTCGGAAGCTTCAACAGCGCAAGTATTATATCGGGTTTGCGCGGTTATGATATAAAAAAAATCGGAACTAAAAACGCCGGCGCATCGAACGTATTTATTTCAGTAGGAAAAGTTTACGGTGTTATAGTCGCTGTTTTTGATATTTTAAAAGCTTTTCTCGCGGCTGAAATTGCTTTTTTACTTTTTTCCGAAAGCAAGGAATTGGCAATTCTTTCCGGAGTTATGGCGGTTGTCGGCCATATTTTTCCGTTTTGGATGAAGTTTAACGGCGGAAAAGGCCTTGCTCCTTTTATGGGAATTCTTTTGTTTTACGATTGGAAACTTTTCTTTATCCTTGTGTTTTTTATTGCCGCGATTATTCTGATTACCGATTATATAGCAATAGGCGCTCTTTGCGTAACGGCATTTATGCCGTTATATACCGTAATTTTTAAGGGCGAATATCTTATCGGCGCGTTTCTTTTGGTTCTTGCCGCTTTGATGTGGTATAAGCATAAAGAAAATATAAACCGGCTTAAAAACGGAACGGAAATTGGGTTCAGAAAAAAGAATAAAATAAAAAAAGAGCCTTGAAAACAAGGCTCTTTTTTTATTTATAAATTTTTGCAGTACAGCGCAGGCGACCTTTTTTGGTTTCGAGCTTAATTCCGACATAAATAAATTTACCGTGACCTCTGACGGAAATAATATCGCCTTCTTTTGGGGTATAAGAAGCGCTTAGCATAGGGATTCCGCCGATAAGAACTTTTTCGTGCTCACAGAGCCCTTTGCTTTCGCTTCGGGAAAGTTTATATATGGAAGAAATGACCGAATCCAGCCTTTCGGAAGCAACAACAAATTCACATTCAACCGGCTTTGGAAGGGCATCTTCCGGTATATGCTCAACCTTTGAGCACCGTACATTCGTATGTTTTATCTCAACAAGATTTTCACAGATATAATCCGCAATATTATCAAGGCATGGCGCAAACGCAACGTTTTCCTTAACAATTAGATCGCCCAGAGTGCTTCTGCGGATTCCGAGGGACATTATCGAACCGAGAAAATCCCTATGGGAAAGTTCTCCGGAAAACTTCATTGAGCACGGTTCGATTTTTATATATGAAATCGGCGCTGTTTCAGCATATCCGCAAAGTTCTTCGCTTCCGAAAACCGCGATAGCCTTTTCCGCGTTTTCATAGCCGCCTTCAAAATGATAGGGAACACCTTTGATACAGAACTTAAGCATGGCCTGTTCCGCGGGAGAAAGAAATTCGGTGAAAGTATAGATGTTTTTTGAATAGGAACGCTCCGCAAGCTCGGAAAAACGCCTTTTGAGCAAATTTTCGTCATCAGCCATACCAACACCGCCTTTTCTGTGATATAATGAATTTTAACATAAAGAGTTTACTCAGTCAATTCGGAGGAACAATGGAAGTTAAATTTTATGATAAAGCAGATAACGATGTTCTAAAATTTGCGGTAATTATTTCGAGATATGATAACAAATGGGTGTTTTGCAAGCATAGAGAGCGCGACACTTATGAAATTCCCGGAGGACATCGTGAGCACGGGGAAGAAATAACCGAAACCGCAAAAAGAGAGCTTTTTGAGGAAACAGGGGCAAGTATTTTTAATCTTGAACCGGTTTGTATTTATTCGGTTACCGGTAAAAACAGATTAAATATTACCGGAGAAGAAACCTTCGGGATGCTTTTTTATGCGGAAATTTCTTCCTTCGAAAGTGAGCTTTATAACGAAATCGAAAGGGTGGAATTATTCGAAGAAATTCCCGAAAAACTTACTTATCCGGAAATTCAGCCGCTTTTGATTAAAGAATATTTGAGGAGAAAAAATGGAATTTAAACTTATACGTTCAAAAAGAAAAACCATCGAACTTTCGATAGATAAAGATTTTTCTCCGCTTGTTAAAGCGCCGCTTAAAATGAGCATCGCAGATATTGAAAAATTTGTTTCAAAACATGAAAATTGGATTGAAAAACAAATTACAAAAAAGCGTGAGCACGCTGAAAAGTTTTGCTTGAGCGAAAATGAAATTTCCGTGCTCAAAGAAAAAGCTTTGCCTTATCTTACGGAAAGAACAGAATATTTTTCCAATATTATGGGTGTAAAACCAACCGGAATTAAAATAACTTCCGCGGAAAAAAGATTCGGAAGCTGCAGCGGGAAAAATTCCATCTGTTACTCATGGCGCCTTATGCAGTATCCGCCGGAAGCAATAGATTATGTCGTTGTGCATGAGCTTTCTCACATAATACATAAAAATCATGGAAAAGAATTTTATTCTTTAATTGAGAAAATACTTCCGGATTACAAAAAACGCGAAAAAATACTTAAAAAATATTAAAATTTACAAAAAATTCATAAATAAGTTTATTTATATTGACAAAAAATCTTAATTATATTATAGTATTAATGTTAATTTTGCATCTGTTGTTTGACAGCGAACTTTCGGTCAAAAGGAGGTGGAACTGTCGCAGCAAAACCGTTTTGGAAAAGCCGCGATAGAAAACGTAAACGAATTAATTGGACCGGAAATTCATTGTCATATGAAACACTGCTTTCAAGCGGGAGCCTTCTAAAACCGGGCACAGCGGTAGATAACTTATGCGCGGCAACGTTTAGAATAAAACACTCTTTTGCGGGGTCGGTTCCAAGAGGAAAGCGGTGGGTCGACAGGTTTTTAACACGTATTTCAAAATCTTTCATTGAATTACGGCCATGCTGTAAAAAGCAGTATGAAAAATGGGTGAGGCTGCGGCCGATGATCCTGTTTTTACCTTGCGTGACTTGAATCCGCAAAAGGGGGATGCAGAATGGAAAATAATGCCATTATAAGATTAAAGGATATCGTTGTAGAATTTGACGGGGAAAGTGTTCTTCGCCATATCAATTTGGATATCCGCAACCACGAATTCGTCACACTTCTGGGACCTTCCGGCTGTGGTAAAACAACCACTTTGCGTATAATCGGAGGCTTTGTAAATCCCAAAAGCGGGGACGTTTTTTTTGATGGAAAAAGAATTAACGATCTTCCGCCATATAAAAGGGAAGTTAATACTGTTTTCCAGAAATACGCTCTTTTTCCGAACCTTAATGTTTATGAAAACATCGCCTTCGGTTTAAGGCTTAAAAAAGTTCCGGATGAAGAAATCAGGGAAAGAGTTTTCGAAATGCTTGATCTTGTTAACATGCGCGGATACGAACGCCGCGACGTTAATCTTCTTTCCGGCGGTCAGCAGCAGCGCGTTGCAATTGCGAGGGCGCTTATCAATAAGCCCCAGGTTCTTCTTCTTGATGAACCTCTTGGCGCACTTGACCTTAAACTCCGCAAGGAGATGCAGATTGAACTTAAGAAAATCCAGCGCGAAACCAAAATTACTTTTATTTATGTTACCCATGACCAGGAAGAAGCCCTTACCATGAGCGACACCGTAGTCGTAATGCGCGCGGGCGAAATCCAGCAAATCGGAACTCCCATTGATATTTATAACGAACCTATAAACGCTTTTGTTGCGGATTTTATCGGAGAATCCAACATTATCGATGGCGTTATGAAAAAGGATTATCTTGTTAATTTTGCCGGAAGAGATTTTGACTGCGTTGACTTTGGTTTTGAAGAAAATGAAGACGTTGACGTAGTAATCCGTCCGGAAGATATCAAGATTTCCGACCCGGAAAAAGGCCAGATTACCGGTAAGGTGGAAAGCATTATTTTCAAAGGTGTCCATTATGAAATTGTTGTTATTGACGGTAACGGTTTTAACTGGAAAATCCATTCAACTCTCTATGAAGAACCGGGCAGGGAGGTTGGACTTTCTGTAATTCCGGACGATATTCATATAATGCATAAGATGGCGGAGGCAGAAAAATGACAAAATCCCGTTATCCTGCTTTTCCGTATATCGTTTTTATGACGATATTTATTGTTGTTCCGCTTATTATGGTTGCATATTTTGCGTTTACAACAAGTACCGGTGAATTTACAATGCAAAATATAATCCGCGTAGGCGATTATATTCCTGTAATTATAAAATCGCTTTTCCTTGCTTTTGTTGCAACGGCCATCTGCCTTTTGCTCGGCTATCCTTTTGCTTACATTATGGCGAACAAAACCAGCAACATCAGAAGAACCATGTTCATGCTCATAATGCTTCCGATGTGGATGAACTTCCTTCTCAGAACTTATTCCTGGATGACAATTCTTGAAAACAACGGCCTTCTTAACCGTTTTCTCGGATTTTTCGGAATCGGACCTTTTGAGATGATAAATACCCAGGGCGCGGTTGTTCTCGGAATGGTTTATGACTATCTTCCGTTTATGATCGTTCCGCTTTATACAATTATGATGAAAATGGATCATTCCCTGGTTCAGGCTGCCCAGGACCTTGGTGCGAATCCTTTACAGGTTTTTACCAACGTAATTCTTCCGCAGACCATGCAGGGAATAAAAACCGGAATCACAATGGTTTTTGTTCCGTCCGTTTCAACCTTTGTAATTTCAAGAATGCTCGGCGGCGGTTCCGAACTTATGGTCGGTGACCTTATTGAAATGCAGTTCGGAAGCAATAACTATAACCCGAACCTCGGTTCCGCTATTTCTTTTGTTCTGATGATAATAGTTCTTATCTGCATGAGCGTTATGAATCAGTTTGACAGTGATGACATTGATAAAGAGGGGAGGATCGCAATATGAAATTCCTTTCAAAATTTTATGTTGGAATAATCTACGCTTTTCTTTATCTTCCCATTGCGGTTCTCATTGTTTTTTCTTTTAATGATGCAAAAAGCCGCACCGTTTTCACTGAATTTACTTTTAAATGGTATGAAAAGCTTTTTACAAATGATATAATTCTTGGCGCTTTTGCAAATACTCTTTTTGTTGCACTTGTTGCAGGAATTTTTGCGGTAATTCTCGGAACACTTGCCGCAATCGGAATCAACGCAATGAACAGAAAACTCCAGGGCTTACTGCTCAATGTAACATATCTTCCGATGATAAATCCGGATATAATAACCGGTGTTTCGCTTATGCTTCTTTTTGTATTTATCAGAATGGAGCTTGGTTTCACTTCTCTTATTCTTGCACATATAACTTTTAACGTTCCGATAGTTATTTTTAATGTTCTTCCAAAGCTTCGTCAACTTGACAAAAACGTTTATAACGCGGCGCTTGATCTTGGTTGTAATCCGGCGCAGGCTTTCAGAAAAGTTGTATTTCCTGAAATCATGCCGGGAATTGCCGCGGGTTTTCTTCTTTCGATAACATATTCGTTCGACGATTTCGCGGTCAGCTTTTTCACAAGCGCGGCGGATTCCCAGACACTTTCCGTTGTAATTTATTCAATGGTAAGAATGAAGGTAAGCCCGGAAATCAATGCACTTTCAACCATTATGTTCGTTGTTGTGCTTCTTGTATTGTTACTTGTTAATATTAATGATGCAAGAAAAGAGAAAAAAATCAAACAAAGAAATATTTTAGAGGGAGAAGTTTAATATGAAAAGAATCTTTGCAGTAATGCTTTCCGTAATTATGATTGTTCTTTCTGCTGTTTCTGCTTTCGGTTATTTCAGCGAGGCGGAAGGATATTCCACGGAAGTTGAGGATTATGACTATTATCAAAAATTCCAGGGACAGGGAATTGAAATCGACGTTTGCAACTGGGGAGAATATGTTGCGAACGATTCCGTCAACTTTCTTGATGTAAACGAAGACTTTGAAGCGCTTACCGGTATTAAGGTAAACTATACTCTTTTTTCTTCCAACGAAGAGCTTTATACAAAACTCCGCAGCGGAGGTTCTGTATATGACGTAATTGTTCCTTCCGACTATATGATCGGAAGAATGATAAAGGAAGGAATGATCCAGAAACTTAATTTTGATAACATTCCTAACTATAAATACATTGATGAAAAGTATAAAAATACAAACTTTGACCCTGATAATGAATATTCCGTTCCTATGTATTGGGGAACCGTAGGTATTATTTATAATATGTCCATGGTTGATGAAGAAGATCTTACCGGATGGGATATCCTCTGGAATGAAAAATACGCAAACAATATGCTTATGTTCTCCAACTCCAGAGATGCCTTTGCGCTTGCTCTCCTTGATCTCGGATATGATTTTAACACAACCGATGAAACTGAACTTGCTGAAGCGGCAGAACATCTTAAAGCACAGAAACCCCTTGTTCAGGCTTACGTTATGGACGAAATTTATGACAAAATGGAGGGCGGGGAAGCCGCTGTTGCTCCTTATTATAACGGCGATGCTGTTCTTATGATGGATGTAAACGAGGATCTCAATTTCTATTTCCCCGAAAACTCCAGCATTTTTGTTGATTCCATGTGCATTCCGACCGGAGCCAATGAAAAAGAAGCGGCTGAAATGTATATCAACTATATGTGCGAATCCACCGTTGCCGCAGCAAACAGCTATTATGTAGGATATTCCACTCCTCATACCGGCGCTTTTGAACTTCTTGATGAAGAACTTCAGGAAAACGAAATTGCATATCCTTCTGCAGAATATATTGAATCTCTTGATTATTTTCTCACTCTTCCGGCGGAAACAAGCGGTATTGTTGATGGTTACTGGACCGAAATCCTTGCAACAGAAGGGGACGTGACCATTTATATTATTGCCTTTGCTGTAATAATCGTGGCCGCAATTGCTGTTTTCGGATTTATGAAATATCAGAAAAAGAAAAGAATGAATTATTGATTTTAAAAGAAAAAGAACCTCCGCAGAATTTCTGCGGAGGTTCTTTTTATATAAGGTATATTAAAATATGATATAAAAATTTTACAAAACATTGTAAAGCTTTTTATCTTTACATAATCTATATTACACAAAATTGCAATAATTTACATCGAAAAATGCATAAACTGTAGAAAAATTCAACTTTTTCATTGACATTCTTCTTGACAGCGTTTATAATATTATGGATGTTATACACAATGAAATATTATTTGTTTTTGTATGACATAATAAAAATTAAGGAGGAAATTCAAAATGAAGAAATTTCTCGCACTTCTTCTTGCCGCAGTTATGATGCTCTCTCTCGCAGCATGCGGCAACGAGCCTGTTGAGCCTGAAAATCCTACCGATCCTTCTTCTGACGTAGAGCCCGAAGTTGAATCCAGACCTAACAGACTTATCTATGGTTCCACTACCGAAATTTCCGGCGATATCGGCCCCGGAGCATGGTGGACCAACAACGCAACCGATAAGATGATCCGTGACCTTATCAATGACTATTCCCCGATCACCTACAACCAGGGCGGCGAACTCATTGTTAACCCCACCATCTCTTCCGGCGTTGAATCCGTTCTTAACGAAGACGGAACCAAAACCTTCACTGTAAAAATCAATGAAGGTCTCGTATTCAGCAATGGTGAGCCCATCACTGCAGCTAACTATGTAGCATACGGCCTTATCGGCTATTCTGCAGCAGCAGCTGAAGCAGGCGCAAAACTTACTGCTGATATGATCGTAGGTGCAACTGAATATCAGAAGGGCGAAACCGACGAACTCTCCGGTCTCCACCTCATCGATGAGTATACTTACTCCATCACTATTTCTTCTGATTATGTTCCTTATTTCTATGAACTCAGCTATGCATCCCTTACTCCTCTCTACATCCCGATGTATGCTTCTGCTCCCCTTACTGTAGTAGAAGGCGAAACCGGTGCTAAATTCGAAGGCGGCGAACTCGTTGCTGCTGAAATCGATGCTGCACGTTGGATGTATGCAGATGCAGTTTCCGCTGGTCCTTACGTTCTCAAATCCGTAGATACCGGTGCTCTTGAAGCTGTTCTCGAAATCAACCCCAACTATGCTGGTAACTTCGAAGGCGTTAAACCCCAGATCCAGCAGCTCGTTATCGTTAAATCCGATACCGCAACTCAGTTCGACGCTCTTGCAACTGGTGCAATCGACGTTCTTGACTCTCTCTCCGACGGTACCGAAGTTAACACCGCTCTTGACATGGTAGCACAGGGTGGTTACGAAACCGTTTCCTTCGAACGTAACGGTTACGGCAAAATCCAGTTCCAGTGCGACTTTGGTCCTACCCAGTTCCAGGCAGTACGTCATGCTGTTGCATATCTCCTCGACAGAAACGAATTCGCTAACACTTTCTGCCAGGGCTTCGGTTCTGTAGTACATGGTCCTTACGGCCTTGCAATGTGGATGTACAAAGAGTCTGAAGAACTCTTCGCAGACGAAATGGATACCTATTCTTACGATCCTGCAAAAGCTGTAGAACTCCTCGTAGCTGACGGTTGGGTTCTCGACGCAGAAGGTAACGAATATGTTTCCGGTACTCGTTATAAAGAAGTTACCAAAGAAGAAGCAGGCGATTACGAACTTAACGTAACCCTTGCTGACGGCAGAATCCTTATGCCTCTTCACATCAAATGGTCCTCTTCTGAAGCAAACCCTGTTTCTGAACTTCTCGTAACCATGCTTTCTGAAGGCCAGCAGACTGCTGACGCAGGTATGGTAATCGAACAGACCGTTATGACCTTCTCCGAACTTCTTAACTACATGTATCGTGATGCAACCCAGGGCGATCAGTACGGTGTTCCTACCTACGGTATGTACAACCTTGCAACCAACTTCACCCCTGTTTACGACCAGTCCTTCTCCTTCTCCCTCGATCCTCAGTATGTAGCTCTTGGTTACAACACCAACTACATCTTCGATGAAGAACTCGACAAACTTTCTATGGACATGGTTTACGGCGTAGATCCTTCCGACCGTGAAGGTTATCTCGATCTCTGGCAGAAATTCATCCTCAAATGGAACGAACTTCTTCCTGAAATCCCGCTTTACTCCAACGTTTACTACACCATTTATCCTGATTGGCTCAACGATTTCGTAGAATCCAGCCTTTGGGAATTCAACCAGGCAATTGTTTACGCTTCCATCGAAGGCGCAGAATAATTTGTGAATGGTTCTTCCTGTTAAATAACAGGGAACAGACGAGGGCAGCTTTGCCTGCCCTCGTCTTTTGATAATTTATTAGGCATAAAAATTTTTTACAATATACATTTTAATTCCGAAGATTATTCCCTTTTATGGGTTTAATATAGATGTTACTACATTTATTAAAATGAAAAGGAGGGTTTTGTAGATGTATAAATATGTACTTAAGCGTATCGGCTACATGGTTATAGTTTTCTTTGTAGTTTCGTTTCTTATGTACTCTGTCTACAACCTTATCCCTTCTGACCCTGCTCGTGCAGAACTTGAGCCTCTGAAACAGACCCTTAAGCCTGCAGAGTATGAGGAAAGATATCAGCAGCTTCGTGAAGAGTATGGTCTTGATGACCCGATTCCGGTTCGCTATGCAAGATGGATGGGTCTTGCAAAAGATACCCGTACCGACACTTTCCACGGAATGCTCCAGGGATATTTCGGATTTTCCCAGGTCTACAAGAAAGACGTTGCGGAAATAATTCCGGATAGAATGGAGAACACTATTTTTATTAATATTTTCTCCACAATTCTTGCGCTTGGAATTACAATTCCACTCGGTATCTATTATGCCGTTCATAAAAACGGTATCGTGGATAAAATCACTCAGGTTATCACAATCGTTGGTTACAGTATTCCGGTTTATATTATAGCCCTTATATTTATTTGGGTTTTTGCGGTAACGCTGGAAATTTTCCCTGTAACCGGTTCTCAGACTCCCGGTGCAGATTATACCGGTATGAGAGCATTCTTTGACCGTCTTTATTACATCAGCCTTCCGGTTATCGTAATGACTTTCGGTTCTCTCGGTGGTATGACCCGTTATGTCCGTGCTGCTATGATTGAAGCACTCAGCCAGGACTATATTCGTACCGCACGTGCAAAAGGTCTTCGTGAAAAAGTAGTTATCTATTCTCACGCTTGGCGCAATGCACTTCTTCCTGTAATCACCGTTATCATTGGTTGGTTCCTTGGTATCTTCGGTGGTTCTGTTATCATTGAAAACACATTCGGACTTAACGGCATGGGTGCGCTTTACTACGTTGGTCTTATGAACAATGACTTCGAGCTGGCTCTTTCTATCCAGATGTTCTACATCGTAGTAAGCCTTCTCGGTCAGCTTGTAATGGACCTTAGCTATGGTCTTGTTGACCCCCGTGTTCGTGTTGATAAATAATAGGGGAGGTATAATATAATGAGTAAAGAAAATAAAAAACCTTCCCTTTTTGCGCGTCTTTTCGGAAACCGCAATAAACAGCTTAGCTTTATGGAAGAGGAACAGCTCCAGAGCCCTACCAGAATGATTATTCACAACTTTGTAAGTAATAAACTTGGTATGACTGGTCTTATTGTTTTCCTTTGTATTTTCCTTTTTGTTATGATCGGACCGAAATTCTTCGTTCTTGACCTTTCTTATCAGGACAATACTCAGACCAACGTTCCTCCCACGCTTTCCATGCTTTCCGTTCCGGAAGGTCTTGAAGGAAACGTAAAGGATATCACCCCCGGTACCACTTTCGGTGTTGGTGTTGATAACGACGGACAAGTTTACACCTGGGGCTATACCAGAATTACCGAAGTTATCGACGTAGGTAATATTCCTCAGGAAGTAAAAGATGCTAAAATTGAGCATATTGCAGCAGGTTATGACCACATTTCCGCAATCGATGAAAACGGTAATGTTTATGTTTGGGGTAACGACCGTCTTGGTCAGACTAACCTTCCAAGCGAAATTAGCACTGCTATGCTTATGAAGAAAAACCTCGGATTCAAACAGCTTGAAGCCGGTTTCCAGTTCAGTGCTGCACTTACCGAGGACGGTAACCTCTATATGTGGGGTAACCAGAACATGGCTGACATCAAAGTCAGAAGCAAATATCAGGGCGAAATTGAAAAAATCGCTCTTACCACTTATAACTGTGTAGCTCTTCTTAAAGACGGAACTGTTGCATACGTTGGTCTTCAGAGCAACGCAATCGCGGATCAGCTTCCCGAAGGCCTTACCAATATCGTTGATATCGCAGCAACCGGTAACACTGTTGCAGCAGTTGACGAAAACGGTAAAATCACCGTTTGGGGCAACGCTTCCGATGGCCTTAACAATGTTCCGGAAATGAGCGCAAAACCTGTTGAACTTTATGGTGGTCTTAAACACTATACTGCTCTTCTTGAAAACGGTGAAGTTATTTCCTGGGGTAACAATGTACATGGTCAGTCCGAAGTTCCTCAGTCCGTTATCGAACACGATATTGAAACCGTTTTCGCAGGTTTCTATCAGAACTATGCTATCAACTCCAACGGCGAAACCGAAACCTGGGGTCTTAAAGGCTACGCTTTCGGTACCGACAACCTTGGCCGTGATATTCTTACCCGTCTTGTTAACGCAGGTCAGGTAACCATGACCGTTGGTGCAATCGCTGTTGTAATTTCTCTTGTAATCGGAATTATCCTCGGCGGTATCGCCGGATATTTCGGCGGCTGGACCGATATGATTGTTATGCGTATAGCAGAAGTTATCGGCGGTCTTCCTTTCATTCCTTTTGCAATGATCCTTTCTGCAATCATCGGTACAAGAATTTCTGTTGAGCAGAGAATGTACCTTATCATGGTTGTTCTCGGTATTCTTTCCTGGCCCGGAACCTGCCGTCTTATCCGTGCGCAGATTCTCAGCCAGCGTGAACAGGAATATGTAACTGCGGCACAGGCAATGGGTGTTCGTGAAGGAACTATCGTATTCAAACACATTCTTCCTAACGTACTTTCCCTTATCCTTGTTTCCGCAACCCTTGACTTTGCAACCTGCATGCTTACCGAATCCACTCTTTCTTACCTCGGTTTCGGTATTGCACCGCCTACTCCTACCTGGGGTAATATGCTTAACGGCGCAAATAACTCTGTTGTTATTCAGCAGTATTGGTGGCGTTGGGTATTCACTGCTGCTATCTTCGGTGTCTGCACCATTTGTATTAACCTTGTGGGTGACGCACTTCGTGATGCGGTTGACCCGAAATCTAACGGAAGATAAGGAGGGAGAAGCAAATGTTATTGGAACTTAAAGACGTCAGAACGTTTTTCAAAACCAAACGAGGAATTGTTAAAGCAGTTAACGGCGTAAGCTACTCCCTTGATTCCGGTAAGGTTCTCGGCCTTGTTGGCGAATCCGGTTCCGGTAAAAGCGTTTCCGCAATGAGCATTCTTCGTCTTCTTGATGAAAACGGCTATATTGACGGCGGCGATATTACTTTTGATGGAAAAGACCTTATTCATCTTTCCAAAGCGGATATGTATAAAATCCGTGGAAATGATATTTCTGTTATTTTCCAGGAACCCATGACCAGCCTTAACCCGGTTTTCACTGTTGAAAAACAGCTTTGTGAACCGCTTATGAACCATCAGGGAATGTCTAAAAAAGAAGCTAAGGCTAAAGCTATTGAACTTCTTGCAGACGTTAAAATCCCTAACCCGGAAGTTGTTACTAAACAATATCCTCATCAGCTTTCCGGCGGTATGCGTCAGCGTGTTATGATTGCTATGGCTCTTGCATGCAAACCCAAAATTCTTATCGCTGACGAACCGACCACTGCGCTTGACGTTACCATTCAGGCACAGATTCTTAAACTTATTAACGAGCTTAAGGATAAAAACAACACCGCAGTTCTTTTCATCACCCACGACCTTGGTGTTATTAACCAGATTGCCGATGATGTTGCGGTTATGTATTGCGGACAGGTAGTTGAAATGGCTCCTGCTCACACCATTTTCCACGATAATAAACATTCTCACCCCTATACCGAAGGTCTTATGCTCTCCATTCCGAGACTTGATACTCCGGCAAACACCCGTCTTGATGCTATTCCCGGCGCGGTTCCGCATCCGCTTGATCTTCCGAAAGGATGCAAATTCGCACCTCGCTGCAAATATGCAACTGACAAATGCAGGGAAGAAGAACCTCAGCTTGTTTATGTAAACGAGCATCACCAGGTACGTTGCTTCTATCCGGATAAGGAGGAGAGACATGGAAAATAACAGAGAAGTCCTGCTCAGTATCAGCAACCTTAAACAGTATTTCCCGCTGAAGAAAGGTCGTTTTGTTAAAGCAAACGACGGCGTTTCCATCGATATTTACAGAGGCGAAACCTTCGGTCTTGTTGGTGAATCCGGTTGCGGAAAATCCACCCTTGGCCGTACCATTCTTCAGCTTTATCATCAGACCTATGGCCGTACCATGTATTACGGTAAATCTCTTGATGATATTGCTCCCAAATATGTAGAGCAGACCATTAAAAATCTTTCCAAACTTCGCACCGAATGGAAATCCCTCGAAGAAAAGAAAGAAAAAATTGAGGCAGAATATGCTTCTCTTACTGAAGAACAGCAGTATGCAAAACATGCTGAACTTGACCAGGCACGTAAACTTGCAGAAGACGCAATGCTCAATATCACCAAAATTTTCGGTGGTTTTGTAGTTGTTGAAGATGTAAGCGAGATTGTTGCCGCATATTCCAAGGAATACGGTTTTGCAAAAGAGAAATCTGCGCTTATTGAAAAACTTGCAAAAGCACAGCTTGCTTACAGCGATCTCGAATTTGACGAGAATAAAAAACCGGGCAGCGTAAATGCAGGAAAACTTTCTTCCGCAAAAGCTAAAGTTGATGCAATCAATTCCGAAATTGCAAAAGTTGAGGAAAACATCGCTGAAGCAAACAAAGCTATTGATGAACTTCGTGAAAAATATAAAGAAACCCCCGATTTTGACAAATATGAAGCAATGCGCGACAACGGAATTGACCTTGCACGTCTTGAATATAACGAGATGCGTAAACTCCGCCGCGATATGCAGCTTATTTTCCAGGATCCCTATTCTTCTCTTAACCCGCGTATGAGCGTTGGCCAGATTATCAGCGAAGGCATGGTTGCACATGATATGGTTCGTGATAAAGGTGAACGCATGCAGGAAAGAGTTCTCGAAGTTATGGATGAATGCGGACTTGCTCCTTACTTCCTCCATCGTTTCCCGCACCAGTTCTCCGGCGGCCAGCGCCAGAGAATCGGTATTGCCCGTGCACTTGCAACCAATCCTAAATTCGTTGTTTGTGACGAAGCAGTTTCCGCACTTGACGTTTCCATTCAGGCACAGATTATCAACCTTCTTCAGGATCTTAAAGAGAAACAGGACCTTACCTATCTCTTTATTACCCATGACCTTTCCGTAGTAAAATACATTTCCGACAGAATCGGTGTTATGTACCTCGGAAACATGGTTGAACTTGCGGATTCCCAGGAGATTTTTGATAATCCTGTACATCCTTATACCGAAGCACTTCTTAACGCCATTCCTACCACCGAAGATGAAGGCCATAAAGATCTTCAGATTCTCGAAGGCGATATCCCCAGCCCGGTAAATCCTCCTAAAGGCTGCAAATTCCATACCAGATGCGCTTACTGCACCGAAATTTGCAAACAGGTTGTTCCGGAATGGGAAGAAGTTTCTCCCAATCACTTTGTTGCTTGCCACCACAAGCTTAACCACAAAGCTGAACAGGAATAATAGTTTGAGTTTTAAGGGAGCTTGACTTATGGCAAAAAAACATCTTTTCATGCTTTTTCCGAAAAGAGTTGACCGTGCGTTCGAGCTCCAGGCAGAACGAAACGGTCACGATTCGCACGAAGAATATGAAATGGAAGAATATGACCCTAAAGCCATCGAAGATGAAGTTCAGCTTGCTGACAAAATGGAAAAAGGTGATCTTCCGGCAATGATTGTTGCGGCTCTTGGAATGATGGTTCCGCTTGCGGCAATAATACTTGTTCTTATAATCGGAATTGCGATTCTCTTAACCGGAATGTATTAAAAAAAAGAAAATCCGTGCTCTTTTGAGCACGGATTTTTTGTTATAACAAAACCACCGAAGAATTTCTTCGGTGGTTTTGTTTTTTAAATTTCCGCTTTAATTTTTTTAAGCATTTTTTCAACTTTTTCAGCAAGTTCTTTAAGTGAACCTTCTTTGAAAGGCGAAGGAATTTTTGCTTCTTCAAGAAGAAGATCGTAATACTGTTCGCCGCCCTGTTTCATAAGGCGGATGTAACGTGCGAAAGCATCGTCGTAATCTTCAAGGGAGGCAAGAAGGAAACCGAACGCTGCGGTTTGTGCAAGGCAATAATCGATGTAATAGAAAGGAGATTCATAGATATGCATCTGATACTGCCAACGGCGGCCGTCTTCAAGGAAGGGTACACCTTCAAGATTGATATGGGGAAGGAATTCTGCACAAAGCTTTTTCCAGGTTTCGTTTCTTTCCGCCGGGGTCATTTCCGGATTTTCGTAAACAATATGCTGGAAATAGTCAACGATTGTTCCGTAAGGAATGAAAGAAAGTGCGCCGAGAGCGTGCATATATTTATATTTTGTTGCGTTTTCGCCAAAGAAGTTTTTAATATATTTCCAGGCGAAGAATTCCATGCTCATGGAATGGGTTTCGGCGGTTTCCATTCCGCCGCATCCAATTTCGAGTGCAAATTTATTATCGGCGATGAGGAAGGCGTTGAAAGCATGTCCTGCTTCGTGGGTCATGACGTCAACGTCGTCTGCGGATCCGTTGAAGTTTGCAAGAATGAAGGGCTGTTTATATTTTGCAATTTCGGTGCAGTAACCGCCGCCCCATTTGTTTTTTCTGGATTCAACATCGAAAGCTTCGTTTTCGAGCATAAGGTCGATAAATGCCGCAGATTCATCGCTCATGGCGTGGTACATTTCTTTTGCGGCATTGAAGATATCTTCTTTGTTTCCGGAAGGTCTGGGGTCGCCGCCGGGAATGATAACGTCGTTATCATAAATCATGTATTTATCGATTCCAAGGTCTTTGGCGTTTTCGCTGCGGAGTTTTGCAACAACCGGAACGATGGATTCAAGAACGTTTTTACGGAAAGTTTCAACGTCTTTTTTATCGTAGCAAACACGTTCCATGCGGTAATAACCGAGTTCAACAAAGTTTTTATAACCAAGTTTCTGTGCCATTTTGGTACGGACTTTAACAAGGCGGTCATAAATATCGTCAAGCTGGTCGGCGTAACCGTTCATAACGGTTCCGAGGACGGTGTAGGCTTCTTTTCTGGTTTCGCGGTCATCGGATTTAAAATAACCGGCAAGGGCGGCACGGCTGAGTTTTTCGCCGCGGAATTCAAATTCCATGCTTGCCATAAGTTTGGAATATTCGGAAACGATTTTGTTTTCCTCGATCATATCTTCGATAATTTCCGGGGACATAGCCTTCGCCTGAACTTCCATATGTTTGAATAAAACGGGGGAAAGTTTTTCTTCAAGTTCCGCTCTGAAAGGAGAGTTGAGAAGAGCATCATTATACATGTTCATGAGATTTCCGACCTGGGGACCAATCTCATCAAAATAATCGTTTTCTTTTACATAAAATTCATCTGCGGTGTTGCAGCTGTATCTGATGTAGGAAAGATTCATTGCGGTGGAATATTTTGCAACAAGTTCAAGATATTTTTCACGCCATTCAAGAACTTCGTCGGCATTTTTTGCGTTTTTAACACCGTTTATAACTTCAAGAGCGCTTTTTTCAAATTCGTCATAGTTAATATGCTCATAAGGCATTTCGCTTACTTTCAAAATTTTCAACCCCTTTATAAAAATTTATAAATTTATTATACACCTTCTTAACTGTAAAAACAACATAGAGGCCATAGGACATGCAATTTTTAAAAGAATTTTAATATATTTATCAAACGGGGTGATTATTTTGGATTATATATTTTTAATCGGAATTCTTTCCGGAATTATTTTCTTTGCGCTTCATGTAACTGCGGCCAATTCTTTTCCAAAGCCACTTTCCAACGAAGAGGAAAAAGATTGTTTCGAAAGGATGAAAAAAGGCGATAAAACCGCCAGAAACAGCCTTATTGAGCATAACCTCAGGCTTGTAGCGCACATAATAAAAAAATATTACAGCAATTCTGCCGAGCAGGACGATTTGGTTTCCATAGGGACAATCGGGCTTATCAAGGCCGTTTCCACATTCAATTATGAAAAAGGCACAAGGTTTGCAACCTATGCGGCAAGGTGCATCGAAAACGAAATTTTAATGTATTTCAGAAACAAAAAGAAATATGCACAGGATGTTTCCTTTTCCGAACCCATAGAATCCGATAAAGACGGAAATGCTCTTTCAATAATGGACGTAATGGCAGATGAAAAATCCATAACAGAGGATATTGAAGAAAAATTAAGGGCGGAAAATCTTTATAAGGCGATAGATTCCGAACTTTTGCCCCGGGAAAAGGAAATAATTTATCTTCGCTACGGACTTTTGGGAAGAAGGGCCTTTACCCAAAGGGAAGTTGCAAAAAAGCTTGGAATTTCCCGTTCATATGTCAGCAGAATTGAAAAGAAGGCGCTTGAAACTTTAAAAGAAAAAATAAAATATCAGTAGGGGAGATTAAAAAATGGCAAAACTTATTGAATCAATAAAAACAATCTGTCCGCTTGCAACAGATTTTTATATTGAAATTTTTGATAAAAAAGAAGCCGTGCTCACGGGCGATTTTGAAGTTAAGGAACTTGGAAATTCGGTGCTCAAATTAAAGAATAATGAGCACGAGTTGATTTTTACGGGAAAAAATTTAAAAATTTCCAATTATACATCTGACGGGATAAGGATTAACGGGGATTTTGAAAAAATTGAGTTTTGTTAAGGGCGTGATTTTTTGTTTTTACCGCTGTTAAGATATTTTAAAGGGACGGTTGATTTTTATGCGGAAGGCGCAGATGCGGAGAGTTTTTATACCTTCTGTTCAAAAAATGGAATTGAAATAATCTCGCCCCAAAAAAACGGATACGGATTTTTTGCGAAAACCGAAGCAAAAAACTATAAAAAACTTAAAAAGCCGGCAAAAAAATACGGAATAAAGCTTAAATTAATCAAAAAACAGGGTTTTTGTTTTTTTGTCAAAAATAACCGGATAAAAATCGGCTTTGTTTTTGGTTTTGTTTTTACTTTTATGTTTACGGTTTTGATGAATTTATTTGTTTGGGAAATAAACGTAATCGGGAACCAAAATACGCCAACGGAAAATATAATAAAATCTGCCGAAGAGATGGGGCTCTTTACCGGAACGTTTTCCAAAAATCATTTTGTCCAGGATATTGAATGGTATATTTTCCGGGAAAATCCGGGACTTGCTTCCGTGGAAATAAACATACAGGGAAGCGTGGCTAATATTCTTATAAACGAGAGAAAAACCGAAACGGAAATGGTTCCGGATGATGACGTTCCGATAAATCTTGTTGCATCAAAATACGGAGTAATAGAAAAGATGAACGTTTACGACGGAAAAGAAGTTGTTAAACCCGGGGATGCGGTTTTGAAAGGGGATTTATTGGTAAGCGCAGTTTACGAGGACAGCCATAACAAACTTACCTTAAAGCACGCAAGGGCGGATATTATTGCGAAAACTGATTATAATATAAAAGTGGAATTTCCATTGAAAAAAACTATTATTGAAAAAGATAAAATAAAGAAAAAAACATATAAAATCCGTTTTTTAGGGAAAGATTTTTTAATCGGAAACAGTAAAAACTGTGAAGATTTTCCTTTTGAAAAAAAGTCTAAACAATTATACTTTTTTGGAATAAAACTCCCGATAAGCATCATAAAAACAACATATTTCAATGTAAAGGAAAACACCATTACATATAGTTTTGAAGACGGAAAAACCGAAGCTTACAGTATTTTATCAAAAAAAGAGAAAACTGAAATGAAAGAGATGGAAATTTTATCGAGGAAAACAACAGAAATAATCAAAAACGAAAAATATATGATAGAAGCAGATTATATTGTTCTTATGAATATAGCAAAAGAACAGCCGATTGATTCCGATGTTCCGTGGGAAAATACCGACGATATGAGCTGATAAAAAAAATATTGTATATCAACAGAAGTTATGGTAAAATAAAATTGCAAAAATGAAAGGGGGCGATTTCGTTGTTTGAAATCCCGATGCCGTTTATATGGCTTATTGTTGCGGTTGTCTTAGGTGTAATTGAGGCGGTAACGGTTTCGCTTATAAGCGTCTGGTTTGCAATCGGTGCTCTTGCCGCAATTATTCCGGCATATTTCGGTGTTCCGTTTTGGGGACAGATCCTTGTTTTCCTTGCCGTTTCGGCAATAGCATTTGCGTTTACCAAAAGATTTTTTAAAGATGTTGTCAGAGTTAAAAAACAGCCGACAAACTCCGACAGTCTTATTGGTACCGACGGAATCGTAACTGCCGAAATCGAAAATTTAAACGGAAGCGGAAAAATTTACATTTCCGGCCTTACATGGAGCGCAAGATCCGCCGACGGAAAAACAATTCCGGAAGGAGCCGTTGTTACCGTTAGAAAAATCGAAGGCGCAACCCTTATTGTTGAAATAAAAGAACTTGCAGAAGCAAGCGAAGAATAAAAGGAGGTTATTTTTTATGCCGTTTGAATTCACCGGACTTATCATTGGTCTTGGACTTGTTCTTATTGTCCTTATTATCCTTGCCCTTAACGTAAAAATTGTTCCCCAGGCAACCGTTTATGTAATCGAACGCCTTGGAACATATTACGCAACATGGGAAACCGGTCTCCATTTTAAAATTCCGTTTTTTGACAGAATTGCAAAAAGGGTTTCCATCAAGGAACAGGTCGTTGATTTTAAACCCCAGCCGGTTATTACCAAAGATAACGTAACAATGCAGATTGATACTGTTGTTTTCTATCAGATCACCGACGCAAAACTTTTCAGCTACGGTGTTGAAAGACCTCTTTCCGCGATAGAAAACCTTACCGCAACAACCCTTCGTAACATCATAGGCGAACTTGAACTTGACAGCACCCTTACCAGCCGCGACGTTATCAACGTAAAAATCACTTCGATTCTTGATACGGCAACGGATAAATGGGGTATTAAAGTTAACCGCGTTGAACTTAAAAACATTATCCCTCCGCGCGAAATTCAGGACGCAATGGAGAAACAGATGAAGGCTGAACGCGAACGCCGCGAAACTCTTCTTCGCGCAGAAGGCGAAAAGAAATCCGCTATTCTTATTGCGGAAGGTGAAAAAGAATCTGCTATCCTTCGCGCAGAAGCTGTTAAGGAAGCAAAAATCCGCGAAGCACAGGGCGAGGCAGAGGCTATCCTTGTTGTTCAAAAGGCGCTTGCGGATTCCATCACTCTTCTTAATGAAGCAAATCCTTCTTCCGCTGTGCTCACTCTTAAGAGTTACGAAGCATTTGAAAAAGCTGCGGACGGCAAGGCAACCAAGATTATTGTTCCGAGCGAAATTCAGTCTCTCGCAAGTCTTGTTTCTTCCGTAAAGGAAGTTGCTGTTGACTCCGACGTCAATAAGTGATATTATAATCTAAACTGCATAAAGGAGATACAGGGGTGCTTTCGGGCTGAGATGGCGCAACGCGCTGAACCCTTGACCTGATCCGGATAATACCGGCGGAGGGAGTGTCGAAAAGCGTTTTTGGCTTTGTTTTCATGGTCGCTGCGGCAAATTCCCTTGCTGCAGCGATTTTTATTTTTTAAGGAGTGAAAACAAAAATGGAAAACAGAAACCAAAAAACATCAAGGCTTGTTTTCAGCGCGGTTATGATTGCGGTCGGAACGGTTTTAAGCCTCTTCAAAATCGATTTTGTAATGGGCGGTGGATTAACAATCTGTGCGATGCTTCCGCTTGTTATGGTATCTTTCAGATACGGAACAAAATGGGGCGTTTTTACCGCCTTTGTATTCAGCGTTCTTCAGTGCCTGCTCGGCCTTGATAACGTTCAGTACGCAACTTCCGTCGGAATGGCCGTTGCAATAATTCTTTTTGATTATATCGTGGCATATACGGTTATCGGCTTTTCCGGAATTTTCAGAAACAGTGCAAAAAACTTTAAATCTGCCCTTATTTCGGGAATTGCGCTCACATTTTTTGCAAGGTTCCTTTGCCATTTTATAACCGGCTGGATGATTTGGGATGTTCTTTGGCCCAACGAATTCGGAATGGCGGCACCTGTTTATTCGTTCTGCTACAATGGTTCGTATATGCTTGCGGAAGCTATTATTTCTTCCGTAGCCGGAACGATTATTTTTAAGAAAAGACCCGAATTGTTTCAATAAAACAAAACAGATTTTAAAAGGCGGACATTAAAATGTCCGCCTTTTTTCTTGAACAAAACCGTCTTTTATGCTATTATATAATAAATATATATTTATGATAGGGAAGTGTGTTTTCTTGGCAGAACTTTCGCCGATGATGAAACAGTATTTTGAAATAAAAGAAAATAACAAAGACGCCATACTGTTTTTCCGTCTCGGTGACTTTTACGAAATGTTCTTCGATGACGCAAAAATTGCTTCAAAAGAACTTGAGCTTACTCTTACCGGAAGAGATTGCGGCCAGGAAGAACGTGCGCCCATGTGCGGAATCCCTTATCACAGCTATGAATCTTACGTTGCGCGCCTTATAAAAAAAGGCTATAAAGTTGCCATTTGTGAACAAATGGAAGATCCTGCTACGGCAAAAGGCATTGTTAAACGCGACGTAATCCGCGTAATTACTCCCGGAACCGTTGTTGAAAACGCAATGCTCGAAGAAAGCATAAATAACTATATCGCAAGTATTTTTGTTGACGAAAATTCTTTCGGAATTTGTTTTTGCGACGTTACAACCGGCGAACTCAGGTGTACAAGCACCCTTAACACAAAGGAACTTGATAACCGAATCATTGAGGAAATAAGCCGCTATAAACCTTGCGAAATTCTTTTTAACGATAATTTTCTTGACTGCCGCGAAGCAGGTTATTTTATAAAAGAACGTATAAACTGCCTTGGGGAACAGATAGACGATTCCGAATATGACAAGAAACTTGTTGAAAAAACGATTTATGATCATTTTGGAAAACACAGCCCGAACGAACTTGGTTTTGAAAATATATTACAGGAAAACTGTGTTTCCGCCCTTTTGCGTTATCTTTACGAAACACAAAAAAACGGCGTTAGCCGAATTTCTTCCGTAATTTTCTATGACGAAAAGGCTTTTATGAAGCTTGATCTTTCCGCAAGACGCAATCTTGAACTTACCGAAACCATGCGCGGAAGGGAAAAAAGGGGAACCCTTCTTTGGGTGCTTGATAAAACCAGCACAGCCATGGGAAGAAGGCTTCTTCGTTCCTATATTGACCGTCCGCTTCTTGATCCGGTTAAAATCGATAAAAGGCTTTATGCTGTGGAAGCGTTTTTTAACGATCCGATGCTTTGCGAAGATATTGCGGAAGAACTTTCCGGAATTTATGACCTTGAGCGAACCATGACAAGGATTATCTTCGGTAACGCAAATCCGAAGGAATATAAAACCCTTGCGGGAAGCCTTGGAAAACTTCCGAAAATCAAAGGTCTTTTAAGCGGAACAAAATCTCCGCTTCTTTCCGAACTCCGGGAAGGAATAGACCTTCTTGAAGATATCAAAAACCTTATCGACAGCGCTATAGAAAAAGATCCGCCCATAACTCTTAAAGACGGCGGTGTTATTGCGAAAGGATATAATGCGGAACTTGATGAACTCCGGGATCTTGCAAGCAACATTACCGGAAAAATCACAGCTATCGAAACATCCGAAAAAGAACGTACCGGTATTCCCAAAATGAAAATCGGTTATAACCATGTTTTCGGATATTATATCGAGGTTTCAAAATCCTATGTTGATCTTGTTCCTCCGGAATATATAAGAAAACAAACCCTTGCGAACGGCGAAAGATATATAACCCCGGAACTTAAAGAACTTGAAGAAAAAGTTCTCGGTGCTCATGATAAAATTCTTTTGCTGGAAGCAAAACTTTTTGAAAACGTCCGTGCTCAAATCAGTGCTCAGGTGGAAAGAGTTCAGGCAACCGCAAATGCCGTTGCTGCAATCGACGTTCTCCAGTCCTTTGCCGCAGTTTCGCTTAGGAACAATTATTCCAGACCGTCCGTGGATTTAAGCGACATAATCGAAATTACCGAAGGCCGCCACCCGGTTGTTGAACAGATGCTTCACGGTGCGCCTTTCGTCCCGAACGATGTTCTTCTGGATAACCGCGAAAACCAGATCGCCGTTATTACGGGCCCCAATATGGCCGGTAAATCAACATATATGCGTCAGATTGCTCTTATAACGATTATGGCGCAGATAGGCTGTTTTGTGCCCGCAAAACACGCCAGAATCGGTATTGTTGACGGAGTTTATACCAGGGTCGGCGCTTCCGACGATCTTTCCGCCGGCCAGTCAACTTTTATGGTTGAAATGAGCGAGGTTGCGGAAATTCTTAAAAATGCAACAAACAAAAGCCTTCTGATCCTTGACGAAATCGGAAGGGGAACAAGCACTTTTGACGGAATGAGCATCGCACATGCCGTTCTTGAGCATATTGCTGACAGAAAAAAACTCGGCGCAAAAACCCTTTTTGCAACCCATTATCACGAGCTTACCGATCTTGAAAATGCTTACCCAAACATCCGCAACTATAACATTGCCGTTAAAAAACGCGGAGATGATATAACCTTCCTCCGCCGGATCATAAGCGGCGGCGCCGACGATTCCTACGGAATCGAAGTTGCAAAACTTGCGGGAATCCCCAACAGCGTTGTTAAAAGGGCAAGGGAAATTCTTTCCGCCCTTGAAGAAGGCAGGGAAGTTGAAAAAATTTCTCATATGCAGCAAAACAGCGACATAATCGGGCAGACCAATCTTTTTGCATCCATAACAAGCGATGCGGAAAGAATAATCCGCCAGACAGATGTTGAAACCCTTACTCCAATCGAAGCATTGAACCTTCTTTATGAGCTTAAAAGCATAGTAAAATAATTAAAATTAGCGTGGTGAAAAAATGCCTAAAATAAATCTTCTTGATAAACATATTGCGGAGCTTATTGCCGCCGGAGAAGTTGTTGACAGACCCTGTTCGGTTGTCAAGGAACTTGTTGAAAACTCAATAGATGCCGGCGCAGACAGCGTTACGGTTGAAATCCAAAACGGCGGAAACACTTTTATCCGCGTTACGGATAACGGCTGCGGAATTGAACCGGAAGATATTCCAAAGGCATTTTTGCGCCATGCAACAAGTAAAATAAGCGAAGAATGGGACCTTGAACGTATTATGACCTTCGGTTTCCGCGGCGAAGCATTGGCTAGCGTTGCGGCGGTTGCCCATGTTGAAATTATGACCAGAACAAAAGGTTCCGAAAGCGGTTATCGCTGTGAAGCAACCGACGAGGGCACTTCCGAAATTGAAGAAGCCGGATGTCCCGAAGGAACGACAATTATTGTCCGGGATTTGTTTTATAATACCCCGGCAAGGCAAAAATTTCTTAAAAAAGACGTTGCGGAAGCAAACGCCGTTGCCCAGGTTATGGATAAAATGGCGCTTTCATATCCGGAAATTAAATTCCGTTTTATCCGCGATGGTGAAACAAAACTTCTTACCTACGGAAACGGCGATATGCTTTCCGTTATTTCCGCCGTTTACGGAAGGGATTTTGCCAAAGAAACCATAGAAGTTAATTACAGCCCCGTTGGAAAAGACAAAATGAAGGTTACGGGTTATATTACAAAACCTTCCGCATCCAGACCAAGCCGTTCTTTCCAAAACTTCTTTGTTAACAGAAGATTTGTAAAAACAAGAACCGCCATGGCCGCCCTTGAAGAAGCTTTTAAAGGTTCCGCAATGATCGGAAAATTTCCCGGATGCGTTCTTAATCTTGAAATTCCTCCGGAAACCGTTGACGTAAACGTCCACCCGGCAAAAACCGAAGTTCGTTTTGTAAGCGAAAAGGAAATTTTTGACCTTGTTTATTACGGAGTTAAATCCGCGCTTAATCAGAGGGATATTTCTGCGGTTCTGGAAGAATCCAAAAAGGTTAACAAAACATTTTGGGACGAAATTTCCGATAAAAAGGAAATTGAGCATTTTGAAAAAGTTGTTACCCAGACAACCCTTTCGCAACAGCCGAAAACGGATTTTATTCCGAGGAAATATACGGATATAAAATATACCCTTGTTGACGATGATTCCATCACGGCAAGAAATAACGACAGCCTTGCGGCTTATCGTATTGATGGAGATGTAACGCACACAGCCCAATATAAACTCCGCCAGGCGGCGGATAAAGCGGCCGAAGAAGGAACCGAACTTCCGAAAGAATTCATCGAGGGAATGGAAGCCATGAAAAAAGCCGGTGCTCCCGTTCCGGAACTTCCCCGAAACCTTGAAACGGATCCGCTTCCTTTCGGAAACCTTAAATATGTTGGCGAGGTTTTTAAAACGTATATTCTTCTTGAATCCGAAGATGAACTTGTTTTTATTGATAAACACGCCGCCCATGAAAGAATCCTTTATGAAAAACTCCGCCAGGGAATAAAGGCTTTTGACTGCCAATATCTCATAACTCCGATTACCTGTCAGCTCAGTGATGAACAATGTTCCGCCGTTCTTGAAAACCCGGAGGAAATGGAAAAATTCGGGTTTATGATCGATGATTTCGGAAGGGGAACGGTTCTTGTAAGGTCGCTTCCTTTCTGGGTTAAAGCCAAGGAAGCCGAAAGCATAGTGGGCGAAATTGCCGATTCCATAGCCGGATGCAAACATGACCTTACCCCGGAAAAGCTTGACAGACTTTACGCAAATATTTCCTGCCGCGCGGCAATTAAAGCAAACGATAAAAATTCCCAACCTGAACTCGAAACTATTGTAAACGTGCTTCTTAACGATCCGAATATAAAATACTGTCCGCACGGAAGACCCGTTTCCACAACAATAAGTAAAAATAAACTTGAGCGAATGTTCGGTCGCCAGCAATAAAAGGGAATATTATGAATGAAAAAATACCTGTCATAGCAGTTATAGGTCCCACTGCTTCCGGAAAAACCGGACTTGCAGTAGAAATAGCAAAAAAATTCGGCGGGGAAGTTGTTTCCGCCGATTCAATGCAGATTTATTCCGAATTAACCGTAGGAACCGCCAAACCCACCAAAAAGGAAATGTGCGGAATTCCTCACCACCTTGTTGGATTCAAAAGCATCGATGATGAATATTCCGTAGCAAACTATGTCGAAGACGCAAAAAAAGCAATAGCGGATATCTTTGAAAGAGGAAAAATTCCGGTTCTTTGCGGAGGGACGGGTCTTTATGTGGATTCGCTTCTTTCCAATACGGAATTTGCGGAAATCAAAAGCAGCCCGGAAATTCGTGAAAAACTTTTTGATTTTTCAAAAGAAAACGGAAACGAAGCTCTTTTTGAAAAACTAAAAGAAATCGACCCGGTTTCCGCATCAAAAACCCACGCAAACAATCTTTCAAGGGTTGTTCGCGCGCTTGAAGTTTTTGAGATTACGGGAAAAACCATGTCCGAGCACCAGAAAGATTCCCATCCGCTTCCGAGCATCTATGATGTTTGTTATATCGGAACAACTTTTGCCGACAGAGATAAACTTTATGCCCGTATTGAAGAACGAATTGACGAGATGCTCAAAGAAGGCGTTGAAAACGAAGCAAAATTCCTTTTTGAGCACGGCGGAACCTGCACCGCTGCTCAGGCTATAGGTTATAAGGAGTTCTATCCTTATTTCCGCGGCGAAATGAGCAGGGAAGATGCGATTTCGGTGCTCAAAAAGGAAACAAGGCATTACGCAAAGCGCCAGATAACATGGTTTAAACGAAATGAAAAGATAAACTGGCTTTTCAGGGACAGTTTTTCTGATAAAACCGAATTATACGAAGCCGCGTTTGAAATTATTGAAAACTTTTTGGAGAAAAAATGAAAAGTAAAATGCTTAAATTTATGGCAGTTTTGCTGTCAGTCTTTTTGGTTATATATGCCGGTTATCAGGCATGGACGTTTTTTTATACCCCATATAAAACCGAAATAGCCGTAACTTATTCCGTAAACGAAGCGATTCACGTAAACGGAATTGCCGTAAGAACCGAAACGGTTATCGAAGATCAATACGGCGGAAGCGTAAGCTATATTCACGAAGATGCCGCAAGAGTTCTGAAAAACAAACCCGTTGCCTATGCTCACGCTTCTTCCGATACAGTTAAAAAAATGGAAAGAGCAGAGGAACTTGAAAAGGAAATCGGCCTTCTTGAAGAAGCTTCCAACGGCGTTTCTCAGCTTTACGGTTCTTCGGAATTTATAAACGACCAGATCGGTAATGCCGTTTCCGCTTATTCCGGAGCTATTGCAAGAGGGAACTATTCCGATTTTTCTGCCATTAAGGATTCTCTTTTGCTTTCGGTAAATAAAAAAACATCCATAACCGACGAAGCCAACAAATTCGAGGAACGAATTGCTCTTTTAAAAGCGGAATTTGATGAACTTCAGAACGAAATCAATTCCGACGAAGCAAACACGGTAACTTCTCCTAAAACGGGATATTTTATTTCTTCCGTCGATGGTTTTGAGGAACTTATTACAAAAGAAAGCCTTTTTGAAAAATCCGTTTCTGAAATAGAGGAAATTATAAATCAGGAGGTCGCCGTTTCCGAAGAAAAAATCGGAAAAATTGCCGACAATTATAAATGGTATTACGTAATTTCCGTTTCTCCCGAAGATGCGGAAAAATTCAGCATCGGAAGAAAAGTTTCGGTAAATTTCGACGGTCTGGAAGATTCTCTTAAACTCGAAATTTATGAAAAAATCGAGGACGAAACAAGCGAAAACATAATAATTGTTTTGCTTTCCCAAAATTTTACGCCGGAAGTTGCTTCTCTTCGCCAGGTAAGCGCAGATATTGTTTTCGGAACCATTTCCGGGCTCAGGATTTCTTCCGATTCCGTAAGATTTGACGAACAGCAGCAGATGGGCGTTTTTATTCTTGACAGAAGCGAAGTTAAATTCCGTGCGGTTGATATAATTTATTCCGGAAACGGTTATAACGTTGTTAAATGGAACCAGGGAACAAAAAACGCGCTTCAGCTTTTTGATGAAGTTTTTGTGGGAGGAAACGATCTTTATGTCGGAAAAGTTATTGACTGATGTTGCGTTAAATGTCGGCGAAACTTTTGATAAAATAAAAAAATCCGCCGAAAATTCCGGAAGAGATCCTTCCGAAATCCGCCTTATGGCCGTTACAAAAACCGTTGCGCCGGAAAAAATTAACGAAGCGATTAAAGCCGGGTGTGACCTTTTGGGCGAAAACAAGGTTCAGGAACTTTTGGAAAAGTACGAAAGTTATGATAAAAGTGCGGAAATCCATTTTATCGGAAGGCTTCAGACCAACAAGGTAAAATATATTGTTGATAAAGTTTCCATGATAGAATCCGTTGATTCGCTGAAACTTGCTGAAGAAATTGAAAAACGCTGTTCAAAAATAAATAAGGTAATGGACATTCTTTTGGAAGTAAACATTGCCGATGAAGAAAGCAAAGGCGGTTTTTCCGCCGAGGAAGTTGTCGGGATTTCCGAAAAAATCGGAGATTTTCCCCATCTTAGGCTTCGCGGACTTATGACAATCGGCCGTTTTGGGGCAGAAATTGAAGAAACTCGGCAATATTTTAAAAAAATGCGTCATCTATTAGTTGACATTAAGGCCAAAAACATAGATAATATATATATTAATATATTGTCGATGGGCATGTCCGCGGATTATGAACTTGCTGTTTCCGAAGGAGCAACAATAGTAAGAGTCGGCCAGGGCCTTTTCGGCGCGAGAAAATATGTTTAACCAATCGAAAGATTTTTACACAGGAGGAAATTATAATGGCATTTATGGACAAAGTTAAAGGAATGCTTGGTATTCCCGAGGACGCAGAAGAAATGTACGAAGACGAAAACCTTCTTGACGGCGAAGACGGTGATTCCGCTTCCGAAGAAGGCGACACCGCAAAAACTTCCATTTTCGGAAAATCCGTTTCTTCTGAATCCAAACAGAATAAAGTAGTTAACATCCATACCACCACCCAGCTTCAGGTTGTTCTTGTTAAACCCGAACGTTTCGATGACGCAAGACCTGTTGCTGACCACCTTAATTCCAAACACACCGTTGTTCTTAACCTTGAAGCAACCAACAAAGAAGTTTCCAGAAGACTTATCGACTTCCTCAGCGGCGTTGCTTATGCAAACAACGGCCAGATTAAACGTGTTGCAAACAGCACCTACATCATCACCCCCTATAATGTTAACATTATGGGCGATCTTCTTGATGAACTCGAAAGCAGCGGCGTATTCTTTTAATTAAATTATAATTATTTCGGAGGTGAATATCTGTGTTGACACCCAACGATATTACCAGTAAAAAATTTGAAAAAGCGGCCTTTGGTTATAAACCCGAAGAAGTTGATTCTTTTATCAACGAAATTATCTATTCCTATGACGTAATGTATCAGGAAAAAACCGCGGCCGAAGAAAAGCTTCTTGTTCTTGCTGAAAAACTTGAAGAATACAGAGCTAACGAAGACAGCCTTAAAACCGTTCTTCTTGGCGCACAGAAACTTGGCGAAAACATTGTTCGCGATTCCAAGGCAAAAGCTGAAGTTATTCTTGCCGATGCCGAAAACCAGGTAAAACAGGTATTTACCGAATCCGAATCCAAAATTGTTAAAGAAAAAGAAACTCTTGCTACTCTTCAGAAAGAAACTGCAGAATTTAAAAAACAACTTTTGGCAATGTACAGACAGCACCTTGAACTTATAAGCCTTATGCCGGAAAATACCGAAGAAAAAGCTTCTTCCGAAGAACCCGAAGAGGTAAAGGTAGAGGTTACCGAAGAAATTTCTGCGGAAGAAGTTTCCGAAGAAGAAATCGATTTTGACGAAGTTTCCATGGCGGAAACCAAAAGAATCGATCTTGATGTATAAGAATAATTGACAGGAGATATAAATCAGAAATGGCAATCGATTATAATGCAACAATGAATCTGCCCAAAACTGATTTTCCTATGCGTGCGGGTCTTCCTCAGCGCGAACCGGAAATGATCAAAAAATGGCAGGACGAAGAACTTTATCAGAAACTTATGGAGAAGAATAAAGACCTTCCTCTTTATGTTCTTCATGACGGCCCTCCTTATGCAAACGGCGACATCCATATGGGTACCGCTCTTAATAAAGTTCTTAAAGATATCATCGTAAAATATAAAAATATGAGCGGCTTCAAAGCTCCTTATGTTCCCGGTTGGGATACCCACGGACTTCCTATTGAGCTTAAAGCCATGAAAAAAGTCGGCGTTGAAAATATTCATTCCGCTATCGAACTCCGTAAAGTCTGCAAGGAATTTGCGGAATATTACGTTGACGTTCAGAGACGCCAGTTCATGCGCCTTGGTTCCATCGGCGATTATTTCAGACCTTATCTTACTTTCCAGCATAAACACGAAGCAGAACAGATCCGTGTTTTCGGCGAAATGGCAAAAAAAGATTTTATCTATAAAGGTCTTAAACCCGTTTATTGGTGCCCGGAATGCAAAACCGCTCTTGCCGAAGCAGAAATTGAATACGAAGAAGATACCTGCCATTCCATCTATGTTAAATTCAAAGTTGAGGACGACCAGGGAAAACTTGCTCCTTTGGGAACCGAACTTGATAATACCTATTTCGTAATCTGGACCACCACCACCTGGACTCTTCCCGGTAACCTTGCTATCTGCCTTGGTCCCGATTATGAATATGTTTCCGTTAAAGCAAACGGCGAATATTACATCATGGCAAAAGAGCTTGTTGAAAGCGCTATGAAAGCCGCAAAAATCGATGAATATTCCGTTTCCGAAACCAGCGTCAAGGGTAAGGAACTTGAATATATCGTTTATAAACATCCGTTTATCGACAGAACCGGCCTTGTTATTGTCGGCGACCACGTAACTCTTGAATCCGGTACCGGATGCGTTCATACCGCTCCCGGTCACGGTGTTGAAGACTTTGAAGTTTGCGTAAACCATTATCCCGATATTCCGATTATAGTTCCCGTTGACGGCGACGGCAAACTTACCGCTGAAGCAGGTGAATTTGAAGGTCTTACCACCGACGAAGCCAACAAAGCAATTTACGCAAAACTTGTTGAACTCAACGCACTTTTCACCAGCGAAAAAATCATCCACCAGTATCCTCATTGCTGGAGATGCAAATCTCCCATCATCTTCCGCGCAACCGAACAGTGGTTCTGCTCCGTTGACGGTTTTAAGGAAGATGCCTGCAAAGCCATTGACGGCGTTCAGTGGATTCCCGAATGGGGCGGCGACCGCATTAAAGGCATGGTAAACGACCGTTCCGACTGGTGCATCAGCCGTCAGAGAACCTGGGGTGTTCCGATTCCGATTTTCTACTGCAACGACTGCGGTAAAATCATCATCAATGAAGAAACCATTGAAGCTGTTGCAAATCTCTTTGAAAAAGAGGGAAGCGATGCTTGGTTCAAATATGAAGCAAACGAGATCCTTCCCGAAGGTTTCAAATGTGAATGCGGCTGCGGCGAATTTACCAAAGACAACAACATCATGGACGTTTGGTTCGATTCCGGTGTTTCCCACGCGGCAGTTTGCGACGAAGAACACGGACTTGCATGGCCCGCAGACCTTTATCTTGAAGGGGCAGACCAGTACCGTGGTTGGTTCCAGTCTTCTCTTCTTACTTCCGTTGCATCCAAAGGCGGCGCACCTTACAAAGCAGTTTGCACCCATGGATGGGTTGTTGACGGCGAAGGAAAAGCAATGCATAAATCCCTCGGAAACGGCGTAAGCCCCGACGAAGTAACCGAAAAATATGGCGCCGATATCCTCAGAACCTGGGTTGCTTCTTCCGACTACCATGCAGACATCAGAATTTCCGGCGATATTCTTAAACAGCTTTCCGACGTTTATCGTAAGATCAGAAACACCGCAAGATTCATTCTTTCCAACCTCAACGATTTCGATCCCGATAAGGATTCCGTTGCTGTTGAAAAACTTGATGGTATTGATAAATGGGCTCTTGCAAGAATGGACGAAATTCTTGAAAAATGCAAAGCCGCTTACGATAAATTTGATTTCCACATCGTTTATTCCGCAATCCGCGATTTCTGCACCACCGATCTTTCCAACTTCTATCTCGATATCCTTAAAGACAGACTTTACGTTGAAAAATTCGACAGCGAAAGCAGAAGAGCTGCACAGACCGTTATTTATAACATTCTCCGCAGCATGACCCTTTGCCTTGCGCCTATCCTTTCTTTCACCGCTGAGGAAATCTGGGGATATCTTCCCAGAAGTGCAAAAGACGACGCAGATTCCGTATTCTTCAACAAGATTCCCGAAAAGAGCGGCGTTTCCGCAGATGAAGAATTTATGGAAAAATGGGAAAAAATCGACGAACTTCGCGATATTGTCAATAAGGCACTTGAAGAAGCCCGTGCTCAGAAACTTATCGGCAAATCCCTTGAAGCAAAAGTAACCCTCAACTGCGGCAGAGACTGGTTTGAATTTGTAAAATCCGCAGAAAACGACCTTGTTTCCGCATTCATCGTTTCCGCTGTTGAAATCGGAACTTCCGAATTTGACGGTGTTGACGTTAAAGTTGAAGTTGCTCCCGGCGAAAAATGCGAACGTTGCTGGACCCACAGCCATACCGTTGGCCAGTGCGCCGAACATCCCACTCTTTGTGCACGTTGCGCAGAAATTGTAGGATAAATAAAATTATAATACGGGCGGAACTTTTGCGGTTCTGCCCGTAATTTTTTGGAGGCAAAATGTTTCAGCTTATTTCTACAATTATTGCGGTAATTCTTGTTGCTGTTGACCAGATTGTAAAAAACTGGGCCGCCGAAACCCTTATAAAAGGCGAAATTGCCGTTATTGAAAATGTTTTATATCTTAAATATGCCGAAAACACCGGCGTTGCTTTCAGCATGTTTTCCGATAACCGCTGGATTCTTGTTGGCGTAACTTCGCTTATGCTTGCTGCGGTTCTTGCGTTTTTCCTTTCCGGAAAAGTTACCGGAAAACTTGAAGTTTTTTCTCTTTCACTTTTGCTTTCCGGCGGAGTTGGAAACCTTATCGACAGAATCAGCCTCGGTTATGTAATTGACTACATCGACGTCAGGATAATCAATTTCGCAATTTTCAATATTGCGGATATCTGCATCTGCGTCGGCGCATTTTTGCTTTGTGTTGCGGTTTATTTTTCCGATAAAAAGGAAAAGAAAGAAAAAATTGCCAAAGAAACCGAATTAAACGAGATTGACAAAGATCTTGAAAAAATTTTCGGCGGTGAAAACAAATGAATAAAATTGTTATAACCGTTCCGGAAGAAGCGGACGGCTCCAGAGCCGATAAATTCCTTGCGGAATCCATCGACCATCTGACCCGTTCCGCTTTGCAAAAACTTATTTCCGTAGGAAATGTGGAAATCGGCGGAAAGGCCATTGCAAAAAGCCGGGTGCTCAAAGAAGGGGAAGATATCTCCGTACTCATTCCGGACGCTGTTTCTCTCGATGTTGAAGCGGAAGACATCCCGCTTGATATTTATTATGAGGACGATGACCTTCTGGTGGTTTATAAACCCAAGGGAATGGTTGTTCATCCTGCACCGGGAAACCACAACGGAACCCTTGTTAACGCGCTTTTGTGGCATTGTAAGGACAGCCTTTCCGGAATAAACGGCGTTCTCCGACCGGGAATTGTTCACAGAATCGATAAAGACACCAGCGGACTTCTTCTTGTTGCAAAAAACGATTTTGCTCACGTTCATCTTGCGGAGCAGATTAAGGAACACAGCCTTAACAGAATTTATCAGACCATAGTTTACGGAGTAAATATGGAAGATGAGGGCGACGTTGACGCTCCCATCGGAAGAAGTACCAAAGACCGCAAAAAAATGGCCGTTATTGAGGGCGGAAGAACCGCCCAGACCCATTATTCCGTTATAAAACGTTATTCCGGGTTCACCCATGTTCAATGCAAGCTTAAAACCGGTCGTACTCATCAGATAAGGGTACACATGGCGTATATAGGACACCCGGTGGCCGGAGATTCGGTTTACGGGCCGAAAAACGTCATCACCCAGCTTGGGGGACAATGCCTCCATGCCGGAACAATAGGTTTTATCCACCCGAGAACCGGGGAATATATGGAATTTACGGCGCCGCTTCCTGAATATTTTACCGAATTTGAAAGAAAGCTGGTAGAAATCTGATGATTGAAAGTCTTTCCGATATTCTTATAATTACAGATGTTGACGGAACGCTTTTGCGTGAAAAAGACGGAATTTCCAAGGAAAACCTCGAAGCGATAAAAAGATTTACCGGCAAGGGCGGACACTTTACAGTTTCCACCGGCCGCGCTATTGATGTCGCAAAGCCGCTTCTTGATAAAATTCCGATCAATGTGCCTTCCGTACATATAAACGGCGGATATTTTTATGACTGGGCAAAGGAAGAAATAATCGAACCAAATTACATTTCAAAATATGCACGTTTTTCCGTTAAAAAGATTAAAGAAAAGTTCGATTGCTGTGACTGCCATTTTGCAAGTACCGATTCTGTAAATCTTATGACCTCCGGAAAATATCTTAAAAAATATATTCCGGAAAGGGAATTCCATTTTTTTGACGGTGGTTTTGAGGATATTCCGGAAAACGTTTATAAATATATTGTTTGCTGCGATCCGGAAAGCATGGCCGAAATAAGAAAATTTGCGGAATCCGTTTGCGGAAAAGAAGTTAAGGTTATTCAGTCAAGCCCGTTTTTCCTTGAAATTCTTCCTCCGCAAAATTCAAAAGGAAAATCACTCGAACGCCTTTGCGAAATTATCGGAATTCCGATCGAAAATTCCGTCGCGGTGGGCGATTATGAAAACGATTCCGATATGATTCTTGCCGCGGGCATTGGTGCGGCGGTTGAAAACGCCCAGGATGGACTTAAGGAAAAGGCGGATCTGATTCTTCCTTCCTGTGAAGAAAATGCAATTGCACACCTTGTGGAGTTCCTGGAGGAAATGTATGAATGAGGAAGAGATAATAGAAAAACGGCTTCTTATATTCTTATTTGTCGGATGCATTATATTGCTTGCGGCTGTTTCCGTTGCCTGCATAATATATTCTCCAAAAACATTTGTCCCAAGTTTTTCTTCGGAAGAAGAGAGCCAAAACAATGTGGTTTATGTTTCGGAATCTTCCGAATAAGGAAGTTCCTTTCCGATAGAAATAAACAAAGCTTCTTCAGAAGAACTTGAACTTATTCCGAACATCGGTCCTGCGACCGCAAAGCTTATAATTGATTATCGGAATGAATACGGAACCATTGTTTCTTTCAGCGAACTTTTAAGCATTGACGGCATCGGAGAGAAAACTGTTGAAATTTTAAAAGAATATTGCATAATTAATTAAAAAATTTCAAAATAATGGTTGACAAAACCAAAACCATGTAGTATAATAACAAAGTCGCTGGACGACAGCGATTTGCCTTTGTAGCTCAGTTGGTAGAGC